>BNVE01000158.1 GCA_025997875.1 Spirochaetia bacterium
CTTTGTCTTCCGTATCCAGCATCAGCAGGTATTCGGTGATATGGCAGTCTATCCTTTTCAATCGGTCATCGAGTTTATTCTGCGTGAAGTTCCGGTCCTTCGCATTCACCGCCTTGAACTTGCTCCCGTCTATGGCTATATAGTCTTTCGTATACAGATGCAGCGTGTCGCATAACCGGTTAAACTCCCGGAACACTTCCTTCAAGGCTTTCCGGTTGTCTTTCCTGAAATCAGCTATGGTTCTGAAATCCGGCGCCAGTTTGTTCAGCAGCCACATCAACTCCAGGTTCCGTTTGGCCTCTTTCTCAAGCCGCCGCGAAGACCGGATCGTGTTACAATAACCATAGATATACAGCGCGGACTTTCTGCGGACATGATTCAAGAAATTACCGGTTTAAGCGGGGAAGAAATCGGGCGGCTATGAAAAAAAACGCGAATTTTTTCAAAAAAAGTGAGAATTAGGGAAAACCCTGATAGCGGGCTGACCTAACGTATGATAATTCCTTCTACCATAAAGACTTACGTTGTAAGTGTGGTTTTACCTGAAACGGTAAATTCCCGGCTGTAAGCATGACTGACAGCAGAATTCGGGAAAAGAAGGGATGTTATGAGGATAAAGGCTAGTTTTACGTTGTTTCCGAGGAAAATGGCTTCTGGTAAGGTGATTTACTACTACCAGTGCTATGACGAGAATGGGGAACGGATTACCGCCCATTCTACCGGGGAGAGCCTTAAAACGCTGGCAAAAAAGAAGTGCGACCAGCTTCTAAAAGAGGGGCTGCTCATTCCGGCGCAGCGCAAGAAGATTATGACCTTTGCGGAGTTTGCCAAGGGGTGGTGGGATTGGGATACCTGCAAGTACCTCCAGAAGAAAAAGAACCGGAAGGGGCTTAAACAGGAAACCATAGACACCTACAAGCGCCATTTACGGAACTGGATTTTGCCGTTTTTTGGTAAGAAGCGGCTGGACCGGATTACCGAAGAAGATTGCGAAATGTTCTTGACGGGATTGCCGGACCAGGAAACGAAGCGCCGGAAGGGTAAGGCCGGGGGTGTGCTGGCGCCGGGCGCTGCCAAAAAGTTAAAGACCTCCACGGCTAATGTGATTTTTGGGGTATTCCGGCTGATGATGAAACAAGCCGTCAAGGAACACCTGATCCCCTTTAACCCTGGGGATGCTGTCGAAGAACTAACTGCCGAGGGCAAGGTGGTAGATATTTTGAGCCCTGCGGAGGCCAAACAGATGTTTGCGCCGGAAGTGAAAAGCAATGTCCCCTTGCTGACAGGGCCGGAACAGGAACAGCGGGAAAAATGGGAACTGCGAAAATTTGCCTTTGCCCATGAACTGGCTCAATTTGCCAATATGGTGGCGGCTATTTCGGGTATGCGGATTGGGGAAGTATTGGGGCTTAAAGGGTCTTGTGTATACGACACCTATATTAGGGTTGCGGCGCAATATACTGTTAAGGGCGAATACCGGGAAACCAAAACGAAAAATGTACGACTGGTTCCTACTACGCCGATTATCATTGACCAGTTGAACAAGTTAAAAGCCCTGAACGGCAATGAGTTTCTTTTTTCCGATGATGGCGGGGCTACGCCGATTACCCGGTATATGTTTAATCAAGCCCTTTCATCCGGGCTATCCAAGATTGGCATTGACGAAACCGAAAAGAAACAACGGAACTTGACGCCTCATGCCTGGCGGCATTTCTTCAACACGACATTGAGGGCGAACAATGTGTCTGACGCTAAGGCGCAGTCGATTATTGGACACGCAACACAGAGCATGACCGAACATTACACCCATTTTGATACCCTGGCCTTTGCCGAAGTTAAGGACATTCAGGACAATATCTTACTGCAAGAGCCGGTTAAGCAGGCGGACCGATGGGCCGATGAAGCGCCGAACGGGAACGATACTGGGGAAACGGCACGGAGACCGGACCGGGCAAGGCGGTACATATCGGCGGGACGGCATGAAACAAGGCGGGCGCTGATGGTTCAACGGAAAAAGCACCGGCACGGCTAGGCGTACAGTACCGGATTTTAGGCCCCTATCGTTTTGAGCGGTAGGGGCTTTTTTTGCTCAAAAAAAATCAACAAAAGTAACGAATTAGGGAAAACCCTTAGATACTTCCACACAAAACAATGCGATTTTTCTCTCAACAGCAAGGCTGACGGCAAGGATGACATCTGGCCTGGGGCTTTGCGGTTTAGGGGTGCATGGTGCTTGAACAATTACTTGATGTGGATGATGTGGCGAAACTGACCAAGTTAAGCGTGGCGGCGATCCGCAAATATGTACTGCTCCACCAGATACCTTTCCACAAGATTTTTAAGGCGATCCGGTTCCGCCCTTCGGAGATTGACGAATGGATTAACCAGGACGGCGGATTGGTGGCGATGGCGCCGCTCGAAGGGGAGGATCTTTTTTCCGTGGGGGCGAAAGCGGCGGCGGCTGACGGGCCGGAATAGGAAGGGGGCGAAGATGGACGGCGTTGACCTGGACAAGACCATCGAAGCGGTACGGGCGGAACTTATGCCCTTTGAGAGTTGGGAACGGCTGACCGGGGAGAGTGCGGCGGCGTTTGCGGCGTTCTGCGGGTATAGAGACTACGGCCCTGAACGGAATATACGCCGGGCGGTAGAGGAAGCGGAGAAGGACGAAACGAAACGGGGGAAGCGTTACCGACTTTGGCGGGGTTGGGCTGCGGCGCATAAGTGGCGGGAACGGGCGGCGGACTATGACACTTACATCGACAAACTGAAACAGGCGGAGCTGCGGAAAACCATTGAGGAGCAGGGCAAGGTTCACCGGGCGATTACCGGCAAAATGTTGAAAGTGGTGGAAAAGAAACTTGATTTGATGGACCCGGCGGAACTGGCACAGGGGACGGTAACGGATTGGGTGTCTACGGCGATCCGGGCAGAGCGTGAGGCTGCGGGACTGACTACGGGAAAAGACAAACCGGAAGTGCAGACCGATAAGAATGGGCAAATAACATTTATTCCCGAATTTGAGGGGCTTTGAGTATGACGGTATTCAAGCCCACTACGGTACAACGGCTGGCGTTGAAACTGGTGAAGGGCGGCGCTAAACA
This sequence comes from Spirochaetia bacterium, assembly GCA_025997875.1. GTDB lineage: Bacteria > Spirochaetota > Spirochaetia > Treponematales > Breznakiellaceae > BNUT01. The sequence goes on from BNVE01000158.1 coordinate 3,105, forward strand.
TATATTGCTTTTCGGCGGCTCCCGGTCGGGCAAGACAACCGTATTGGTGATGGTGATTATCTACCGGGCGATCCGCTTTGCGGGTTCCCGGCATTTGATTTGCCGGTATCGGGCGAAGGACGCCCGAAGTTCTGTACTGCGGGAAACGCTTTTGCCCTGGCTTACCAATACGATTGGCAGTAACGGCTATAACTATCTGGCCCACGAAAGCATGATCACGTTGTTCAACGGCTCTGAAATCTGGATAGGCGGCTTAGGGGATCGGGAACAGGCGGACAAGATTTTAGGGCATGAATACAACACGATTTACTTCAACGAAATTAGCCAATTAAGCTATTTGGCGGTAACTACGGCTTATTCCCGCCTTGCAATGCGGGTTCCGGGCTGCCGCAATCTGTTTCTGTATGACTGCAATCCGGGCAGCCCCTTACATTGGGCGTACCGGATATTTATTCGCAAGCAGCAATTTCTGAACGGCGATCCGCTGGTTAAGCCTGAATTGTACGCCTCGATGTTGCTTAATCCTGCGGACAATGCAGCGCATTTGCCTGACGATTATATTTCCGATGTACTTGACGCTCTGCCGGAGAAACAAAAGGCACGGTTCCGGGACGGCTCCTGGGTAAAGGCGGAGGGCGTGATTTATGAACAATTTGACGAAAGCATGATTTTGAAAGCGGCGGATATGCCTATGGAATATGACCGGATTGCCGCCGGGCAGGATTTTGGCTTGAACATTACGAACGTCAAAATTGGCTGGCTTAACGAAAGTATTTATGTGCTTGCCGATTATGGCGCTTTCAACATGACAACAAAATCTTTTAGCGAAGAATTAACCGCCCGTGGTTGGTTTTCTGTGGGGTCTGACGGGTTCGGCTTCCCGGTCTACTGCGATCCGGCCGGCGGGGAACGGATACAGGAAATTACCGGGGGAGTAAAAGCAAATAACAGTGTGGAAAGCGGTATTGATTTTATCAATGCAAAGATAGAACGGGGGCAGTTCTTTGTCTGCGAAGATTGTACCGGGGTGCTATCTGAAATTTGGGACTATTGCCGGGACGAAGCAGGGGAGATCATCAAGGTCAATGATCATTATCTGGACGCTCTGCGTTATGCGGTATTCTCCGATGTGCAGCAGGGGGTAATTGCTCAATGAATATATTTACGCCGCTTATTAAACAAATAAAACAATTTACCTTTCATACGAAGCATGGCCGGCCAAATAATCCGGTGGATGATGATTTTAATACTGATTTATTACCCCTTTTCTCTGGAAATGGTGCATACTTATATTCGGCATGGGTGAACATTGCCGTTGGTATTCTTATCCGCAATATTGCCCGTGCGCAGTTCGCTTTAACAAGAGGGGGTAATGATGTAACAAGCGGGTCGCTCTATGAACTTTTCCGAAGGCCAAACCGTCTTATGTCGGGACATGACCTTTGGAAAGAAACGGCGGCCTGGTGGTACTTAGAGGGAGAGGCTTTCTGGTGGGCCGGGCCGGATTATTCCGGTGGAATTCCTAAAGAATTATTTATCCTGGACCCCAGGCGCTTACGGAATGAAGGCTGCAAAATGGGGGATTTGGCCGGAATTTTTAGGGGTGCTAATCGCCGCTGGTTTTATGATACCGGAACTGAAAGTATCCCTATCCTGAACGATGAACTATTCCAATTCCGGGATTGGAACCCGTGGAATCCGGTACGGGGCGTTAATCCGCTTGCGGCTCTGGCCCTGGAACTGGAGCAGGACTATTTTGCAAACAAGGCCAATAGCCAATTATTAAAAAACAATGCAATCCCGATGGGGATTCTCAAAACCGATCAAGTCGTAAGACCCGAAGAAGCGGACGCACTGGAAAAACGGTGGGAAAGCAAATACGGGGCGATTAAAGCAGGGCGGAAAATTGCGGTACTCGGCAAGGGGACCAACTTCAAGCCCCTTTCCTTTTCTCCTGATGTCATAAAACTTTTTGAACTAAAACGCTGGAACTTATATACCATTCTCGCCAAGTACGGCATACCTCCACGGGTCGCCAATATATCTGACAAGTCTACTGCTCTATCCGGGAAGGACACGCAAGAACAGCATAGCGCCTTTTGGCAATATACGCTCATTCCGACATTACGGCAATTTGAGAGTATTTTAGAAACCCAATTTTTTATCCGCTTTGGTCTGAAAGAAACCGGAAAATTTGACCTGTGGGATATTCCCGAATTGCAGGAAAGCGAAGATTCACAAAGCCGAAGGGACATAGCGGAAATTCAAGCGGGATTAAAAACGATAAATGAAGTTTTACAAGAAAGGGGGAAGGAGAAAAAGCCCTGGGGGGATGTCTGGTATCGGCCTAAAAACATGATACCCACCACGAAGGGCGAAGGGGGGGATAATGAAACTACTTAGCCCGGTTCTGTTAGTAAGCCGCTCGGAAAGTCTTAATCTTCTCGGTGTGTACTTTCTGAAACAATTACGCCTGCGGCGGGTTATGACAACCACGAAAGGGGGCAGAGACCTTAACCGGCTCATTAGTATGTTAAGCCCTGAACTTATCTTGCTTGACGCTGTGTTTTATCTGCCCCGGCGTGTCGGTCTTTTATTACAGGACCGGCCAGACCTCAATATTGCGGTGGTCAATGTCAATACATACGAACCGGAACGGCTGGTGGATTTTTTACGCTTTGGGGCCCGGAGCGTTATTGATTTTAATTGCGGGTTAAGCACGTTCAGGCGGGGTATAAAAGCGGTACTGCATAATCAAGATTATACTTCCCGGAATGTCGAGGAAGCCTACTTAAACTTACCCGATGATATACCGGATTTGAGGCCGGATGTAACGGCCCGGCAGGAAGATGTTAAGCGCCTGATTTTGGACGGCAAGACGGGCCGGGAGATAGCGGACATTTTGGGGATTGGTATTAAGACGGTGGAAACACATAAACGGGCGATTTTTGAGTCCTATTGCGTGAAAAACGGTACAGGGCTTTTTAAGCAATGTTTCCTGTTGGATGAAATTCACCGGGAAGATTTCAGTTTGTAACAAGGGGGCTATATGTTAATACGCTATAAGGGTGGCCAATTTGAAGAAATGAATAGTGAAGGGCTTTTACAATTCCTGGGGGTAAAGCAGGAAGGGCAAGCGGTAAAAGTGTCATCTGACATTGAACTGATTGCCCCGGCTCCTTTTGCCCTTGCCGATGGAGAAGGCGGCGGCGGTGTTCCGTGGGTATTCTCAACCTTTGACATGGATCGCATGAGTGAGCGGATTGATCCGGCGGGTTGGGATTTTTTGTGTTACCTGAAAAACCCGGTGATCCAGTGGGCGCATTGCTTTGATATTCCGGCGATTGGCAGGGCGGAAAATATTATCGCCGATGACAAGGGGCTGCGGGGGTCCATCATTTTTAACGGCAAGGAATTTGATCCCTTCGGCTGGTCCATCGGGGAACGGGTTAAGGCGGGGGTGATCCGGGCGGGGTCCGTGGGGTTCCGGCCTATTGAGATTGAAATACCGTCGAAGAAAGATAGCGAAGATGGTACGTCCCTGATTTTTCGCAAACAGGAATTGTTGGAATTCAGCGTGTGCAATGTTCCAGCTAATCCTTATGCGTTGGCGAAAACGGCGGATATTAACAACAGGAAATCAAGCCCTGATTTTTGGGGTGGGTTTATAGGAGCGTAAAGTATGGGTAAAGAACTAATTGCGGCGATAAAGGCGAAGCTGGCGGCCATGAAAAAGGTCGAAGCATCGGGCTTTACCGATCAGACTAGGGCGGCGGAATACTTCCGGGAAAAGGAATTCATCCTTGAAGAAATCGTCAAGACGCTGGAGGCGGTTACCGATGGGCAAGAGGCAGAGACCGAAGCCCTGAAAGCTACGGTAAAGAGTTTGCGGGATGAACTGAAAGTGAAAGCGGCTTATCCCAAGGAACTGACACGGCGGGAACTGTGCTACTCCATCGGTAAGGGGATTGCGGCGGCCTGGGCGGGGAACCATAAGACGCTGGCGGACCTGTCTTTCTCGCCGAACTTCAAGGCGGATAACTGGACAAACCCGAAGGACGTTGCCTGGGGGGAAAAGGGCTGGACGGTTAATAAAGCGGCGCTCGGTGAACCGATGGGGAACATGGCCACGAATGATCAATACTTGATCAATCCGATTTATGAAACGGAGATCATGCAGGACGCAGCAAAAAAATCGGTGATGATGGGTCTGGTCCGCCATCGCCCGATGATGGGGCCTTCAATCTTCCTGCCGACACGGAACCGGGGCGGCGTTCAGTTGCATTGGCTTACCGCTTACGGGCAAGCCATTACGGGGAGCAAACCACAGGGGGCGCAGCGGGTGGAACTGAAAGCCTACACCCTGGCCGGCTTTATTCCGTGGTTTGACGAATTCGAGGAGGATGTTTTTGTGGACCTTGGGGCAATCTTCATCGAGGAGTTTACGGAAGCTTATGGGCAAGAATTTGATCGTCAATGTCTCCTTGCCGATGATGATCCCTTTACCGGGGTGATGGAGGTGGACGGGACGGTCAAGGTTCAGATTGCCGGGGCTGATATTAACGCCTTGACGTGGAAGGACTTTAGGGACGCTGTTTACAAGGTTCCCGCCGAAGAACGCAAGGACTGCGCCTGGTTCCTCCATGAAACGGTTTTAAATCATATCGCCAACATTGAGGACGATGACGGGCGCCCGATTTGGCGGCGGCCTACTGAAGCAATGCCGGGAAAACTGGACCTGTATCCGTATCACGAAGTTTCCATCATGCCGCAGCTTACGGACATTGGAGCGAATCAAGCGTTTGCGGTCTTTATGAATCCTAAACGGATTCAGCACGGGAGCCGGAGGGGAATTGAGATCAAGAAGTTTGACGGGACCACGGAATCAATGGAGTACGGGGAACTGTTCCTGCGGTTCCGCAAGCGGGATGGTTTCCTCGTTACCCGTCCACAGGGAAACATGGTGATCCTGAAAACCAAGGCGGCTTCCGGTGGTGGTGGGGGCGGCGGTGGTAATCCGTAGCCGTTCACCTGTCCATCATTGAAAAGTAAAGCCGTCCGGCGTGATAACCGGGCGGCTTTTTCTTTATGCGGTTAATTTTGCGTAGTAAGCGGGATTATCTTCCAAATATCTGTACCAGACATGGGAGATTTCTTCCAAGCAAAACCAAGAAAACACGTTATAAAGTTCCGTTAAGTTTTCCTGTACCTTGCCGGTGTCCCATAGGGCTTTACCTACTTCCCCGGCAGAGGGGGGCATGGCAGAGCGGAATACGCCGAAGCCCTGAACCATTTTTATGATGTCCTCCCCTAAGTCCCCCGCCAATAGTTCAAGGTTTTTTAAAATGTCCCGGCGGTTGTGCATGAAAAAGGCGATTGTTTCGCTGTGGTAGCAAAAACCGGAAAAGCCGCCGTCCGCTCCATGTTTTGAACAATCCGCAAGGTTACCGGAAAGTTCCCTGAAACTTTCCCGCCGTTGGTCTTTCGGGCTATACCCTAAAGAAATAAAGACGTTTTGAATGGTGGCCTCTGACCAAGACGAATTGTTTTTGATATAGGATGTTACATCCTGAATAGTAGTAATGCACTGCATTTTGAAACCCCCTAAAATAGTGTAAGCTGCCCGCCTGAATAGGCGGGGTTGGGACAAATACGGTTTATATAAACCGTATTAAGATAGGCGACATAGCCGAACGCTTCTTTTTC
>BNVE01000159.1 GCA_025997875.1 Spirochaetia bacterium
TGAGGCATGCCTGATAATACTTTACCGTTTCGGCGGCTTCATCTTCGTTATTTCCACTTGAGGAGTAAAAGGAATAATTCTTTACAGAGCCATCCAATTTTATTTCGATGTTCAAATCGCGGTGATAATCCCTTGTGGTTGGCTTAATGTATAAGGTCGGGGAATGTACCATCTGGCTGTGGCCGTCTTCACCGGTTACGAATTCATACCCGGCTCGTTCTTCCCAATAAACCTCATATCCGCTAATTGGGAACCGTGCGGGGAGGGCTTCAATTTTCCCATACACCGCAATCCGCGCCTCTTGCAAGGCTTCATCCGTCATTTCTAAAAGGTTCATCTTTTCCATCGTCTTCTCCTTAAATTCCTGTAAGATTCCAAGTTGCCAGCTGGAGGGTCTCTTCGTTTTTCTCCTGTCCGGCAATCCGATAACCGTTTGTTATCGCACAGGCGATCCAACCGGCTATTTCCGATCTTTGCCTCTTGGTAAGGCCTTTCATGCCAACCAGCGCATCCCTGATCTCCTGGATATTTGCCAGTTCCTGATTCACTTCTTCCATCGTTCTCTCCTTAATATTTGATAAAAACATCGTAATGGCTTACGGTGTTTCCCGCTTTGGCGGCGTTGGCATCCGTTGTTATATCCCGGTAAAGGCTGGAGCCTTTGGGGAACCTTCCGCGCCGGATGGCCTCCCGAAGCTGGAGGGTTGCGGCTGGCTTTGTATAATCGTCAATGAAGCCGATCCCTTCGCTTTCGCCGAATTTATCAGCAGGTCCAAGAACCTCGTACCAAAACATCCTATCGCCATACATATTGACCATCTCATTCTCCTTTGCCTTTCGGCTTATGTTTTAATTATGCTACTAGCAGAATAATAACGCAAGCGAATTGTCCAGAATGTTTCAAGAAATCTACTCTTTTTTTATGGAAATTGGTAAATGCGCATTTAGTAATTCAGCACAGATAGTAAAAAACCCTCTCACAGAGAGGGCAGACAAGGATTTAAGTGGGGTTATCAATAGGTTTAACCCTTACAAACTGACTAATGGGCTTTACTTCCAAGCCCAAATCACGGGCGAGGCGCTCTTCAATTTTCGCGCCCTTCGATTGCTTCCAGTCCGGTAAAAGCGCAATGCCATCGCACCGCACCAGTTCCCGAATTGCCAGCCGCATGGCCTTTAACCATTCCGTGTTTTTAGAAATAAAGGATGCAGGACTTACCGGCCATACTCCGGCGAGATGCAGACGTTCTTCCGCCTCCAGGAATTTCTTTTGGTAATTCGGATCGCCGGTTACTTTTCCGCAGATGTATATCCTTTTCATTTTTTTGGCTCCATATAATCAATAATTTGTTGGGCATTAAATCCCCGCGCCGCTAATTCTTCTATTTTCCGGCAAGCGGCGGCTTCTATTGCCTTATGGGAAAGACCGCAGAATACCCCAAAAAGGTCTCCGTATGTTTCCAGCTTTTCTTTGGCCAGTGCATCTTCAAAGTTTTTCCGTTTCCATTCTTTGGTACGCTTTCTTTGTTTTATCGCCATCTCCTGAAGCATTTCCCTGACCGCTTTTGTCACCCGCTTTTTTGTCATTTGCTTTTCCCCTTGGTTTTTTTAATCCCTCTTTTTTGAGGAGGGTACATCTCCCGCATTACTTTTTTTACTCTTTTACAAGAGAGTGTAAAACATCGAATAGAACACCTCAGACATATTTTTTCCTCTTCCAGCTCAATAGAGACCGTACCATGGATACCTTCACTGAATTCTTTTCCACAATAATTACAAACCATCACTCCCCCTTATACTTCAGTGCATGAAACATGAACGGCAATAAATAAGCGAAGGCTTTACCATTTATCCTATCGCCATATTTTTTGATAAACAAACGCAGAAGTTCCTTTTTCGAGAGTGTCAAATTCTGATGAAGAAAATCCCGCGCATCCTTAAAATCCATTTCGTCAGGTAATTCAAGTCCAAGTAAATTCATTTCACATCCTTCTTGAGGTATATCCGCCCCTGCTCGTCCTCGGCCAACAGAGGATTCTCAAAGGTCAGTGTGGCGATCCGTACCAACGCAGCATTCCGGCTTACGCTAAAAGCCTTGGCGATTTTATTTACACTCACCGGCTCCTGCTTGTTTTTCAGAAAGTCAATAATCTGTTCATGCGTGGGTAGCTGGACATTTTTTTTCATCATTCCACGAACAATTCTCCCTGTTTCAGTTCTGAAAGCAACCCTTCAAGTTTTCCCAGGTTGTTTTCGATTTTTTTTAGTTTGGCTTGCTCTGCCTTTAACGCCAAACGCAGATCGTTGATCTCGACCCGCGCCCATGAAGCCAGTTCAAGGGCTTGCTCTGCGGTTTTTCTTTTGAATAAGCTCTTTTGCCAAAACATTATTTTGCCTCCTTCTTTCCAGTTACCGGATCAAATCCTGCCTTCTTCATCATGACCTCCAGGGCGATGATCACCTTCCGGGCAAGGGCCGCATTAAGAAAACGGGGATGATCCACATGGGTAATCCGTTTTATGAAAGCCCGGAGAGCCTTATCGGTTTTATTCCGGGCGCAGGTTCGCCACATCACCTCAATCTTGGCCCTCTGCCCGGCGGTACCGCCCCATTCATCAGTCCATTGGGGGCGGGTTTTTCCACCCCTCTTACTGCTTTTGAATCCAAGGTTCTCAAAGGCCTTCATAACAGCGGAGAACTGATATTCCCATTCAAGATCAGCAGCGCTGTCGATCCCGGCCGCCCCGGACAATAAAGACCGATAGTCTTCATCCGTAATTTCCACTGCGTTTTTGGCAATATGAATCAGAGCCATCTTCCCTTTTTTATTCGAGATAGGAAGTGGGGTGTTCCTTGCCGCATTATCGTTTCTCATATTCGCTCCTTTTGGTATTGGCATCTTCTGAATACCCATTGTTAATAGCGTTTTTCCGCTTGTCCATCATGCCCAGGGCGTAAGGTCCGAATGCAAAGACTGTCAAGAAAAAAAGAACTACCGCGATGAAGATGTATGATAAAATGATCATTTTGCCCTCCGTCTGGCTTTCCGGTGACGGGCCCCTCGTTTACGGTCAGCAATTCCAAGGTTTACGTCTGCAATTAATTTGCCCGTTTTGGTTAATTCAGCATTTTCAAAAATCAAACCAATATGATTCATAATGGCCAATTCCGCCCGGGAAACCATGAGAAGATTTTTTAGTTTTATATTCAACTTGTTTTTATCAGTAAAAATAATTACGTGACCCTTGGGTACCGGTCCGTTTGCTTTCTCCCAAATGATCAGATGTTTTTGTTTCCACTTGTTGGGATCGGCTATTTTAACGTCAACATATCCATCCGAATTTATCCGCTCCGATCCCACAGGCATATAATTTGCGGGTATATTCCCTGGCTTGAACCTAGTTTTTTCAGTCCCCGGGGCCGACCATCCCTTTAATCCTTTGTTCCACGGTTCAAATCCAGCCTGGAATCTATAATCCAGGCCGTTTGTTATCCCACGGTTATGGCAAGCCGCCCTAATTGCCGAATGCTCCAAGCGGAGGTCAAAGTGTTTATTAAAAAGCTCTGCTAATTCAATAAAACTTTGGCCCTCCGCATGCTTTTCAAGAAACCTTATTTCCTTGGCGGAATAGTTATGCGGAGGTGGAGCGCCATTACTGAATCCACGGTCGGATGTTATAAAGCGGATCGCGGCTTCAGTTTGCTCAAGACCGAAACGCTGATTAAAAAGGGCCGCCAATTCACCGATGGTCCGGCCTTTTATTTTCTTTTCCAGGAATTTTATTTCCTTTTCAGAATATCTGTGCATACCTTAGTCCGTTAAAAGCGGAATCTTTATGTCGTCATTCGCATTATCAATGGCCAATTTTGCCTTCAGGACAAGATTTCCGCTGTTGATAATTTGCGCGGCGACATTGGTAATCGCATGGGCACGATTAATCTCTTCAGCAAGGTCTTCGCCTTTCAAATCTTCATCCCCCAGCCGCTCAATCTCGGCGAACAGGTGATTATTAAGATCTGATAATTTATTCTTCATGTTTTCGCTCCTTTGACATGGCGGCCAAACCCTGGCCGCCGGTATTCTGTTTTCAGGCAACCTGTTCCTTGAGAAGTTCTTTATTGACTTCCTCTTTGTCAGCCTCGCAGAAGAAGTCATCCTTGACCTTCCGAACCGAATCAACCTGGTGGAGGGTCTCATCGTCCAGCTCCGCCATCGCTTCCTTGTCCGGCTCTTCCTTCACCCGGATATACCTGTCCAGTTTCAGTTTTTTGAGAAGTTCCAGCGTGGTTTTCTTGACGCTGATGGATGTACTCTTCCGGTACCCGAAACTGCCGAAGGAGAGCTGGACGCTCTTCCTGTCCTTGAAGAGGTCCGCCCGGTTGTATTCGGCATAGGCACCGAGCAGTGCGGAGTCATCGGCAATCCGTTTGCGGATCGCTTCCCCCTTCTTTGCCGCATCAGCCTTGATCTCCGCGATCTGCTTGTGGGCTTCGGTGTCAATGCTCTGAAGCTCATGCTCCAAAAGCCCGATTTCCTTGAGAACCAGATTGGCTTCATCAAGGGTGTTGATTTTCCCCACCTGGGGTTTAAGCCGCGCCATGTTTACCTCCGTGCGCTTTAATATATTTAGCCATTTCAGGATGAAAGGCTAATTTAACAATCCAATAAGCACCGCCCTGGAGACGTGCGCCCATTGCCTTAATAAGACCGATAAAATTAAGGGCATAGGGATCACTGGTACTCATTACCTGCCCCTGTGCGGTGTGACCACCGTTGTATGGCCGAGAATCCACTCCCTGACCGTCAGCCCGATGTCCCGAACAATGTCACCGATAAATCTCGGCTTTATCCGTTCCCCGCAATCCTTGAGGTTCATTGCCCTCCGGTAAATCCATCCCTTCATAGTTCCCCTCCCTCTGTTTAAAGTTTGATTGCCTGTGCCGGACTGTCACCTTCGATTGAAATAACACGATTACGTCTGCCAGCGTATAGAATCTCTAAATACTTGCTGTCAGTATCTGATGTAACCGCCTTAAACGTTACATCTAATCCCGAAGACCGAAAGGCTCTCTCCAATTCCCGAAGTGGTTTTAGATATTCCGCAAAAACGATCTTATTGTGCGAGGTAATTTTCATAATTCCCTCCTACCTCATCAGCAATTCGCTGGCGGCAGCGATGATATCGCCGTCCGGTTTTTCCGCCCGGTTGATACCCATGATTTGGTGGACCCGGCCCATGAGTTTCACCAAGGTGCGGGTTGATCCGTTAGCTGTTTTGACAAAGGTATCAAGGGTTTCCTTGGGAAGTTCCGGCCAGACCCCGGTGATGATTTTTTCCGCATCAGCTTTTTTCAATTTGCCGAGTTTCACAAAGACCCCAACCCTGCTTATAAGTTGTTCGTGATCATTGCGGAGATTGCGGATTTTATACTCAAGCTGGGGTAGGCCGACCAGCACGACTCCGGTATGGGCTTTGTCATTTATTATCCTGCGGATAAGCTCAAGGGAGCTATCGGAAAGATAATCCGCCTCATCAATTATCAGGACTGCGTCCCGATCCTTCAGGGTATCGACTACCCGATCAATAACGGCGTTCATGCCGCCCTTATCCTCCACGCCAAGGGCATGGGCGATCTCGTTCATCAGGACAACCTTGGAGAAGCTCGGATCGACTTCTATCAGCAGGGCGGAATGGCTTTCCTTTGCGTACTGCCGGAGGGCAGTGGTTTTTCCGGTTCCCGCTTCCCCGATGATCACGGCGATATCGGCCTCATCCTGCGCGATGGTGATTGCCCTCCGCACCTGTTCCATCGTGGTTGTTTCCGCAGTAGGAACTTCCATCGTTGCAAGCCGCCGGGCTTCCCGGTTAAGCCATGCCTCGATCCGAGCCTCAACCTCTTTTACGTTGCCGTTATAGCTCCGGCCCTTGTAGGCGGAAATAACGCCTGATGAATAGCCGAGGGCTTGAGCCGCCTTGCTCTGGCTAATCCGCTTCCCCTCTTCCGGGGAACCAACTACGTCGAAGAACCTCTTATAAAGTCCTTCATCAAAAATGTCACTCATACAATCTCGCTCCTTGTATGTGCTTTTTTATCCACCTCTACGAGGCGGGGATATCCTTTAATCAACATCAAAAATCCCTTTGTATTTCTTTTTTTTCGGTTTCGGGAATTCCGATATCTGTAGAGCCGGGCCGGAAAGCGGATCGCCATTCACCACTTGCCGTTCATCCTGGGCATTGGTTACTTCCTCTGCCATCAGTTCCGCAGGGCTTTTTATACTCTGGCGGATTTCAGATGCATTTCTTGCAAACTTGGACAAATGATTACGTGCGGTCTTTTGCGCTTTCCGTTGGGCTCGCATATTTTCTTCCGGGATGCCGAAGTCTTTGAGAACATCGCTTTCGGCTTCAAATAGGTAGGTTCGTTCGGGAAGTAGGAATAGGGATACGGTTCCGATTTTATTAATGTCCCTGCGGACCTCAACCTCGGTACCGATATACTGGACCATCTGCGGATTGAAGTATTCGATGCCGTCAATAGTGACCCCGTTCCGCTGGACGGTTCGTTTTTCCCGGCGGGTGAAGATGTATTTCCGCATCTCCTCCGGGATATCTTTTCGCGGCCCCCGGGTCTCTTCATAAACCTGCTGTGGGGTTTTCCCATCCATGCCCTGCCCGGTATGGTGCCACTCGTTATTAAACCACTCGACATATTCCGCATACATCCGGCGGACATCCTCAAGGGTAAGCTCCACGTCGATCTTATCCCGGCCATTTATCCGGCCCCAATACAGCTTTGCTTCATCCGGACGTTGAGCGGTATTCGATCCAACATAGGTCTCCATCCGCTTTTCAAATAACTCAATGTCCGTGCGGAATGCCCGCTCTATCGGTTTTGATTGCCCCCGGTAGGGGATACAGAAATGCGCCAGGGTTCCACAGTCATGCAGAACACCTTCAACAAGGTCACAGGTATCCTTATCCAGTTTCATGCGCCGCTGTTTCCAGGTATTTCCGGCGAACCAATAGCTTTTGAAATCCTTCCCGTTATCGATCAGGAGATTGTCAAATGTTCCGCAGTTCTCAACGCTCATGCTCATGGCGCGGAGGATGGTCAGGGTATTGGGGACTACATCAATATGCCAACCGGTAATTTTGCGGCTCCGCATATCATCAAACCGGGTAAGCCAGGGGCGGAAGATGCGGCCCTTGTGTTTTATTACAAAGTCAAAAAGGTGATGGTCCGCCACTCCCCATTCCATGGATTTGAAAAGGGTATAATCGCGGGTGATATACGGATCGAAGCGGTCATGATAAGCCTTCTCTCCCATGCGGTAAAAGGTTTTTACCGAGGCGGGAATCTCATCCCGGATGTAGCGGTTTATGATTGAGTAGTTGAGGTTATATCCGAATTGACGGATGTCCCGCTCCACGGTTCGGCAGGACGGTTTATGCGAATCAAGGTAAATGGCCTGGATCAGTTCCTTGGCCTGTTCATCAAGGGAGGCCCCGCTCCCGCCCCGCCGCTTGGCATATTGGGGGGCAAGTCCGGCGAGGCCGTTCTGTTCATACCGTTCCAGCCATCGGTACAGGCTGGACTGCGTGGAAATATCGCCGTAGGGTCCAAGCTGGCCCCGGAGTTCCGGTACCGCCACACTGTTATTGTAGGCGGTTACAAACTGCCCGGCGGTAAGGCCGGATGCGCTGTAGGCTTCCAGGACCTTCCGGCGGGTAGCGGCGATCTGTAGGTATTCTGCGGGGGTATTGTCCAGGGGTTTTACTTCCCCGGCTTTGGCTCCCCTGCCTGAATAGCGGGGGATATCGATTTTCTTTTCTACTTTTGAAGCTGGTTTTAATTGGTTTTGAAGGTCTTCTAAGGTGGTTTTTATACTGGCGGCATAGGCGGTCTGGATGTCCTCCGGGAGGTTCGCTAGATGGTATCGGCGTTCCTTGCCACCTCTCGCCGCATAGCTGCGGTATGGCCAACACTCATTTTTTGCCCTTTGGATAATCCATCCTTTGGATCGAGATACCAGTTGGGCGATCTCGTTATGGGTCAGCCATTTTTCCATTTATGCCGCACTCCCCTGAAGTTCCGCAAAGGAAAGATCATGGATATCGCCATTTCCTTCTTCAACAGAAAAATAGGGATACCAGTTATCACCGTCCGGGTTTATTTTGTTATCCGTAACGAACTGGTTTACATCCTGAAACCAATTTTTCTTAATCTCCTCTATGGTTTCATACGTTGATACAAGGTTATCGCCCCAATCCAATACCACAACATTGACCATGTAGGTTTTCATGCCGCGCCTTCCTTTATCGCCCATTTAAAGTTGTTAGCGATATTCTCTTCTCCCATGAAGCGGGCATAGATCACCGCATCGTCCTTGGAAATTTCCTCATAGATGTACCGATAAGGGGCGACAGCACCGCAGGATGTAAGCTCCAGATGTTCAGGTCCACAACCTTGGAAATCTGAATATCCATCGCATCAAAGGATTTGCTTTTTTGGCTGATGACCGGCAAAGTCAAAATACTGCCATCGTTCAGACTGAAGGTTTGTTTCATCATGCCGCACCACCTTCCTGCCTGCGGGAGGCGGCAGCCATCAGATCGCCGAAAGTGGCAAAGCCGAGCATTTGAGCTAGGGCTGTCCCCACTGCATCCGAATTCCGCAATTCCTTACATAAAAATCTTACCGAAGGGAACGGATTCTTCAGGTTAAAAATCTTACCATGGTGTAGCCCGGAGAACCCTCTCAAGAGGATTTGAAAGTATCCGCGAGAGCGAACAGAGA
>BNVE01000160.1 GCA_025997875.1 Spirochaetia bacterium
GAATGTGATTATTTATTTTGATGAGGCTGCCCAGCTGGCGGTTATGGGCCGTTTTTGGGAATCCATGGCGTCCAAATCTTTCATGTTCATCGGTCATTCGGAATCCCGGGGGCATGTGCTGGACCACCACGATGGGGACCCGAAGGTCGGCGTCGAGGTTGGCAAAAACCACCCGCAGGGCATCGGGTCCCCCGGTGGAGATGCCGATGGCGATAATTTCTGTTTTTGCAGGCTTGCGGATTTGGGTTAGCGGTTTGGCAGGACCGGCGGCGCCGGAAATCCCCAAAATAGAGGAAACCGAAGGGGCCTTGTTAGGGCTTTCCACGGCGGCCGGTTTTGCGCCGGCGCTTGCCGCAGCATTTGCCGCCGCTTCGGCGGGACTCAGGACCTTCCGCCCGTGGGTACGCCGGTACTGGCCGCCGTAGCCCAGGAGCATCCCCGTAAGGGTGTCTTTAACCAGATGCAGGTCTTCGGAGACCGAGCCGGAGGGCTTCTGGATAAAGTCACTGGCCCCCAGGGCAAGGGCTTCCATGGTAATTTCTGCGCCCCGGCGGGCTATCGAAGAAAGGATAATCACCGGGATTTCAATGCCCTGCTTTTTCCGCTCCCTCAGGAACTCAATGCCGTTCATTTCGGGCATTTCCAGGTCCAGAACAATCACATCGGGGTTAACCCGGGGAATTTTTTGCAGGGCAAAGATGCCATTCATGGCTTTTTCGGCAATTGCCAGGCCGGGAGTAGCCTCGACCATTCTGCCTATCAGGTTACGCATCAATGCGGAGTCGTCTACAATCAAAACTGAAACTTCGTCAGCCACAGGTGTCTCCTTATAGGTACGGTTATTAGATAAATTTTCGGTACAGGGTTGCCCACTCTGTTTTGACAAACTCAAATTTGGTGTTCATGCCAAAAAGGGATTCCGAATGACCGATGAACATGAAAGATTTGGACGCCATGGATTCCCAAAAACGGCCCATAACCGCCAGCTGGGCAGCCTCATCAAAATAAATAATCACATTCCGGCAAAAAACCAGGTCCTGATTCCGCAAACCCGAATCATTTTTCAGGTTATGGTAGTCAAAACGTATTTTGGACATGATGTCGGCGTGGACCTTATAGCCCCCCTCCACCTTATCAAAGTATTTTTTAAGGTAGCTGTCGGGGATACCGGTGATCCGGCTCTCCGCATAGAACCCTTCCTTGCAGGACATAAGGCATTTAAGGCTGATATCGCTGGCTACAATCTCGAATTTCCAGGGCGGGGGGAGAATTTCACTTAAAAGCATTGCAATAGTAAAGGGTTCTTCCCCGGTTGAGCAACCGGCGCTCCAGATTTTGAGGGTATTATTCCCCACAGCCTTTTTGATCTTCATCAATTCAGGTACCACAAAGTGTTCAAGGGCGTCAAAATGGGCCTGATTACGGAAAAACCGGGTCAAATTAGTAGTGATCGAATCAAGGAAGCTCTTTAATTCTTCCTTGTCCTTAGCAATAGAGGCAAAATAGGTTTTTACCGAGTCTATCCCCTTTTCACGAAGCCGTTCCTTCAGCCTGCTTTCCAGGATGGACCGGTTTGTAGCGGTAAAGTGAATACCGCTTTCGTTGTAGATCAGGGTACGATACTGCTCAAAGTCGGCATCGCTAAAAAATACAACATCCGCCATACTATTTATAGTAAGAGCTGCGAAGAACACTGTCAATCCCGCTTTCTGCGAATGATCCCATGGGCAGCTGCGTTTTACAGCTCAAGATGTTCCATGTAGCGGTTAAGGCAGTACCGGACAAAATAGTAAATAGTCTCCTTGTCTTCATCCCGCATACCGGGTTCAAAAAGGAATATCCACACATTGGCCTGGCCCTGGCAGGTTCCCCTTACCGTGGCCTGGACCGTGATGGGCATTCCCCAGAGACGCAGCTGGAAATCTGTCAGTTTTTCGTTATCTTTAAAATCTACAGCCTTGTCAAACCGCACGGTGATGCCTGCGACGCTTATATACACCAGCTTTCCGTTCAGCAGGCGATCATCCTTTTTGATATTCACCGTAGAGTTGATTTCATCCTCGCAGTTAGCCCGGATACACCGCCGCCGGCCCCGGGCCTCGACCGCTTCCAGAACATTAAGGAGGATTCGGGTGCTGGGTTTAAGCCCCAATTTAAGCTGGACATATCCGCATTGCACCCCAATATCCATCAGGTATTTTTCCATAAGTTTATAATCCGAATTATAGGAGAGTATTCCCAGACGGCAGTTTTTGGTTTTTGGATTATTCAGAATTTCCCTGATATAGACTTCCCACTGCGGCTCCTCAAGGCCCCGGTCAATATTGATAAACATGATGGAATCGTTAAAATGGGCAAGCACCTGATAGGCCCGGGTGTGATCCCGCAGAGTATAGATTTCGTAGCCCGCCATAATAAGGACGGAAAGCAGCTCATCCTGTATTACGCTGTTGGGATACAGGAAAAACACCTTTTTCGCCGTGTTTTCTGGGTTTTCCCCGGGGTTTAGCCTTATATCTTGTTCCGGGAATTGTTCTATTTCGGTGCTTCGATCCAGCACTTGCATGTCAGCCATTACCGCAATCCCCTTTTCATCAGTATAGCCCCTTTTTTTATTTACGTCATGATATATGGCGCTATCGATAGAGATTTTTGGAAAAAGGGAGATTTGAAACAGGCTGTTGACCAACTATGCCCGGCTCGGGATAATGTGTTTACATGAATAAGTTTATTTTTATCTCAGGGGGAGTGTGTTCCAGTTTGGGGAAAGGTGTGGCCGCTTCTTCCCTGGGGGCTTTGCTGGAAAGCCGGGGGCTGAATGTCCGTATGGTCAAATGCGACCCCTATATCAATGTAGACGCCGGTACCATGAGCCCCTACCAGCACGGTGAGGTATATGTCACCGATGACGGGGCCGAGACGGATCTGGACTTGGGAAACTATGCCCGCTTTACCGGGAGCCCCCTTTCCCGGGCCAATTCGGTCACCACCGGCCAGGTCTACGAGTCGGTGATCCGGAAGGAGCGGGAGGGGCGCTTTCTGGGCCGCTGCGTCCAGGTGATCCCCCACATCACCGACGAGATCAAGAGCCGGATTCTGGCGGTAGCCAGGGAAGACCCCGACAACGATGTGGTTATCGTGGAGATCGGCGGCACCGTGGGGGATATCGAGTCCATTCCCTTCCTGGAAGCGGCCCGCCAGCTTATTCATGAATCGGGTAAGGCCAACGCTATTTCGGTCCATTTAACCCTGATCCCCGAAGTGGCGGGGGGGGAGCTCAAGACCAAGCCCACCCAGCACTCGGTCAAGGCCATGCAGGAGATGGGAATTCAGCCCGATGTGCTCATTTGCCGCGCCCCGGTGATGCTGGACGAGCCCACCCGCCGCAAGATCGCCCTTTTTACCAATGTGGAAAGTGAAGCGGTCTTTACTTCCTACGATGTAGATACTACTATTTATGAAATACCGATTGTTTTCTTTGATCAGAAGCTGGATCAGGTAGTTTTGAAGAAGATGGGAGTGGAAAGCCGCCACGCAAAGCTGGCCCCCTGGTATTCCATGATGGACCGTTTCGCCGGCCGCAAGGGAAAGGTACGGATCGGCATTGTGGGTAAGTACATGGAGCTCCATGACGCGTATAAATCGGTATACGAGGCCCTGTTCCATGCGGGGCTGGAATGCGGGGTGGCGGTGGAGCTGGTTAAAATCGACTCCACCCGGCTGGAAGAAACCGATAACCCCGACAGTATTCTGGGGGCCTCCAGCGCCGCGGAGGCCCGGCTGGACGGCATTCTGGTGCCCGGCGGCTTCGGCCAGCGGGGCATTAACGGTATGGTCAAGGCGTCGGCCTGGGCCCGGACCAACAAGGTCCCCTATTTCGGGATTTGCCTGGGGATGCAGATCATGGTGATCGACTGGGGCCGGCATGTGCTGGGCTGGGAGGATGCGGATTCCACCGAATTCGACCAGGATTCAAAGCATCCGGTGATCAGCCTTTTGGAGGAGCAGGTGGATGTGAAGAACTACGGGGGAACCATGCGGCTGGGAAAGAGCGAAACCGTGGCGGAACCGGGCACCCATATACTGGCGGCCTACAAAGAAAAAAACATCTGGGAGCGCCACCGGCACCGCTATGAATTCTCCAACAAATACCGTAAGGAAATGACCGAATCGGGGCTTAAAACCGCCGCCTTTACCCCCGATGGAAGTCTGGTGGAATGTGTGGAATGGCCGGATCATCCCTGGGGCCTGGGCGTCCAGTTCCACCCGGAGTTCAAATCCAAGCCAACCGCCGCCAGTCCTTTGTTTAGGGACTTTATCGCAGCCGCGCGGGATGCGCGCAGCTGTAATTAATTTAGTGATTACCAGTAAGGAGGGTATGATTATTTAGCAGATTTGTATGGAAGGGGGGGGGACTACAATTAAAGTATCTACAAAACTCACTACTCATTGCGCACTATTATTTACTATACTGCTCATTATGTTATCATGTTCTTTCGACTATGGTGACATTCTGGAGGAGGACAGCGGGCTGCCTGACATCGTGATGAACGATGTGGAGTATGTCCGGGTACGGGACGGGGATCCCAGGGTGCGGTTTAAAGCGGAATTGGCGGAACGGTATGAAAAACGCCAGGTTATGGAACTGCGGAATTTTTCCTTTGAACAGTTTGATCATCACGGGGAGGAAGTTAACGCCTCGGGCCGTGCGGGAACTGCCCATGTGGAACTTGAATCCGGGAACATCAATCTGCGGGACGGGGTCAGCCTTGGGGTCGATTCCGAGGATGTGACCATTGAAACCGTCAGCCTGGACTGGAAGGACAAGGAGCATATTCTTGCCGGAAGTCCCGGTGACGAAGTCAGGATTATCCGGGGAAACGGCACCCGGTTTTACGGCCATGGTTTTACCGCCGACGCCCGGAACCGGACCTGGGAATTTACCGGAGAAGTCGGTGGTTCCTATATCCACGACGAGGACGAAGAAGAGAATGCCGATACTGTTACGGGAGAGTCAGATTAGTAATGGGTCAAAATAAAAAAGGGCCTTTGGCGCCCCTTTTATTCTTCTTCATCATTCTCGTTTTTCCCGCCCATGGGGATGTTTTTACCTTTAAGGCGGACCGGATGACCGGAAGCCGGGCATCGGGAAAGGAGATTACCGTCCTGATAGGGAACGCCGAAGTCCGGTCCGATAACCTGCTCCTCAAGGCAAGCCGGATCGAAATCCAGGGGGACGATAATCAGTTTATCGACTGCACCGGGGAAGTCTGGGGCCGGGAGGAGGAGAAGGACATCCTCTTTCAAACCGACCGGCTGCGGTATGACCGGAAACTGAAAATTGCCCGGCTTGAGGGGAATTCAACCCTGGAGGATAAAAAAAACGAGATCGTCGCCAAGGGCCGCTTTATCGAGTATGATGATCAGGCGGAGGTGACGGTGTTTCAGATTTCGGTACGGCTTTTTAAGGACGAAATGGTGTGCCGCTCCGAATATGCGGTGTACCGGCGCACGGAAAAACTGCTGGACCTTTCCGGCTTCCCGGTGGTGTTCAAAAAGTCCGATGAATTCCGGGCCGACCGGATCCGGGTGGACCTGGATACCGACGATGTCACCATGGAAGGGGCCGTCTCCGGCTCTATCAAAAACTAAAACCATGGCCAGAATTAACCCGGCAATGCCCCGGAACCCGCCTGTACAGAAGGGCTTGTTAAAAAAGGCAATGCTGATCCCCATGGCGCCGATTATGCAGGTTTCTTCCGTAGAGGGGGGCTTGTTAAAAAAGGCAATACTGATCCGGACAGAAGCTGAAACCGAAACTGCGGTCATGGTCAAAATTCCGGTCGGGCCCAAAGCCCGGCCTCCGTCCCGGCCTTCAGCCCCATCCCGATCTCCGGCCAGGTCCCAAGTCCCAGCCCGATCTCCGGCCAAGCCCCGGGTCCCAGCTGTAACCAGAGCTCCTGTTCAAGTTCCACCCCCGGTCCGAATCCCGATCCTTCCCCGGGACCTGCATGTACTTGCGGTAAAGGATCTCCATAAAAAATTCGGCCGCAAAGAAGTGGTCCGGGGGGTGAACTTTTCCATGAATAACGGGGAAGTGGCGGGACTCTTGGGTCCCAACGGCGCCGGGAAAACAACTATTTTCTACATGATCGTCGGATTTTATCACCCCACTGCGGGTAAGGTCACCATGGACAGCATAGATATCACCTCAAAGCCCATGTATTTGCGGGCCCGGCAGGGCATCGCCTACCTTCCCCAGGAGGCGTCGATCTTCCGCAAGCTTACGGTGGAGCAGAACATCTGGGCTATTTTGGAAAGCCGCCGGGATATCAATAAGAAGCTGAAAAAGGAGCGCCTTGAATCTTTGATAGACGAATTCGGCATAGACCGGATTCGCGGCCAGTTCGGATTCACCCTTTCCGGGGGGGAACGGCGGCGCACCGAAATCGCCCGGGCCCTTGCCACAGAACCAAAGTTCCTCCTGCTGGACGAGCCCTTCGCCGGCATCGACCCCATCGCGGTCTACGAAATCAAGCAGATCATCCGCAAACTTGCCGAAAAGGGCATCGGCATCCTTATCACCGATCACAATGTTCGGGATACCCTGGAAATCACCACCGAAGCCTTCATCATAGCCGACGGTACCATCGTCGCCCGGGGGGATCGGGACGTGATCCTCGCCGACGAGATGGTCCGCGAAGTGTA
Source organism: Spirochaetia bacterium (assembly GCA_025997875.1). Lineage (GTDB taxonomy): Bacteria > Spirochaetota > Spirochaetia > Treponematales > Breznakiellaceae > BNUT01. Next base: position 6,709 of record BNVE01000160.1, read on the forward strand.
CCTGGGGTCGGAATTCAAGATGTAAGACCCTCGTGAGCCCGTATTTGTACTACGGGGTTGTTATTTCGGCGGAGGCCATGGTAAATTTGCTCACATTATGGAGGCATTATGGTTTCTGAAGCGTTAAAGGGCAGGTCCCTCTTAACCTGGCTGGACTATACGGAAGAAGAGATACGCTATCTGTTGGATCTGTCCAGGCAGGTCAAGGCAGAAAAGAAACAGGGCGAGGTGCACCAGCGTTTTCTGGGGAAGACCATTGCCCTGCTCTTTGAAAAACGATCCACCCGTACAAGATGCGCCTTTGAAACCGCCTTTGGGGAAGAGGGAGGGCACCCGGTGTTCCTCTCCACACAGGACATCCAGATGGGGGCCAAGGAATCGGTGGAAGATACCGCCCGGATACTGGGGCGCATGTTCGACGCCATCCAGTTCCGGGGCTTCAAACAGTCCACCGTGGAGACCCTGGCCAAATATTCGGGGGTGCCGGTTTTTAACGGCCTTACCGATAACTTCCACCCCACCCAGGTTCTGGCGGATATCCTCACCCTGGAAGAAAGCTTCGGTTCCTCCCGGGGCAAACGGATCTGCTTTGTGGGGGACGGCCGGAACAATGTGGCCCGGTCCCTCATCGTGATCTGTGCCAAGCTGGGGGTCCACTTTACGGTGATAAGCCCCGCGTCCCTTACTCCGGACGCCGCGCTGCTGTCAACCTGCGCCCCCCTGGCCGCCGCTTCGGGGGCAAAACTCACCATCACCACCGATACCGCCGAGCTAAAGGGGGCGGATGCTATCTACACCGACGTGTGGGTTTCCATGGGCGAAGAGGACAAAAAAGAAGAACGCCGCCGGCTCCTGACACCCTACCAGGTGAACCAGGCCCTGATGGACAAAACCGGCCGTGGGGACAGCATCTTTCTCCACTGCCTGCCGGCGGTCAAGGGCGAAGAGGTCACCGCCGATGTACTCGACGGCCCCCAAAGCCGCGCCTGGGACGAGGGAGAAAACCGCAAGCATACGATAAAGGCGATCATGCTCGCCGCTATTTGCGGCGCCGCGTTACCGGGGACAAAGTCTGCGTAAGGCCGGGGGCGCAGACAGCAACGACACCATCCGCATCCAAGAGCTTGTGGCGCTTCGCGCCTTTGGCGAAAAACCTACAGGCGCTACAGGCTCCTGAAGCTGTTCCGCCTGCCTGCAGAGCTAAAGCTTTTTGATTTCTTCGAGGGAAAGGCCGGTATAGGTGATTATTTTGTCTGTTGAAAGGCCATCAGCTTTCATTTTCCGGGCGTTTTCCCTGTCTTTTTCCCCCAGGAGTTTTGTATATTTTGCTTCTGCCCGTTGGTAGCCGCCTGTGTCACCTATTATCTTTCCCTTTTCAAAACCCCGCTCCTCCCCAGCCTTCCCCGCAGCATAGAGCCCGGAACTGTAATCCATAGCCGACTTCTCCCGAAACAGGGCCTTGGCCCACTTCTCCTGGTCACGGCTTATCTTTGACAATGCACGGTCCGCCCTCATGATCCCTTCCTCCTGCTTGCACAGCTCCTGTATCAAGGACTCCATTTTTTCATTTCCCTTATACCTAAAGTATATACACCATTTCTGCTCAGGTGACAAGTTTTTCAGTTCTACCCTTCCTTCAAAGTAGGCCTTAACTACCTGCTTTAACTTCGGCATCTCATAGATAATGATTTCCAGGTCTTGGGATAACTTGTCATGCTCCGTTTCCTCCATGGCGAAGTACCGGCGGGGCACCTTGTCACTTCCAGGAAACAGTTCGCAATTAAGGAAAAAGATCTGGTAGACCCGTTTGGCCTCCCGGTATTTCTCACCCCGTTTCATCTGGCCTGCCAGGAGCTTTGCACCCAGCAATAAGGCCCGTGCCTTAAGGTCGTCATCGGTCTTTTTTACCTGGATTTCCAGGTCCGCCTGTTCCCCGTCGTTAAAGGTGACGTGGATGTCCAGACGGACGGTCTTCCCGGTTAAATACTCGGGAAGGATTTCATTAT
>BNVE01000161.1 GCA_025997875.1 Spirochaetia bacterium
GTGCGGAACGGTGGTCGGTATTTTTCCGGTATGTAAGGGATCGGGGAAAGCGTGAATTAATTAACGAGATAGTGGAGTATGAAGAGGGTATAGCCATGGCGAGTGAAGTATTATTGACGGTAAGCCGTGACGAGGCTGAACGGGCTGTTTTGGATCATGAGTACAAGAACGCCCTGGACATGCAGAGCCTGCTGGTCGGGGCCAAACGGGAAGGTTTGGCAGAAGGTATAGCCGAAGGTTATGACAAGGCTAAGGAAGAAGATGCAAAACTCCTGCAGGAAACTGCCCGGAAAATGAAGGAAATGGGGCTCTCATCTGAACAGATAATGTATGCTGCCGGCCTTTCCCTGACGGATATTGAACAGCTCTAGGGACACGCTGAAAAACTCGATGTTTTTCAGCGTGTCCCTCTTATTTTTCTCGTTTTCCTGCGGAAAACTGCGAAAAATCCACATTAAAGTAGCACCGAAAAATGCTCGATTGCATTTTTCAGTGCTTTCCTAGAGGAGTAACCCGAAAAACTCGAAAATCCTCCCGACTTGATTTATCGCTCTCTTTCGTGCTTTTAGTGTCTTTTTGTGGTTGAATTTGGAATTGCTGCCGTTGCAGGTTTTTATCTTTTTTCCCAGGCCCGGGAGCATCGTGATGGAGCGGCAGTTTCCGGGCTTTTTTGTTTCTTCAATCCTTCCCCAACTGCCCATAGGCCATCCGCGCCGCTTCCTGTTCGGCGGTTTTCTTGTTCCGGCCCATGCCGGGGCCATAGGCCTTACCGTTTACCGTTACTTCCATCCAGAAGAAGCGCTCGTGTTCGGGGCCGGAGCGTTTGATCATATGGTACAGGGGATAGGAGTGGAAAAGGCGCTGGCTGAGCTCCTGTAAAAGGGATTTGTAGTCCTGGTGGTAATTTTTGTCCAAAACCCGGCTGATTTCCGGGCCGATACAGCGGCTTACGAAGGCAAAGGCGGCTTTGTAACCCGAATCCAGGTACAATGCACCGATAAGGGCCTCCAGGGCGTCCGCCAGGAGGGCCTTTTTGGTCCGGCCCCCGGAAAGTTCCTCCCCTTTGCCCAGGAGGAGCAGGTTATCGATCTGCAATTCACGGGCAACCCCGGAAAGGATGTCCTCGGAAACCACCACGGCCTTGATTTTGGCCAGTTCGCCCTCATTTTTATCCGCAAAATCCCCGTAAAGGAGGGTCGCGGTGACCGCGCCAAGGATGGCGTCGCCCAGGAATTCCAGCCGTTCGTTGTTGTTTTTCCGGCCCGATTCATTGGATACGGAACGGTGCACGAAAGAAAGGTTCAAAAGCTCAAGGCTTCTGAACCTGATACCGACGGTCTTTTGAAACGCCGCCAATACTTTCTTTCTTCCGGAATCTATCTCCGGATCAGCACGGCCCACCTGGGATCATCGCCCGGGGCTTACTTTTGCTGGGATTTGATGTACTCGTAGGCATCCCGAACCGTTTCAAACTCATTGGCCTTTTCATCGGGAATGGAAATGCCCATTTCTTCCTCAATGGCATAGACCAGTTCATAGGTGTCCAGGCTGTCGGCGCCGAGATCCTGACGGAAGGAAGCGTCCAGGGTGATTTTTCCCTCATCAACTTCCAGCTTATCGGCAATAAGTTTCTTCATTTTTTCAAACAATTCATCCATCTTGAATATCCCTCTGCTTTTGGTTAAACTTTTGAATCCGGCACAATAATCTGCTTACCCCGGTAAAAACCGCATTTCGGGCAAACCCGGTGCAGCAACACACGGTTGCCGCAGGTGCTACACTCGATCAGTGTGGGGGAAGTAAGCTTCATGTTAATCGACTGCCGCCGGCGGGTTCGCGCCTTCGACGTTTTAAATCTGGGTACAGCCATCTAATCAACCTCTCTTCAATATTTTCTTACTATAACAAAGAGCCCAATAAATGTCAAGGAAATAAGCAGGGCAAAAGCATTTACTATGAGAAACAAAAAAATCATATATAGCGAGTTGATTAGGAAAGAATAGTGTAAAAATATACCAATTATGGTTTAATTATACGGCGCATTTCGTGAATGATGCCAGCATAAATGCAGTGAAGCCCGAATTTCTTTCATATAAAGTTACCAAATATAGTCTAAGAAAGTAAATGCTTTTGCCCTGAGGAAATAAGGCGGCTTAAATTAAGCCTTGCCATCTCACCCGCTATCATCAATAATAAACGAATGGGGAACCTCTTTATCGTCTATACGGCCCTTACTGTTTTCGGCCTGGGGATCACCTTGGTCGATTTTCTGGGGGTCTTTGATCATGCCGGAGACGACGCCGGGGATGGCGGAGACGGTGATGACGATGGGGCCCCCGAAACGGGCCATGGCGATGAGGCCGGCCACAATCACGGTTCCCAACTGGGTTCGGGAAACGCCGGCATCCGGGGGATCACTGCGATACTGGGGTTGCTCCGGCTGGGGGTGTACTTCGCCCTGGGGGCGGGACCCACGGGGCTCTTTGCCCTGTTTACGGGCCTGAGCCGGGGACAGAGCCTCATCTGGAGCGCCGGGGCCGGTATCGGGATCGCCCTGTTCACCCGGCTGCTGCGGAAGTTCCTGCGCCGGGATTTGGATTCCTCCATAAAGGGCGAAGAGCTTTTAATGGAGAAGGCGGTGATCCTGGCGCCGGTTAATCCCGGCGAGATGGGCAAGGCGCTGGTGCGGCGCTTCGGCGCGGAGATGGAAATCTACGTCCGCTGCCGGAATGAAAAGGCGGCGTTTCCCAAGGGCGCGGAAGTGCGGATAACAGAGTACGACGAAAGTGTATACTGGATAGAATGATGATATCGCGGTGATAAGCGGAGGTACCTATGTATGGATTGGCGAATTCCCTCCAGGGGCTTTTTTTCGGGGGCCTTGGGGTTGCGGCTTTTATTTTTATCATTGTTATTCTAAAGAAGATCATCCATGTAACCTGGCCGGATAGGATACTGGTAGTTACGGGCCGGAAAACCAGGCGCCAGGGCAAGACCTTTGGCTTTACGGTGAACCGGGGCCGGGCCATAGTGATCCCCTACTTCCAGGCCATCGGCAGCCTGGAACTGGACGTGTTTCCCATCAATGTGCGGGTGGAAGGGGTGAACAGCGCCAACGGCATCACCGTAGGGGCGGACGCCACCGCCTGCGTCTGCATCGACGATGACGATGAGGCCATGCTCTACAGCGCGGTGGAGCGGCTCATGGGCAAGGACATTCAGCAGATCCACGATCAGATTCAGCAGACCCTGGTGGGGAATTTCCGGGGGGCGTTGAACAAGGCCACCCCTTTGCAGGCTATCGGCATGGAGGACGTGCCGGACAGCTCCGGGGAACGCAACGATGACGCCAATATGGGGGAACGGGCCCAGTTCCGGGCGGAACTTTTTTCCGACATCAACTCGGACCTGCGATCTTTTGGGATGAAGGTAGTATCAGTATCACTGCAAAAAATTTGGGACACATCCAACTATATCGCCAACCTGGCCCAGAAGACCCTGGCGGAAAAACGCCGGCTGGTGGAAATCGAGGAATCCCGGCTGCGGGCCATTGCGGACCAGGCGGAAAGCGACGCCTACAAACGGATCGAGGTGTCCCGGAGTAAAGCCGATGAGGCGATCATCGCCGCCCGGCAGGAGCTTGAGGTGTACCGCAGGGAATCCGCAGGGCTTATCAGCGAAGCCAAGCTCAAGGCGGACCAGGCCATCATCGAAGCGGCCAACGCCGGGGAGGCGGCGGTGCAGGGCCAGTTAGTGGAACTGCAAAAACTCAAAAACCTTACCGCCGTAACCCTGGAAGCGGAAGCACAGGAGGAGGAGGCCCGGATTCTCGCCGACGGGGAGCGCAGCGCCGTGGGCATCCTTCAATCTGCGCGGAACGATATCCTTAAATCCAAGGCCGTGCTTTTGGGCCGCTATGGGGACGATGCCTCAAGCGTCATGTTCCTCCAGCAGAAACTGCCCCTGCTCTTTGAAAAATATATGGCCGCCGCCAAAGCCGGTTCGGTGGACAGCTACATCGTCATGGACGATGATGAGGGATTTTCCGGCGCGGTCAACCGGGGCCCCCGGGCCTTCGCGGACTTCCTCAAAATTTTCACCGACGCCTTCGGGATCAATGTAAAAGCTTTGGCCGCGCTGGCGCCGTCAGCCGCTTTAAAAGGAGGGGCCAAATGATAGTTTTTGTAAGCGTCCTGGGGGGGCTTGTGGGGATCACCATTCTGATCCAGCTCCTCACCAACATGAAGATAGTCGGGGGGAATGAGCTTGGGGTGGTTACCGGTTCGGAGAAGCCGGACAAGCGGGGCTTGTCCAAGGGCTTCCGCACGTTCAGCGGGGGCCGGGCTTTCATCATCCCCATACTCCAGCGGTTCAGCAAATTCGACCTTACCCCCATCACCATTGAGGTGGTGGTGGACTCCGCCATCGCTGCGGGGATCGTGCCCCTGAACGTAAAGGCCACGGTGTCCTTCGCCATCGCCAGTAACGAAGCGGGCCGGTCCTATGCGGTCACCCGGATTCTCAACCTGGCGGCGGACCGGGAGAACCTTGCCAAGATCGCCGGGGACATCATCGAAGGACATCTGCGGGATTCCATCGCCAGCATGACCCCGGAACAGGTGATGAAGGACAAGGACATCCTGGTCACCAAGATGATCAACGTCTGCAAGGGCGACCTGGAAAACATCGGTCTGGAAATCACCACCATGAACATCGCCGATGTGGACGACCACCGGCTGCCCGGGGTCGAGGAGCCGGACCTTTACATCGCCCTGCTCAAACGCATCCAGTCCGCCAGCGCGGAAACCAGCGCCCGGCAGGCCCAGGCGGAAGCCCGGGCGGCCAGCGCCGAACAGGCGGAGGCCCGCCGCGCCGAGACCGAAGTGAAAAATCTCAAGAACGAACTGGAACGGCTCCGGGCGGAGGTACGGGTACGGCTTGCGGAGGAGACCCAGCGGCAGAAGGTGGGGATGGAACAGGCCAGCGCCGACGCCCGGGCCCGCACCTCGGGGATTACCGCCCAGCTTGAGGCGGAGAAGCAGAACATCGAAATGCTCAAGAACCGCTACCGGGCGGAGATCATCACCCCCGCCCTGGCATCCCGGGACAAGGCGATCCTCAACGCCAGGGCCGAGGTCTCATCCTGGTTCGAGGTTGCCAAGGCGGAAATCGAGCAGCTTGAGGTCACCCTTAAAACCATGCAGGACGCCAGGGGCGAGGCCCGCCGGGCCTGGATCATCGATAATGTGGAAGCTATCTTCGAGCCCTTCGCGGAAACCCTGACCCACTACCCCGCCAATCACATCTCGGTAGTCACCGGGGCCGGCACGGACCGGGCGCCCATTTCCGCCATCCACCCCAACGCGGTGGCCGCCGCCCGGAACGGTATTGTGGCAGCTGCCCTGGAGGGAATGAGAGAAGAAGGCGGACAGCAGACCGACCTTAATGCCGGTGATTTTCATAAAGACCCTCTTTAATTATTACCGGGAATCATGTATAATAAAATGGTATACTAATTTTTAGGAGGGAACGATGCTTCCGATTATGTTACAGCTTTACAATGTACGGGAAGAACTGAAGAAGGACTTCGATGGTACACTGAAACAGGTAGCCGATATGGGCTATAAGTATGTGGAACTGGCCCTTGCCCAGTCCTTCGGCAAAACAGCCGCCGAATTCAAAGCAAGCCTGGACAAGGCGGGGCTTACCGCCGTTTCCGCCCATGTGCCCTACCGGGATATGATTGGGGACCCTGAAAAGGTGATTGGCTACCATATCGACATAGGCTGCAAATTCATCGTTATTCCCTTCCTTGCGGAAGAAGATCGCAGTACCGGGAAGAACTACGAAGAAGTAAAGAAGAATATCGTCAAGCTTGGGGAAGTGGTTAACAAGAAGGGCGCGGTCCTCCTGTATCATAACCACGAATTTGAATTTGTGGATTACCAGGGCAAGCTTGCGCTGGACGATCTCTACGATTCGATCCCCGCAAGCATCCTCCAGACCGAAATCGACACCTGCTGGGCCAAGGTCGGCGGCGTAGACCCCGCCGAATACATCCTTAAATACTCCGGCCGGGCCCCGGTGGTCCACCTGAAGGACTTCGATTCCTCCCAGGGCGGGACGATCAAGGCCGAATACGACCTTATCGGCGAAGCCAAAAAAGCCCGCGCCGCAGGGTCCTTCCCCTTCCGGGCAATCGGCTTTGGCATGCAGGACATCCCCGGCATCCTGAAGGCTTCCGAAAAAGCCGGCGCAAAATGGGTGGTGGTGGAGCAGGACATCCCCTCCCCAGGCAAGACCCCCATCGAATGCGCCAAAGACAGCCTTGACTACCTGAAGGGGCTGAAATAAAAGCCGGGTGTGCATCCCCGGCGAGACAATGCAAAACATTAGATTTGTTCGATAACTTCAGTTATTGAACAAATCCGTTGACTTTCAAGGGGTTTTAAGCGATACTTTTAAGTGGCGGGGGTTATCTCCTGTTCGTCGGGTCGCCGCCTTCGTCTTTAACATAGACGATGACGACGGCCATTTTTATTTTCTTCCCGACCTCACGTTTCCGGCGTTTGTAGGTTGATATGGCTATTTTTTTGTTATCAATATCCACCACTACGGTCATAACCGTATCCAGTCCCGGTTTTCCCTCTTTTTTGAAGGATTTGATATAGACATGAGCTTCCCGACCATCCTCTTGTTCCTTAATAATAACAATCGGGTCTGATAAGGTCTGACGCATTGCACCGATCAACATCTGTCGGCTGCCATTATCTTTTTTTGAAAGTTTATCAAACTGATTCGCCCCTATTTTAACCTCGCCTATTGGAGTTTGGACGGTTCCCATGGGAAATAGCCTGTTATACTCATTCCTGGAGAATTCCCGTATATCCATCGGAACCGCCATAGTTTCAAGTTTTGCAACAATTCCCGCTTTTTTGAGATCGGATGGCTCCCTTTCGCCGTTTATTTCAGCCGCTTCACCGTTCCCATTATCCGCCATAAGCTTCGCCCTTGCCTCAATTTTCCTTCTTTCACCAATACAAGATCAACTATTTTGAGGAGTGAGTCAAAAAAAACCAATGCCTTGACAATAGCCGGGGTTTCCGATAATTTAACTATGTCGGGCGCGTAGCTCAGCTGGTTAGAGCGCCACGTTTACACCGTGGATGTCCGGGGTTCGAATCCCTGCGCGCCCAAATATAATTCTTTATAGGATAAGGAGTTATGAAATGAAAAAAATCAACGTTTTTCCAGTTTCCAGTAAAATTCCAGAAAAAGGGAAATGAGAAAACCATACTACCTTTATAAAAGAAGCCGCAGCCGATATTATTTATGTCAATTCAGGAATATCAGGACCGGGGAACTTGAACCAGAGGTCAGTACCGGACAAACAAACAAGACCTTAGCGGAGGCTTGGTGCCAGGATCAACTAAAAGAAATAGCAGGAAGTACTTCCCTTTTTGGGGATTATGCCGCCACCTTTTTTGGCCCTAATTGCCCCCGATGTAGCCGCCTAAAGGATGAAGGAACTCCCTATTCGCCCTCTACGATGATTGAGTACAAATACCAGCTTGACCGCCTCATAATGACAGATAAAATATTATGCGCTATGCCCTTGGGCAAGATAAAGCGTGGAGATATTATCCAGCTTCGCAGCCGTTGGCTTGCCTATATTGGTCATATAGTCTCCCTGCAAAAGCCCCTAGATGCTCTCCGGGCAATCTTTGCGGAGGCGGCATACATGGAGTATATAGAATATAATCCTGTTTCTAAAGTTAAAAATGTTACATATACCAAAAGAACAAAAAATATCTTGAACGCCCAGCAGATTATGCAATTAATAGATCCTAAAAATTTTTTACCGAAAACCACTGGAAAGTATAAAAACGCTGATACAACTGGTTTTCGCTTTTGTGTGGCAACGGCTCTCTATGCTTTCTCCGGTATGCGAGCTTCTGAAATCAGGGCGCTCCAGTGGAAGGACATAGATATTTCAGCCAGACGTATCCATATAGTGAGGGCCTTCAAATCAAAGCGGCATATACTGGGACCGCCAAAGAGCGGCTATGCCCGGCAAACTGTAATCCCCGAAATTCTTGCTCCCTATCTATCTACCCCTTCAAATAACCCTGATATGTGGGTAACAGGATTTAGCACCGAGCGTCCCATGGGGTACAAAAAATGGCATGATGTTTTTCAAGAAGTTTGTATTGAAAAAGGCACTCCTACGACCCTTCACGCTCTCCGCCATGCCCTTAATACTATGCTTTTGGAACAAGGGGTAAACCCAGAGCTTATAAAAGCAGCTTTCGGATGGACCTCTAAGGGAAACAAAGCAGAAAAAAGCTTCGGTACAAACATTCAGGAAAATTATACCCATAGGGAAACTTATGATTTAACGCCATTGGCCCACGCCATTGACGAGATTTTTTCAAAACAGGGAGCAAGAATTTCGGGGATTACAGTTTGCCGGGCATAGCCGCTCTTTGGCGGTCCCAGTATATGCCGCTTTGATTTGAAGGCCCTATCTATCTACCCCTTCAAATAACCCTGATATGTGGGTAAAAGGATTTAGCACCGAGCGTCCCATGGGGTACAAAAAGTGGCATGATGTTTTTCAAGAAGTTTGTATTGAAAAAGGCACTCCTA
>BNVE01000162.1 GCA_025997875.1 Spirochaetia bacterium
GTTCCGCACTGCTCATCTCCATCACCGGCTTCGACACGATCCGGTCCGCCTTCGATAGTTCTACCGTTATTATAGTCGTCTTTCCCCCAAGGGACAAGTTATGCTCTTTATCATAATATTCAAACCGGTGTATCAGTTCTTCATCATCAAACAGGGACTTATTTAACAGGGATATCTGGTAGGTGTTTTTCAAGTCCTTATAGCTCTTGTCTTCTCCCCTGATATCCTGGGTGGTAAAGAGTTTGCATACATGAAACTCCAGCCGCTGGGCCTCGTAGGTGTCGGGGTTGGTGGTCATTTCAACATTGCCCAGTTGGCCGTCGGTAAGCTTTACCGAGATGTCGAAACGGATTTGACGGTCCCGCAGGCTGGTGGGCGGGGGTTCATTGGCGGTGACGGTTACCAGTTCCAGTTGGAGGGCCATATAGGCTGAGAGCAGCCACCGCAGGGCGCCCCGGGAGGGGAGGGTATCCCGGGTAAAGACGGATTTGAAGACATTATCCCAGCAGGGGTTAATAATGTCGTCCTCGTAGGTGAATATGACCTTTTGCATACATGCCTCCATAAGGTAGGGTTTTTCTCCGTTTTCTCACCTAATATAGGGCACTGGGATGTGTGGCGATTCAATCAAAAGGGAAATATTTGATAAAAATGAAGAATTTAACCACGCAAGACGCTAAAAGCCCGGAAGCTGCCGCTCCATCACGATGCTCCCGGGCTTGGAAAAAAAGATAAAAAACTGCAACGGCCCGCCCTGTTATGGACAACAGGGCGGTGGTGTATCATTTATTTTTTGCCATAAAAGCCGACTATTGATGCTGTTCCGCTGCTGAGGGGTAAACTACCACTGTTAAATCCCAAAGCAGGGGGGGTCTCAGTCCATTGGATGACGATATTATCACCTTTCGTACCACCTACAGCGAATCGAATTGTCTTAACTGTTTTATCCAATTCGACCTCAAAGGTTCCCTCAACTTTATCGGAGCCACTCGTAAAGGTGAAGTTACCTCCTGTAAAAACAAACGTTTTGGTACTTTCTTGATTTACCCATGTTCCTTCTAACTTTGACCCTCCGCCGCCGCTATCAGCATTCGTGGGACAAGCAGTGAATACCAACCCCAATACCAGCACCACGCCGAGCATTACCAAAAACAAACTCTTCTTCATCTCCAGCCTCCATTGGCTTATCAAGCCAATCAACAAAACTATTCCCGCATCAACGATACGGCTGGCCTTATCCCAATATGACTTTCTTCATAATCGATTGCTTTAATTAGGTCTAAAGCCATAATTAAAGTTTTAACACTCAAAAGCCATAATATCAAGTGATTAATATGATTTTTTACTTATTATGTAATTTGATGGGATTTAAGGAAAATCTTAAGGCTGAATTGACCTATTCCGGGATGCTTGTAAAGGAACTTGCCGCCCTGTCGGGGGTAAATAAACATTCCATTGATAATTATTTGAATACAAAAAACCGTATGCCTTCCGCCGAGATCGCGGTCAAAATCGCCCGTATACTGGGTGTTTCGGTGGAATACCTGGTAACCGGACGGGAAAGTCCCCATAAGGAAGTGGTTTTTAGCCCTGAAATGCGCCTTTTGCTCAAAAATATTGAGGAATTGGATGAGAAGGATCGTAAAACGATACATGATATGGTTCAATTTTTAAAAAATCAGAAAAAATAGGCTAAATTAACGTAGGATTCCACTTTCGTATCTTTTATTCAGATTCCCCGCGATTTCCAGCAATTTCTCCCGGATATTGGAATCCGGGTCGTCCACCACAGTTTCCAGCAGTTCCTTTAGGATGATCCCCATTTCTTTGCCCGGTCTGACCCCGGCGGCCAGGAGGTCCTTGCCGGAGACGGCCAGGTCTTTGAGGGAGAAGGCCCTGCTGCCGGCCAGGGCCTTGTCTACCCGGCTGACCAGGGGGAGGAGGAAGTCCGGGGCGGGCTCGATCCCGGCCATGCCGTAGGCGTCGGCGCGGCGCAGGCGGTAGAGGTTTTCCAGGTTTTCTTCCCCGGCGCGGATGATAAAGCGGCGGACAGCGGCGTCGCTCCAGATTTCCTCATAGTGAAACATGTGTTCCGCAACAAGGTGGCAGACCGCATCGATCTGGGCGTTGGAATACCGCAGCCGGGTGAGTATCTTCCGGGTAATTTTGGCGGAAACCCCCTCGTGTTGGTGAAAGGTCCAGATGCCTGCCTCATTGAGCTTCCGCACCGCCGGCTTGCCGATGTCGTGGAAGAGTGCCGCAAGCCCCACCTCCGGGGGATAGGCTTCCCGGCCGGCGTAATCGCAGGCCAAAAGGGAGTGGTCCAGCACATCAAACTGATGGTAGCCCTTCTGGTCGACGCCGCGGCAGTCAGCCAGTTCCGGCAGGATGAGCCGGAGAAGTCCGGTCTGTTCCATCAGGCGGAAGGCGGCGGAGGGCCGGGGGGTTTGGATGATCTTGTCCAATTCATCCCGGACCCGTTCCGGGGAAACCCCCGCGGTGACCGGCAGGGCCGGGGGAATGGCATCCAGGGTCGCCTTTTCAACCTTAAAGCCAAGCTGTGCGGCAAAGCGCACCGCCCGCAGGGGACGGAGGCCGTCTTCAGTAAAGCGCTCTGCGGGATTCCCCACACAGCGGATCAGCTGTATTCTGATGTCCGCCGTACCCCCAAAGGGGTCAACGGGCTCTCCGCCGGGAAGACGCAGGGCGATGGCGTTCATGGTGAAGTCCCGGCGGGAGAGGTCCTCCTCGATGGTGGCGGCATAGGCGACTGTGTCCGGGTGGCGGCCGTCCCGGTAGTCCGATTCGGTGCGGAAGGTGGTTACTTCCAGGTCGCGGCCCTTGTAATGCACTGTCACGGTCCCGTGTTTGATCCCCGTGGGGATAACCCGCCAGCGCCTGCTGCGGAACAGGGCGATCACCTCCTCCGGCCGGGCATTGGTGGCAAGGTCCCAGTCCTGGGCCTTTTCCCCCCGGAAGAGGTCCCGGACCGCCCCGCCCACCAGGTAGACTTCTTTTCCCTGTTCCGCAAAAAGGGCGGCAATTTCTTTTAAAAGGGGATCTATGTTCGCGTTGCCCATCGGGAAACACTATACTATAATTACGCCATGTTGGGTATCGCGTTTACCGGCGGGGAAGGCCCCGGCCCGGAATTGTGCCGCCGTCTGTTTGGGGACCGGGCCCCGGCCGCCGGCGCAGCTGCGGCAAACGCCGCCGCCCTCATTGCCGCGGCGGACTCGGGGCTGGAGGCTGCGGAAAACGCGGGGTTCCGCCCGGACTGGATTGTGGGGGATATGGATTCCCTGGACAGCCCGGCCCGCCTTGACAGGTACCCGCCGGAACGGGTCATCCGCCACATCACGGAAAAGGATTATACCGATACGGAACTGGTCCTTTCCCTGCTTTGGGAAAAGGGCTGTGATGAAACCTGGCTTGTAGGGGGGGGCGGGGGGCGGACAGACCATCTTTTTGCGATCCGTTCCCTTTTCGAGCGGGAAAAGCCCCCCAACCGGTGGCTCACCGCAGCGGAGGATATCCGCTGCCTTGAAGCCGGGCGGCAGGCGGCCGGGCAGAAAACAACAGGGGAATTGGTTCTGGAAGTGCCGGCGGGGAGCATCGTTTCGGTCTTCCCCCTGGGAGAAGGCCCCTGGCAGGCCAAAAGCAGGGGCCTTAAATGGCCCCTGGATAGGGTAAACTGGAACCGGGGTTTTGCCGGTATCAGTAATGTCGCTTTGGAAGGGGATTTTGTTATCCGGGCAGGGCAGGGGCGCTTCATGGTGATTGTGCCTTTGGAAGAAGAATAAAACCGCAGTCGAATAAGTCGAAGAAGGGAAGAAGGGCAAATGTACATATTCTTATTTCCTTTTTCGACTTCTTTGACTTTGCGGTTATCCTAATTTGGAGTTGTTCATGTCGGCGATTGTAATTGACGGAAAGGCCATAAGCCTGAAAGTGCGGGAAGAGGTGAAGCGGCGCGCAGGCAAGCTGGAGCCCCGGGGGATAGTGCCCTGCCTGGCGGTAATCCTTGTGGGGGAGGACCCGGCGAGCCTTTCCTATGTGACCGCCAAGGAAAAGGCTTTGGCGGAGGCGGAGATGGCGAGCCGGGACTACAGGCTTGCCGCTTCAACCGGGGAGGATGAACTCCTGGCCCTGATCGGCAGGCTCAATGCCGATGAGCAGGTTCACGGTATCCTGGTACAGCTGCCCTTGCCTTCCCATATCAGCGAGGAACGGGTGATCACCGCCATTGACCCCCGGAAGGACGTGGACGGTTTCCACCCGGTGTCGGTGGGGAACATGGTCCTGGGGCGGCCGGGCTTCCTGCCCTGTACGCCACATGGGGTGCTGGTACTGCTCCGGGAGCTCAGGATACCCACCGCGGGGGCCCATGCGGTGGTGCTGGGCCGGTCCAACATCGTGGGCAAGCCCCTGGCCAACCTGCTCTCCCGCCGGGACGTGAACGCCACGGTGACCATCTGCCACACCGGCACGAAGGAGCTCCCGTCCATCACCCGGCAGGGGGATATCCTTATCGCCGCGGCGGGCAGGGCAGGGCTGGTTACCGCGGATATGGTGAAGGAGGGGGCGGCGGTGATCGACGTGGGGGTAAACCGGGTGGCGGACAGCGGCGCCAAAAAAGGCTACCGGCTCCGGGGGGATGTGGACTATGGGCCGGTTGCGGAAAAGGCCGCCTGGATCACCCCGGTGCCCGGCGGGGTGGGGCCCATGACCATCGCCATGCTTCTGCAGAATGTGGTTGAAGCGGCGGAACGCTTTGCCGGGGGACGTCCATGCTAGATGTGCAGAACCAGGAAGATACCCGGGATGTGCCCCTGGCGCAGGTGGGGGTCAAGGGGCTTGAGTACCCCATCCGGGTGCTGGATAAGGTAAAGAAGGTGCAGCATACCAGCGCAAAGGTGGATCTCTACGCGGACCTGCCCCGGCATTTCAAGGGCACCCACATGAGCCGGTTCATCGAAATTTTTCACCGTTACCGGGATGACCTTTCCATGCCCCGGTTTCTGGACATGCTCAAAAACATCAGGGAGGACCTGGAGGCCGAGGCGGCCTTCGGCTCCATGAGCTTCCCTTATTTTCTGGAGAAAAACGCACCGGTGTCCGGACTGCCGGGGATGATGTCATACGAATGCCGTTACCAGGGCTGGGTCAAGACTCCGGGGGCTGCGGCGGACCGGCATTTTACCGTCCAGGTTGGGGTACCGGTGACCACGGTCTGCCCCTGTTCAAAGGCGATCAGCGACCGGGGGGCCCATAACCAGCGGGGCATCGTCCGGGCGGAACTGGAACTGGGGCCCTTCTTCTGGATAGAGGACATCATCGAAATAGTGGAAAAGGCCGCTTCCAGCCCGGTTTATTCCCTTTTAAAGCGGGAGGATGAAAAATTCGTCACCGAACATGCCTACGACAACCCCAAGTTTGTTGAAGATCTGGTCAGGGATGTGTATATTGAATTAAAAGCGTTGAAGCTTTTCCCCCGCTTTTCGGTGGAGGCGGAAAATTTTGAAAGTATCCATAATCACAGCGCCTTTGCATTCGCCCGGTATGAAGGAGGAACACCATGAATGATATCGACCATAAGGACGTTCTTGTTCCCGCGCGGACCCTGGAAAAGCTGGGTGTCGCCGCCGTCGGCAATCTGGCCGGCGGGGTATTCCTCTTTATCATGGGCGCCCTGGGAACCCGGCTTCCCATTGTGGGGATCATCATGGGGGTGGTAAGCGGCGTCATCGGCCTGGGGGCCCTGTTTTCCCGGGACCCGGAGGATAAAAAACCCGGCGCCGTCCTCCTTGGCGGCGGCGTCCTGGTGATCCTTTCCCGTGTTGGGGCAGCTTTTATCCGCCCCCTGGCAGGAACGGTCCTCAGCGTCGGGGCCGTTGGCCTCTTTGCCATGGGCATTCTGAAGGGCCTCAAATTCCTCAAGGGCCTTAAAAGCCGGGGCTGATTGAAAATTAACCACCGACCTCACCGACCCTCCCGGACAGAAATTTCATGGTGTGTTTCGCAGCGCCTTGTGAAACACCTTCACAGCGCCTTGTGAAGCACCTTCACAGCATCCTGTGAAACACCTTCACAAGGGCGCTTTATGATACGGTCAGTATCCGGTCGAATGTTGCCGTGCGGGGCTCCTTGAGTAAGGCGCTCCCGCCTGAATATTGGGTGCTTATTTCTACCTGCCAGGTTCCCGCCGCCAGCGCGGGGGTTACCACCATGAGGCGGGCGTTCTGGTTCTCCACGATGTCCGCCGCTTCCACCTTGACCCGGGTCTGGTCGCCGGTGTTCACGAAGTACACGCCGCACTCAGGCTTCTCTCCGGCGATTTTGAGCTTGCTACCCGTAATCAGCGCGTTGCGTCCGGGGGTAAGGGTGTCGTTCACGCTGCCGGTCCGCATATCCTGCACCTGGGCGATAAAGAAGCTGGTCTCGGCCTTGCCCAGGATGCTCACCGTTACCGAGGCCAGTTCCTTGCGCAGTTCCGCGCCCTGGTGGAACTCCGCAAGAACGCTGTGCTTTTTGGGGTCGAAGGGTTCCGTGGGGTCGGCGAACACGCCCTTGACGTGCATGGATGCGGTGTACCAGCCGGCATTGACCGAGAAACCGTCACAGAGGCGGTAGCCCATCTCCTTGTGGAACAGTTCCACCGCGTGTTCCATGGCGGAGGCGTTGATGTCCGCGCCGCCCCGGGCCACTGCAGACTCGCAGATTTCCCGCACCGTGAGAGAGCGTTCCGCGCTGACCCGTGCGGCGTAGTCGTTTTGGTCAGCCGTAAGCGGGTTGTCGTAGAGCCATACCTTGATTGTGTGTAATACTGCCATAGGTTACTCCTTACAATGTATTTAACCGCAAATTCGAAGAAGTAAAAGAAGTAAAGAATCCCTTTTTCGCCTTCTTCGCCTTAGCGGTTATAATTCCTCCCTACTGATTCCAGCCGCTTAGTAAGTCGGTATTGTTTATGTTACCGCTCGCGGTGGCGTTGAGGGTGGTATCGCGGTATTGGCCGCTGCCGATAAACACCGCATGACCCTTGTTATCGCTGTACGCGGTGTTGGGGTCCGGGCCGTCCTTGCCGGTGATGGTTCCGCCGGTCTTGGTGAAAGTGCCGCCGGTGGTGACCAACACCCCGCCGCCGCTGCTGGAGGAGTAGGTGGTAGCGGTATTGCCGCTGATCATGCCACCCTCCATGGTGAAAATGCCGCCGCTGTTGACATACACCCCGCCGCCATCATCTTTGGTGCTATTGCTGCTGATCGTTCCGTCGATCATGGTGAAAGCGCCGCCATTCTCGAGATACACCCCGCCGCCGTTGTAGGCTCTATTGTCGCTGATCTTTCCACCTTTCATGGTGAAAGCGCCGCCGTTGCCGACATACACCCCGCCGCCGTCGATCCATTCGTCTTCATTACCGGTGATAGTCCCGCCGTGCATAACAAACGCCGCCGAGCTATCGTCCACCCTCACCAGCGCATGATTGATGGAACCGCCGGCGTTCCCTTTAAGGTCAGCATCCCGCAGTATAAGCTTGCTGTTTGCGCTACTCAAGAGGAATAAACCGTCCTCACCCGTTGACAGATCGAGGGTGCCGCCGCCCCGCAGGGAAACTTTGGTGGTTGCCGGCAGGGTTATCATTACGCTCCCAACATCTACCGTAGTGGTGATATTGAGCACATAGTTGCCGGCGGTTCCTTCTATTGCGGTTTTGGCGTTGCTAAAATCGCCCGGGTTGCTGATGGTGAGCGTGGTGGGTGTCACGCCTACACCGAAGTCCTCTGCGTTCATTAGCACCACAGGGTCAACGGTAATGGTCACCGCGACGCTGGTCTTGTTCTGGTAGCCTGTTGCGCTGACGGTTACGGTGTAACTTCCCACTGTATCCGGCGTGTAGGTATTGGCGGTTGCGCCGGTAATGGCAGTCCCGCCCTTGTTCCACTGGTAGCTGACAGTTTCGCTGCCGCTGTAGGAAGCGGTAAGCTGGGCGCCGGTGTAAGCGCTGGTCACGGGATTAGTGCCGTCCGTTATGGTGATATTACCGGACAGAGCCGGGGTGCTTGCGCCGGTTACGGTAACGGCGGCGCTGGTCTTGCTCTGGTAGCCCGCCGCGCTGACGGTTACGGTGTAGCTTCCCGCTTCACCCGGCGTGTAGCTTGTGTTGGTTGCGCCGGAAAGGGCGGTTCCGTCCTTGTTCCACTGGTAGCTGACAGTTTCGCTGCCGCTGTAGGAAGCGGTAAGTTGGGTGCCGGTGGTAACGCTGCCGGAGGGGCTAATGGTGATAGTACCGGATAAATCGGGGGCGGAACCGGTGGGGTCTTTGCAGCCGGCAAAGGCCAGTGCCGCAATGAGGGCGATAAGGAAACTTAGTTTAAGTCCGAACCTCACGGGGGGGGGGGGGGGTAAACGATACTGTACTACCCATCTTCTTGTCAAGAGCGGTTTGCATAATGGTTTCTCCTTTTTATGCGTTTAAAGATTACAGGCGCCGGGGCCTGTCTTGTTTTAGGTATGC
>BNVE01000163.1 GCA_025997875.1 Spirochaetia bacterium
TGGTTGCCTTTTTTTGAGGCTTCCTCTGGAGTACTTTATTGATTTTTGTCATCCGGATCACGCACGGCACGGCATAGCCTTTTCAAGTCTCCCCGGCAAAGCCGGGGGTTTTATAAGATTCAATAAATGAAATCACCTTGCTTAATCTTCATCATCCATATTTATCCAGGGGGCTTTGAATTCTCAGGAACTGGCGGCGGACCATGTGGGTGTAGCGTTCGGTAGTTCGGATAGAGCAGTAACCTCAAACGATGCCTGCCACCACCCGGCGGGGGCTTGGGGGTGGAACCTTACCGCCCGTGGGGTGGTGCCGTCCGTAGGACGGCTTGAAGAAGGGGGAAGCGTAAGACCGCGCAGCGGGCTGGAGGGGGAGGAAGACCTTCCCCCTCTTTCCCAATGCCTCCCCCCCTTAAATATTCATTTACCTAACTCCAATTTCATACTATACTTATATAAAATCTTCACCGGAGGCAGTTATGGGCGCAGATCGGGAAAAAATCGGGTGTAACATGATGAAATTCGCGATACGGCTCAGGGCCTTTGAGGGTGAGGGTGCGGCGCTGCCGGGGGCGCAGGATGCGGCCAGGCGGCCGGCGGCTAAGCTGTTTGCGGCCGCCCGGAAAGCGGTGATGGAATTCCATATCCGCAAGGGGGTCCGGGAAGAATTTGCCCTGGACAAGGGCCTTTTTTCCCTTACGGGCAATGTGATTTTGGCGGATCTGCGGCAGGTGCGGGAGCTGGCGGTGAAATTCAACGCCAAAACCGACCCCCGCCACCCTGAACGCTTCATCAAGGCCGGGCAGCTTTACACCATGGGGCTTATCGACGAGATACTCCACTACATGGTGGCCCTGTACCGGGAACAGGTGCAGCCCGATGTGTTTGATACCGCTCTGGAGCGGTTGAATGACAAGTTGAGTAGCGGAAAGACCGCCGGTCTTTTACATACCTTCGGTTTCTTATTTCCCCCCCGGCCGGTGTACGCCGGTGAAACCACGGTGGAGGATTATTTGAAGGGCAGTGAGGACGGGGAAAGCCACCGTTCCCTCAGTCTGGAAGAAATTCTGCTCCTGGCCCTGGCCAATTTGAACCCCGCCTTTGCCCCTTTTAATTTTCTTTTTGATGACGGCGATTTGGAACAAAAAACGGTTTACCCCGAGGCCATTGAGGAGCTCAAGGCCCATCTGGCCCTGCTCCCCCCCTTCGGCCCGGACGGTATGAACCTGTGGGACCTGCTGCGGGCCCCGGCCCTGGCCTCCCCGGATTCCCTCGCCGGCCAGCTTGAGTACATGCGGACCCATTGGGGGCTGCTCCTGGGCAAGTTCATGGCCCGGCTTCTTATCGGCCTGGATGTGATGAAGGAAGAGGACAAGCCCTATTTCGGCGGCCCCGGCCCCACCCAGGTGATCAGCTACAGCGGCCTGGACGAATACGAAAAATTCAGCCCCGATCAGGAGTGGATGCCCCGGACGGTGCTGATGGCAAAGAGCACCCTGGTGTGGCTCTACCAGCTGACCAAAAAATACGGCAGGCCCATCGAAAGGCTCAACCAGATTCCCGACGAAGAGCTGGACGAGCTGGCCCGCCGGGGCTTTACCGGACTCTGGCTCATCGGCCTTTGGGAGCGGAGCAACGCCTCCAGGACCATCAAGCAGTGGACCGGTAATCCCGAAGCGGCGGCCAGCGCCTACAGCCTCTACGACTACGACATCGCCGGGGAGCTGGGAGGCTGGGGAGCCTTAACAAACTTAAGGGAACGGTGCTTCCGCCGGGGAATCCGGCTGGGTTCCGACATGGTCCCCAACCATACCGGTATCGACAGCCGCTGGGTCACGGAACACCCGGACCGCTTCCTTCAGCTGGATTATCCCCCCTTCCCCACCTATGGCTATAACTGCGGCAATCTTTCGGGCCGGGATGATGTTACGGTCCAGATTGAGGAGCACTACTTTACCCGCAGTGACGCTGCGGTGGTGTTCAAACGGATCGACAATAAAACCGGGCATGCCCGCTACATCTACCATGGTAATGACGGCACCTCTATGCCCTGGAACGATACTGCCCAGATCGACTTCCTTAACCCCGAAGCACGGGAGGCGGTGATCCGTACGATTATCGGGGTGTGCCAGCAGTTTCCCATCGTCCGTTTTGATGCGGCAATGACTTTGGCGAAAAAGCACATCCAGCGGCTCTGGTACCCCGAACCGGGGCGGGGCGGGGATATCGCCAGCCGGGCCGAACACGCCCTTCCAAACGATGAATTTAACCGCCGGATTCCCAACGAATTCTGGCGGGAAGTGGTGGACCGCTGCGCTGCGGAAGCCCCCCATACCCTGCTTTTGGCGGAGGCCTTCTGGATGATGGAGGGTTACTTTGTACGCACATTGGGCATGCACCGGGTGTACAATTCAGCCTTTATGAACATGCTCAAGAACGAGGAGAATTCCAAATACCGGGCCACCATCAAGAACACCCTGGAATTTGAGCCTGAAATTCTCAAGCGTTTTGTCAACTTTATGAACAACCCCGACGAGGAAACTGCAGTAGCCCAGTTCGGCAAGGGTGACAAGTACTTCGGTATTGCCACGCTGCTGGTGACCATGCCGGGGCTCCCCATGTTTGGCCATGGCCAAATCGAAGGGTTCGAGGAAAAGTACGGCATGGAATACCGCCGATCCTACAAGGATGAAAAGCCCGACGCCTATTTGGTGGAACGCCATGAGCGGGAAATCTTCCCCTTAATGAAGCGGCGGCATGTTTTCTCCGACAGCGAGGCCTTCCGGCTCTACGACCTCTACACCTCCGAAGGGCACATTAACGAAAACGTCTTTGCCTATTCCAACCGCAGCTGGGATGACCGGGCCCTGATCTTCTATAACAATTCCTATTATGAGGTTTCAGGCTGGATCAACCGCAGCACCCCGGCGATCCTCCAGGACGACGGCAACTACCGTCAGGATACCCTGAGCGAAGCCCTGTCCATCCACCGGGACGACCAGTTTTTCACCCTGATGCGTGAACAGCGATCCGGGCTCTGGTTTATCCGTTCATCAAAGGAAATCAGCGAGAAGGGCCTTTTTGTGAGCCTGAGGGGATACGAGGCCCAGGTTTTCCTGGACATCCACGAAGTGGTGGATTCATTTCCCGGTTCCGCAGAATACCTGTGGGCCGCACGCTGGTCCAAGCTCCATGCGGAGCTTAACGGCCGGGGGGTTGCGGACCCCGATGCGGCGGTGCAGGACATCTTCCTGGATGAACTCTATGCGCCCCTCCTTGAATTTTTCAAGCCCGGGCGGATTGAAAAGCTTTACGCCCTTTTTGCCAAACCCGAATCCGGCGCAGCCGGTCCCGGGCAGGCGGGGACCGGCGCCGAGGCGGCGTCCGTTGGCCGCTTTGCGGGGGCCATCAGCTTTATGGATGCCATGCGGGAGCCGGTTCAGAACTTTACCGCCGCCGCGGAGAAACACCTGGACGGCGCGGGGGGCCGCTGTGAGCCCTTCAATACCCCCTATATTCATCCCCGGCCGGACCCCGCCTGTTTTGGGAACGAGCTGGCCGACTGCATGGACCGGCTGCGGCTTCTGGCGCAGTTTACCGATGCGGAAGCTGTTGCCCTTAAGGGGCCGGCCAGGGCCTTCCTGGAAAAACTGCGGACAGAAATTGTGCAAAAGCCGGTGATCGCCGCCTTTGCGGCGGGGTACAGTATTTTGACCATACTCCGCTCCGCTATCGGCGGGGGGGCCTCCGGCGCCGATGCGGTTGCCCTGGTTGCCCACTGGGGCCTGGACCGCAAATTGCTTTCCTGCTTTGAAGGCCTCGGGGTAAACGGGGATGAAGCCCGGGGCATTATCGAAATCATGAAAACCGTGCTGATCCGGACCGGCCTTGAGGACCTGAGTCTCTATGCGGCTGCGATCACCGGCGCTGCGGACAAACCCGCCGCAGCCAGGGCCATAGGGGCAGTCCTCTTTGGGGAAAATTATGCCGCCGATGATTTCCGTAAACTTCTGGGGATAAACCATTTTGAAGAGGTAACCTGGTTCAACAAGGAAGCCTTTGAAAAGGCCCTTCTCTACGTTCCCCTGTTCCTGATGCTGGAAAACGGCGCCGCCTTCCGGGAGACGGTCCGGCCGCCCCGCCGGGACGGGAAAGAGGCCGCTTCCGGGGCCCTTAAAACAAAGGCCAGGGGAGAAAAGAAAGCCGCCCCCCAAACAGACCTTGATTTTGTGGTCTCCGGTGGACAGGATGATATTGCAGTGGAATTCTATCACCGGGCGGAAATCCTGGCCCATATTGTCGGGGCTCTTACCGAAGCCAAGGCGGCCTCCGGGTACCGGCTGGATGTTTTTCTTGGGGCCTTGTCCGGGGAAAGCGTAAAGAAGCCGTCAAAACCCAGGCTTTCCGGGGAAAAAAAGTCTGCCGGTGAAAAGCAGCCTTCCTCCGGAAAGCAGGACGTTTCCAAGGGCAAGGGAAAGACGAAAAAGTAAGTGTGGGGTACGAATATGGGCATCTCCGGCAAATACATGATCATCGGGCTGTGGTGTCTGATATCCGTACCGGTTTTTGGAAACGGCCGCTATCTGGAACTCAACCTGAGCGAGCGGACGGCTAAAAATCCCCTCTTTGCATCCGGCCCGGAATCCTATTTTAATGTGTTCCGGGTGATCGAAAGGGCCTCCAAAGATAAAAACATCCGGGGTATTGTGCTTAACCTGTCGGACTTTTCCGCAGACCGGGCGTACATCTGGGAACTGAGAAATGCCCTGGAGGCGTTCAAAACAGCGGGTGCAGACGCCAAAAGTATGGATGGCGGCGCAAAAAATGGGGATGGCAGCGAAAATGGCAATCATAAGAAGATAGTCGCCTATTTCAATAACGCCGACATGGACCTGTACCTCCTCGCCTCGGTGGCGGATAAAATCGTCATGGACGAAGCGGGGTCCCTGATGTTCCTGGGCTATGTGTATGGCCGGGGCTTTGCCCGGCATGCCATGGAAAAGCTGGGGGTCGGGGTACGGGAACTGCGGTACCTGGAATACAAATCTGCCATGGAAACCTTTACCCGGGACCGGCTTTCCGAAGCGGACAAAAAGCAGTACGGCGAATACCTGGATGATATCTTCGGCCTTACCCGGGACACCCTGATGCAGGCCCGGTCCTGGACAGGGGAAGAATTCGACGCCATCCTGAACAGGGAATACATCTATTCCGCCAAACGGGCCCTGGATCGGGGCCTGGCGGATCGCATCGGCCGGGACCAGGCGGTGACCGAAGTGATAAGGGAACTTGAGACCTCAACCGAAGGTTCCCCGGGGGCTGAGCCCGCTTTTGCGCTTCACGGCGATCCCGCTACAAGCCTGATGGGCGCGGGTTCCAAATACGGACCGGGACGGAACCGCAACCCCTTTGGGATGCGGTCGGAGATCGCCATCATCTACGCTTCCGGAAATACCGATCTTGACAGCGGCATGGGGGCCCGGGACCTTTCCCGGTCAATCCGGGAGACCTCCGAACGGCGGTCCGTTAAGGCCATGGTTATCCGCATCAACTCCCCCGGGGGCAGCGCCGAAGCGGCGGACCATATTGCGGAGGCGGTTCGTTTCGCAAAGAAACGTATCCCCGTGGTGGTTTCCATGGGGTCCGTGGCGGCCAGCGGGGGCTATTGGGCCGGCATGTACGCCAGCCACATTACGGCCTCGCCCTACACCCTGACCGGTTCCATCGGGGTAATCGGCAGTTGGTTCTTCGATCAGGGCATCAACGAAAAGCTGGGCCTTTCCATGGACCTGCTGAAACGGGGGAACCATGCAGACCTGATGGCGGGGATCATCCTTCCCTACCGGGACTTAAGCGAAGATGAAGAGGAGCAGCACCGTCAATATATACTGGACCTCTACCGCGATTTTGTTTTAAAGGCTGCCGCCGGCAGGAGCATGAGTATTGAAGCGGTGGAAGCCGTTGCCCAGGGCCGGGTCCTTTCCGGCCTGGACGCCAAAGATGCCGGCCTGGTGGACAGCATCGGCGGCCTTGCCGATGCGGTACGGATTGCCCGCGGGCTTGCCAAAATAGGGGATGACAAAAAAGTCTCCTACAACGAATACCCCAAATCCACTTTTTTTGATAATCTGCTCCGGCGCTTTGGTTTTTCAGTTTCCGGGGCCATGGGCCTTGCGGGAATGAGGGGCGCCTCCCCTCTGCCGGCCCTGTCCCCGGCGCTGGAGGATATCCGCTACCGGCTTTCCCGGAACGGGGAGGCCATGCCGATACTGCCGCTTTCGGCGGGGGAATTTGGCGGCAGGTTTTGACTCACATGGCATAAACCGGCAATAATTGCTATCCTGAACACAAGGATGAAGCCATGGGCGATGAACATACCGCAGAAACAGCAATCGACAAGGCAGGGGTCTGTGAAACCCTGGCTGCCCGGGGTTTTACCGTAAATATTTGCGGTTTCAGCGCCATTGACCGTTATCTGGGCTGGGATTCCCTGCCCTTTGTGCTGATAGAAACCGATGCGGGCCTTTCCGACCTGGCCCGCCATTTTGAGGGCCTTCGCTTTCCCGGCGCAAGCCTCGCGGACGGCGCGGTAGAGCAGGACGGCCGCTGTTATTTTTTCCGTTGCATCGATTCCGAGGACCGTTCCCCTCATTCCCAAAGCCGCCGGCCATCCTACAAACTCCTCGGCTTTAACCAGGACTGGAAGACCCGGCGCTTCCGGGACCCCTGGGGCTTTTATCCCCTGCTCCGCCAAATCCGTGATGGCGCGCCTTTCAGTACCGTAGCGATGCCTTCGCCGCCCCCCTGGTGGGAGGACCCGGGGACTGAACGCCGGCGGGCGATTATGGACGGCGCTTTGATCCTGGCCCGGTATTCCCTTGAAGAGGAGAAGCGGATCGGGGAGATAAACCACATCGCCGCCCTTATACAGACGCTTCCCGAAGGCCCGGCTCCCGGCGAGGAGGAGCAGCGGACCCTGCTCATGGGCTTGTTGGCTTCCCCCCGCCCCGGTTTCGGCCTGGAACTCCTTAAGGCCTCGGGTTTTATCGCAGAACTCTGGCCCGAGCTTGCCCTGCTGGACGATGTGGACCATTCCAAGGAATTCCACCCCGAAGGCAATGTGTGGAAACACACCATGGAAACCTTCCGCTACCGGAAAACAGCGGTTAATAGCGGGACCGCTTATGATCTCCGCCTGTCCCTGGGGCTCCTTCTCCACGACGTAGGTAAGCCCATTTCAGTCTCCTCCGGCAGCCACCGCTTCGAGGGTCATGCAGAACTGGGGGCCCGGCAGGCCCGGAACTTCCTGGAACGCCTGGGTTTTGAAAAATCCCTTATCGGGGATATCTATTATCTGGTAAAAAACCACATGCTCCCCGCCGCCCTGCCCCGGCTCCCCCTGATCCGCACCGGGGAGATCATGGAGTCCCCCCTTTTTCCCACCCTGATGGAACTCTACCGCTGCGACGAGTCCTCTTCGTTTAAAGGTCTGGACGGCTATTACGAAAGCAGCGCCGCATACCAGTCGTATCTCAGAAACCGCCGGAATCCGTACCGTTCCGCGGACGGAAAAAAGATTGGCAAAAAGCAAATGCTGAATTCTCAAAGATATTGATTCAAAAAAACCACAGACCACACGGACATTGCATTGAAATTTCATTTTTTTGTCCGTGTTGTCCGTGAGGTCTGTGGTTAAATTCAGAATTGCTGCTGCTTCTGTGTTCTGCCCGGGTTCTCTTCCGCTGTATCTCCGGCTCCTGCGCCTGCCCCCGCTGCTCCGGTGTCCTTCACCGCGCTTTTCCCTGCGTCAGGGGGAAGGTAGATCTGGTAGGCGGGGGCGGTCAGGTTGATGTTTGCGGCCTTGAAGCCGTCCTGGAGGTTTTCGTAAAGTTCGGAGTAAATCTGGGGGACCTTTTCTACATCCTTGGTGTAGAGGTTGATCTGGTATTTGGCGTAGAAGTCGTCCAGGGCGGTTTGGAGGACAAAGGGTTTGGGGCTTTTAAGCACGCAGGGGGTTTCCAGGGCTGCGGCGATGAGTATTTCGTGGACCTGTTTCCAGGGCACGGCGTAGCCCATGGTCACGTCGGCATGGAGGATCAACCCTTCCTCATCCTCTACCACAGAGGTGTGATAATTGACGATGCTGGAACTGAGGATCATCATATTGGGAAAGGTGACGTACTCGTTCTTGTGGGTCTTGATGCGGATGACCATGAGGGTTTTTTCCACCACAAAGCCGGTGACGTCCTTAATCTGAATCCGGTCGCCGATTTTAAAGGGCCGCATGTAGGTGATCACCAGCCCCGCCATAAGGTTCCCGATAACCGTGCTGGACCCCAGGGAGAGAATAATACCCACAAAGACTGAAATTCCCTGGAAAACCTTTGAATCCGATCCGGGCAGATAGGGATAGATTACCGCCACCGTAAAGGCGTACAGCAGCACCCGCAGGATATTGAAGGTGGGGGCCGCCCAGTCGGGGTAGAAGCCGGATATGACCAGTTT
>BNVE01000164.1 GCA_025997875.1 Spirochaetia bacterium
GGTATTTTCCGGCAACACCAGCGGAAACGTGCAGTTGTTGATTAATAGTTCCGGCGCGGCTGGCCAAAAGAACGTCAGCGTCGCCGACGTGAACACGATTACGGATGCCATTAACAATGGACTGGTGATTGTGGTCAAAAGATACAAGGAAACTTTCAAGGACGGCGTGTCGCAAGGCACGACCCTTGACGGCGTCGGGTCCGTTTCTCCCGCAATGGGCAGCGGTGTGGTGCAGGTCGATAATTATGGCAGCATGATTCCTACGGACGATGCCGACGTAACCAAGACCATTTGGGGAAACAATTCCGCCCGCTTGGTAAAGACTGGGACGAATGTTGCGATAGAGATAACTAACGACACTCCTAACGGCGCTTTGGGTGGGACGGATTTGTTCGATAAAATCAAGTCCGGCGACCAGGTGGAGGTGAAGTTCAAGAATGGCGGTTCGAACCGCGTGACCCTTGGCCGTATTACCGAGTTGAGGACGGCTATTCTCGCGAAGAACGGCGATGCGAGCAAGATTACGATGAATCCGGATACTTTGAATGAAGTTGTCGCGTCGTTCAATGCGGACGAGGTGTACGGCTGGCCTGGCGATTCGGCGAGCATGTCCGGCAAGGTATTCGATAAGTATTCCAACGGCCAGGTCATATACGACGGCATTACAATCAGGAATACGAACACCAACACCGGCTGGTACGTCGATGTCCCGAGCGGCAAGAAGATAGAGGTCACGAAGCTGAGGCTTATAGCGGCCAATGATGCTAGTGGCAATACTTCTTCCGCCACAAACAAGGAGACTGATTCTCACTATCTTAATGGGTTTGGACTTAAGGTTGCTAATAAGAGTGATATAACTAATATTGGCGGTTCTATCATACTTGCTGGAAAGATAAGTGGTATTAGTGATTCCAATGCTATAATAGCTCCTTCACGTCTTGATAAAGCCTTAGAGCTCATTGGTTTCTCTACCTCCGATACCGCTTTTCCTACATTTACCGGAGTTCCTGGTGAGATCATAACATTGCGTTCTACTACTGAAACTGATATAGGTGCTCAACCAAGAGTTATGAAGCTTCTTAACAAGTTGGGAAATGAGGCCGATTCGACGAATCTTACTGCTTTATTCTCTTCTTATTCAGGTATGCAAATAACCGGCACCGGTGGCATTCCATACAGTGGAAATAACCCGAGCGGTGGCACGCAGCTCAACGGCAACGCCGCCGTCTTTCTTTTGCAGAAAAGCGTTAGTCTAAATGAACTTCAACTGACTAATCCGACGT
This sequence comes from Spirochaetia bacterium, assembly GCA_025997875.1. Taxonomy (GTDB): domain Bacteria; phylum Spirochaetota; class Spirochaetia; order Treponematales; family Breznakiellaceae; genus BNUT01. The sequence goes on from BNVE01000164.1 coordinate 1,284, forward strand.
GGTACACTACTCCGACGGAAAATAGCAACTGGAGTGCGCCTGATGCTATCAAAGGAGACATACGAAATGTTGTGCTGTATGGAGACAACTGGAAATATATTAATTTCAGAGATGCTGATGGTGTTGTTACGTCCATAAACACTCCAGTTGGGGGAATTGCAGTTGATGCCGACCACAACCTTTGGTACGTCATCAATGCCCAACCTAGCTCTACGCAGGTTCGCATAGCAGCCAACGTTCTCGAGTTTGGTCCTTCAGTAACCGCTGCTACGAATATAGGCCAAATAGTTCCAGTAGGTGTTGCCGGTTCTCTAGCGGCTTGGATAAGTAGTTCGACAGTTGAAGGTGCAAAAGCTGCTATATGGACGAGTAGTTTTACTATTAACAAAAAGTACACGGATGCGAATGCTTCCGGCGTAACAAAGCAGAATTGGGCTACTGCGGTTAAAAATGGCACTACGCTCCCAACTTTCAGCGCTTCTTCTTCGTATACTCTCGCTCCGTCGGACAAGTCGATTCGTCTGGCCGGGAACAAGGAGAAGAAGGATGCGGCGAATGACAACGGGGGCCTGCTCGCGCTTGCAAGCCCTCCGGCGCAGGGGCTTCCCGATGCCCTTTGGAATGTACCGTCAAGTCGAAAAAGTAAAAGAAGTAAGAGCAGGCCCCATACCCTCTCCGCTTCTTATTCGACTTCTTCGACTTGGCGCTTATGATAATACAGGGAGTAATCATGAACGCATACGTTCATGTCTAATTAAACATCGCCGCTCACGCGGCGCAAAAAGAGGTGATTTATGGCAATCATTGAAGAAATCAACGAGGTCCTCCACAAAATTGAGGCGAAGCTCTACCCCAATTACCTGGGCAAAGGCGAAGGCGCCTATGTGGCAAAGGCAAAGCCCGAAGCCCCCCTCAGCATCGAGGACATCTGCGCCTCTGCGAAGAACCGGGGCGGTTTTCCCGGCCAGTACGAAACACTGGTAGAATGTTCCCACGCCTTGATTAACGAGACGGTCTACCAGCTTTTGGACGGTTTTTCCGTGCAGATGGGGGGCTTTTTCTCTATTCATACCCGGGTCAGCGGCACCTACCACGGCGCCCACGACCATATCGGCGCGGAAAACCTGCACCTGGCCTTCCGCACCCTGGGCCGTCTGAAGGAACTGCTGCTCAAGGTGGAAATCGAGAACGAAGGCGTTGCGGGGGACAGCGCCTATATCGACGAAATTGTCGATGTGCACACCGACAGCCTGAACAGCCTCTTAACCCCCGGCAAAATGGCGCATATTCTGGGCAACAAAATCAAAGTGGACGGAAACGACCCGGCGGTGGGCCTATGGTTTGTCAGCGAAGCGGCGGGAAACCCCCGTACCCGGGTAACCGAGAACCTGGGGATCAACAAAGGCTCGGAAATCATGGCGGAGATACCGGCGCTGACCCCGGGGACCTACCGGCTGGAGATTGTAACCCAGTACGCGGGGGGAACGCCCCTTAAAGAACCCCGGACCATCAAAGGGGAGCCGGTACTCACGGTGTCCTAGGTCTTATTGGAATAGGTTTTAATTCCAATAAGGAATAAGGTTTCATTCCAATAAGAAATAGGCTGCTATTCCTTTTAGGAATTAACCACGAAAGCCACGAACAACACGAAAAAAATCAATTGGCGATCCTTTTTTTTCGTGCTTTTTGTGTCTTTCGTGGTTAAATTCTTCATGTTAACCCCCCTTCCCCCGCTTTTAGCAGCTCCCGCGTATACCCATGCTTCGGCGCAGAATACACTTCCTCCGCAGTCCCCTGTTCCAGAATCCTCCCGCCCCGCATCACCGCGATACGGTCGCAGAGATAGTACACCAGGTTGAGGTTGTGCCCGATAAACACCATCCCCAGCCCCAGTGTTTGATGCAGGTCCCGGAAGAGGTTTAGAATCTGGGCCCCCACGGAAACATCCAGGGCGCTTACCGCTTCGTCGGCGATGATGAGTTTAGGCTTCAGCATTAATGCGCAGCCAATGCAGATCCGCTGTTTTTGGCCTACCGACAGTTCGTTCACCCGCCGGTCTTTATAAGAAGAATCAAGGCCAACCAGGTCAAGGGTCTCGTCCACCCCTTTGAGCCGTTCCTGTTTGCTGCCCAGCCTGTGTACCCGCAGGGGTTCTTCCAGAAGCCAGCCGGCGCGCTTAACCGGATTTAGTGATGCTGCGGGGTCCTGGAAAACCGCCTGCACCCGGCGGGCCATTTCCCGGCGGGTGCAGGCGCGGCCCCTGCTGTCCTGTCTTACCCCGTCGATAAGGATATCCCCCCGGTAATCAATGAGTCCCAGAATACAGCGGCCCAGGGTGGTTTTGCCGCAGCCCGATTCTCCTACCAGGCCGAAGATTTCCCCGGGGGCGATTTCAATATTGATGTTGTCCAGCACGGGCTTGGCAATTTTTTTGCCTACAATACCCCAGGCATGGCTCACATAAGTGTTGGATACCCCCCGGATGGATAAGAGGCTTTCAGTTGCCATGGCTATTCTCCGCAAGCACGCAATGAACCTTGTGCCCGCCGCCCAGATCGGTTTCCACAGGAAAACTGCTGCCGCATTGTTCCGTCAGGCAGTATTCCTGCGCTTTGCCGCAGCGGGGATTAAAGGGGCAGCCTGCGGGGCGGCCTTCTTCCAGGGAGGGGACCTTTCCGGGAATGCTGGCCAGCGGCTTGCCCTTGCGGTCCCGCCCCGGAATGGAACCCAAAAGTCCCCGGGTGTATTCGTGGGCAGGATGGGTGAATACATCCTTTACCATACCGGTCTCCACCAGCTTCCCCGCGTACATCACCAGTACCCGGTCGCAGAGCCGGCTGATGACGCTCAAATCGTGGGAGATAAAAAGAATGGAGGCGCCCAGCGTTGTGTTTATTTTTTTCAGAAGCTCCAGAATCTGAGCCTGGATGGTCACGTCCAGGGCCGTGGTGGGCTCATCGGCGATCAGGAGTTTCGGCTTGCAGACCACCGCCAGGGCGATCATCACCCGCTGGCACATGCCCCCGGAAAGCTGGTGGGGATAAACGGCGAGGAGCTTTTCCGGATCGCTTAAGCCCAGGCTGTCCATCAGATCGATAACCCGCTTCCGGTTCAGGGCCCGGTCATTTTCACCGTGAAGTTCCAGGGGCTCTGCGATCTGGGCGCCGATTTTGATGAGGGGATTTAACGAAGATTGGGGTTCCTGGAAGACCATGGAAAGATCCTTGCCCCGGATATGCTGAATTTCTTTTGGGGAAAGGCCGGAAAGTTCCAGGCCGTTAAAGCGGATGCTCCCCCCAATACGTTCCGCGCCCTGGGGCAGGAGCATGGGAATGGAGAGGGCGGTAAGGCTTTTGCCGCACCCCGATTCACCCACGATCCCCACAATTTCTCTTGTCTCAACAGTAAAACTGATATTATCCACCGCAGATAAGATGTTCCGCCCTTTTTTAATGCCCAGGGAAAGGTTTTTTACTTCCAGCAGCGGTTCCTTCGATATGCCCTTCATGTCTTGCCCCTCACGCATAGCGCCGCCGGATTCCTTCGCCCAGATAGTGAAAGGCAAGAACCGTGAGCATGATCATGATCCCCGGCGCAAGGACACACCAGGGGGCGTTAAAAAGAAAGTTCTGGGATTCGGAAAGCATCCGCCCCCAGCTCGGCGCCGGGGGCTGAATCCCCAGGCCCAGGTAGCTCATGGTGGCCTCCGCCAGGATCGCATTGGAAAGCCCCAGAATCGAAGCGGAAAGAAGCGAAGGCAGTATGTTGGGCAGGATGTGCACAAAGATGATCCGCACATGGGATACGCCCCACAGTTCCGCTGTTTTTACAAAGTCCCGGTGCTTGTACTGGAGCATGCCGCTGCGCATGATCCGCACAAAGCTGGGGATAAACAGAATAAGGAGCGCCAGAATCAATGTTGCTTCACCATTGTCCAAAAGGGCCACCATCACCAGGGCAAGCAGTATGCCGGGGAAGGCGCTTAAGGCATCCATCAGGCGCATCACGATCTCGTCAAGGAAGCCCCCGGCATAACCGGAAACCAGGCCAAGGGCGGAACCGGCGGCGGCGCTTCCCGCCACGGTGATCAGCGCCGTAAGGAGGGTGTACTTGCCCCCGGTCATGATCCGGGAAAACACATCTCTGCCAAAGTTATCGGTTCCCAACAGGTGTTTGAAGCCCGGGGAGAGGAAGCGGTTTGCGCTGTCCATGCCGTTGTAATCGTAGGGAAGGTAGAAAAGGCTCACCAGCGCCATCCCTCCAATCAGGGCCGTAAGGACAGCGCCGATTTTAAAATCCGTTTCCCATTCTGTTTTCAGCATCCTGCCCCCTCACCGTACCCGTATCCGGGGATCGATGCTCTGGATGGCGATATCCACCAGGGTGTTGGCCACGATCACAATAAAAGCGATATACACCACCAGGGTCTGTACCATGGGGTAGTCCCGGCTGGTGATGGACGCGATAAGGAGCCGCCCGATGCCGGGTATCGTAAAGACCTGTTCAATCACGATGCTGCCGGAAAAAATTTCCCCGATGATCATCCCCAGCAGGGTAACCCCCGGGATGATCGCATTTTTTAACACATGGACGTGGAGGGTCCGCCCGGAGGAATTACCCTTACTGTAGGCGGTGCGCACATAATCGCTGCGGAGCTGCTGAAAAACCGATGCCCGTAAAAATTTCACCAGAATTGCTGCGTTCGGGATGGCGATGGCTAATGCGGGGAACATCAGGTAGCCAAGAAAACCGACTGAGTTTGTCCGGTAATCAACATAAGCGCCGGGAACAAAGAGTTTGAAGATAAGGCCGAAGACCCAGATAAAGAGGACCGCGAGAAAAAATCCGGGGAAGGAGATATTAAGCGCAGTAAGGGTGTTCATGATACGGTCCAGGACGGAGCCTTCTTTTTTTACCGAAAGCAATACTGCGGGAATGGAAATGATCAGAATAAAGACCAGGGCGATGCTTGCAAGACTAAAGGTCACGGGCAGCCGTTCCCGAATCATCCCCGAAATGGAAGCTCCCCGGAAGCGGGAGGAGTTCCCCAGGTTTCCGGTAAGGAAATTCTTAAGCCAGGAGAAGTACTGTACCGGGAGGGGCTTGTCCAGGCCCATCTCTGTCCGCAGGGCTTCTACCTGTTCATCGGTGGCCTCCGTCCCCAGGGCCAGGAGGGCCGAATCGCCGGGGATGATATTGAAGGCCGCAAAGGTAAACACCGATACCAGAAACAGGGTTATCAGGGTTATGATCAGCCTTCTTCCGACAAAATACAATGGGTCTCCTTTGTACCGCCATCAGTTCCCCCGATGCCGGACTTTAGTTCCGGTATACCGTGGAGAAGTCTAAAACATAAAGGGGGTAGTTTACCACCCCGCCGTATCGTCCCCTGGGGAAGACCTTAAAGCTCCGGATGTCCTGAATATAAACGCTGGCGGCGGCATCGGAGATGGCCTTCTGGGCTTCCTGATAGAAAGCGGCCCGCCTGTCGTCGTTGGTTTCCCTTTGAGCCGCATCGTAGGCCCGGTCGTAGTCGGCGCTTTTGAAGTTGATAAAGTTGCTTCCGCTGTCGGAACGGTACCGGGAGAGGAAGCTCCGGGGGGAAACATTGTTGGCATCAAAGGAGATGATGGTGGCCTCGTATTTGCGGCCCCGGTAGGTGTCGGAAAGCCAGGTCGCCCAATCCACCAGCTTGATGGTGGCGCTGATGCCGGCCCTGGCCAACTGGTTCACCACCACCTGGGCGGTATCAACATGCATGGTGTAGTTGGATGGGACCGTGATCTCCAGATTAAAGCCCCTGGGGTAGCCGGCTTCTGCAAGGAGTGCCCTGGCCCGGTTCAGGTCCGCCGGGTAGGGGTTTGCCAGGGCCTTGTTGTAGTACCTGGTCAGTCCCGGGATAAGGGCGCTCCCGGAGGGCTCCCCTTTACCGTAGAAGGCGGTCTCGATGATCTCCGGCACATCAATGGCGTAGTTGACAGCCTGCCGCACCCGGATGTCGTCCAGGGGCTTTACCGCATTATTCAGGGCCAAAAGCTGCACCGTATTGGAATTACCGCTCACGATGTCGAACCGGGCCGGGTCAATTTGCTGGACCAGGGAGCCCGTGACCCCCGCGCCGTCTATGTTTCCCCCCCGGAGGTTGAGGAGCAGGGCGTCAGAATCCGCCACAAAGACGATGGTCACCTGGTCCAACTTTGGGAAACCTGCTTTCCAGTAATGGGGGTTCTTTTTCAGCACCAGGGACTGCTGGGGGATGTAGCTCTCGATGATGAAGGGCCCGGTGCCGATGGGGTTCTTCTCCCGGTCGGCGTTACCCACCGGGACAATCCCTATGGTCAGGTAGGGGAGGAATTCCGTGTCCGGGGCCTTCAGGGTAATTCTGATGTCCCGGCTGCCGCTCTGCTCCACCTTTTCAATCTGGGTGAAGCCTGAAAATTTGGCTTCCATGGCCGCATTCAGGGAAAATTCCACATCCCGGAGGGTGACAACAGACCCGTCGTGGAATTTGACCCCCTCCCGCAGGGTAAAGGCGTAAACCAGTCCGTTCTGTTCGATGGTCCAGCTTTCGGCAATTGCACCTAGCATGTTCCCGTCGGTATCGGGCTTTACCAGCCCCTCAAAGACGTTAAAGAGGATACTCCGGCCGTCCGCGGTATTAGCGGCGCTCAGGGGGTCCAGGGTTGTAGGCTCGGAGGTAAGGCCGTAACGGAGTTCCGCGGGACCCTTGGGCGCGGCGGTGCCGTCCTTTTTTCCCCCCCCAAAGAGGGCGCAGGGGGAATGGATTGCGGCGGCGGAAACCAGCATAAGGGCCAGCGCGACAGCTGTCAATTTTTTTACATTCATAGGGACTCCTTTCATGTGCCGTTACCTG
>BNVE01000165.1 GCA_025997875.1 Spirochaetia bacterium
TATCATCAATTAAAATTCTTGCTAAATAATACATTTTTTTATCGAATTTTTTCATTTTCCCTCCCGGTCCTATTGATACACAAGGTATAGCGTGATAGGATCGGAATGTCCCATAATAAACGCTATAATTTTTTTATTAAACTAAATTCTCTAAAAGGGTACTTGAGTTATGGATGTCTTATCACAGAACGATTTAAATAGTTTATTATCCAATAGTCCAAAGCCGGCACCAAAAGAAGAGCCCGCAAAACCGGTTTTCAAGTTCAAGTTTAATTTCAGCAATATTCCCCAAACCCCTTCCGATCCCTCCTGCGCCCTGACCCAGGATGAATTGAACGAGGTTCTGTCTCACGCCACAAAACTCTTCTAGGAATATTCTTCGTCTTATTTAGCGTTTTTTACGTTCTTTTTTGCATTTCCGGCCGGTTTTTTAGCTTCCTTCGGGTGATTTTTGTCCATTTTTCGCAGTATCCCCCCGTCAAAGAGGATTTTGAAGGTCTCGTCGGCGTTTTCCACAAATTCCACCGCAATGGCGTCCCGTACTTCCTTGTCCAGCTCTTCCCAGTCGTCCCGGTTGTCGGCGGGGAGGAGGACCTTTTCCATACCGTTGCGGATGGCGGCCAGGAGCTTTTCCTTAAGGCCGCCGATGGGGAGGATGCGGCCGGTGAGGGTGAGCTCCCCGGTCATGGCGATTCCCGGGCGGGGGGGAATCTGGCAGAGGGTGGAAAGGAGGGAAGCCGCCAGGGTGATCCCTGCGGAAGGGCCGTCCTTGGGGATGGCCCCTTCGGGGACATGGATGTGGAAATCGGTTTTACCCACATCTTCTACCAGGAAATTGTACCGTTCGTGGGCGCTGCGGAGCCAGGAAAGGGCGATACGGGCGCTTTCCTTCATCACGTCTCCTAAATTTCCGGTCATGATCAGCTCCCCGTTCCCCTCAAAGCGGATGGTCTCCACGGGCAGCATGGTGCCCCCCACCTCGGTCCAGGCAAGGCCGTAGGTGACCCCGATCCGGGCCTCCTTAAAGACTACATCGTTTTTGTACTTCCGCCTGCCCAGGAGTTTTTCCAGGTCCTCCCGGTGAATCGTTTTTTTGAAGGAGCGCACCGGCTTTTCCGGGTCCTTGCCGTAGTCTTTTTTTACCGCCTCCCGGGCAATGCGCCTGATGCAGCGGGCAATTTCCCGCTTCAGGCTCCGTACCCCGGATTCCATGGTCCAGTGGCGGATGATCTCCAGCAGGGCCTCATCCTTAAAGGTGATCTTTGCGGACCCCAGGCTATTTTCTGCCAGTTCCTTGGGTACCAGAAACTGTTTGGCAATGGCGAGCTTTTCGTTTTCCCCATAGCCGGGAACTTCGATAATCTCCATCCGGTCAAAGAGGGGGTAGGGGATGGTATGGAGTGAATTGGCGGTGGTGATAAAGAGGACCTTGGAAAGGTCATAGGGCACTTCCATGTAGTGATCGGTAAAGCTGGAATTCTGCTCCGGGTCCAGCACCTCCAGCAGGGCCGACGCGGGGTCTCCCCGGAAGTCGCTGGAAAGCTTGTCGATCTCGTCCAGCAGGAACACGGGGTTCATGGCGCCGGCTTTCCGCATGGACTGGATGATCTTCCCCGGCAGGGCCCCCACATAGGTCTTCCGGTGTCCCCGGATTTCCGCTTCGTCCCGAACCCCCCCCAGGGAGATCCGCACAAAACGCCGTCCCAGGGCCCGGGCCACGGATTTTCCCAGGCTTGTTTTCCCGGTCCCCGGGGGACCCACAAAACAGAGTATGGGCCCCTTAATACCGACCTGTTCGGGCCGGACCTTCGCCGCCGCGCCGGGCTCTCCCCTGCCGGCGGGAGCTTCCGTCCCGGCGTTCACCGGTTGGGATATTTCGGCATGGGCAGATGCATCAATGGCCCCGGGGGTGTCCGCTCCGGCTTGCTCCAGGTTGGCGGTAAGCTGCCTGACGGCGATAAATTCCAGGATACGTTCTTTTGCCTTACGCATGTCGAAGTGATCTTCATCGAGGATCTTTTCCGCTTCCGCAAGATCCACCGAATCGGGACTGTATTCACTCCAGGGGAGATCGGAGATCCATTCAAGGTAACCCCGGAGCACCCCTGCCTCGGGGGACATGGACTGGAGTTTCCGCAGCCGGGTTATTTCCTTCCGGGCCTTGGCCATCACCTCCGGGGGGGGATTCTTTTCTTCAATGGCCTTTTCGACGTCGGCGAATTCGTCTTCAACGGTATCCTTTCCCAGTTCCTTGTTTATTTCCTTAAGCTGTTCGTGGAGGATGTACTCCCGCTGGTTTTTTTCCATCCGGCCTTTGACTTTGCCGGTGATATTTTTCTGGATGCCGAAAATCTCGTTTTCCCGCTCCAGTGTCTCAAGGATCGCCTCAAGCCGTTTTGTCTCGTCCCCGATGGAGAGGAGTTCAAGTTTTTTTTCGGCCTTTACCGCGATGGCGTTGCAGATAAGGTTGGCGAGCCGTTCGGTGTTTTCGGTTTTTTCAACCGCCGTAATGGTATCGGTGCTGATTTTTTTTGAAAGTTCCGCGTATTGGGTAAAGGATTTCTGCAGGGTCCGCAGCAGCGCCGCCGTCTCGGTATCCAAACCGGTATCTCCATCCGCGCCGGCCCCCGGGAAGCCCGGCGCGGATGGTATCGGGATATCCTTCAGGCCGGTAATCTTGACGGGTTCAACCCGGACCAGACGGAGCTCATCCTGCTGTATCAGGGACCTGATAAGGGCCCGGTATTCACCCTGCAGAACCACCCGAAAGGTATTGTCGGGGAGTTTTAAATGCTGAATGATACGGACCACCGTACCCGTGGGGTATGTTTCCCCCCCCTCCGGTTTAAGGCAGGCCGCAAAGAGCCTTTTGTCCCGTTTTAACGATTCCTCAACGGCGTTAACCCCCGATTTGTAGGTGATAAATATGGGAATGACCGTATTGGGAAAGAGTACCAGATCCCGTAAGGGAAGCAGGGGAAATTCTTCCGCCAGCTCCTTTACGTTAAACAAAGCAGAGCCCTTCCCCGGGGCGCCCTGGGGAAGGGGGCTCTGCTTCCGGAATCTAAAGCCCTTGGGACTTTTTCCCCCGAGGGCGGAAAGGAATTTTGATATACCGCTTTGGGGCATCCCTATGCACTTTTCTGGGAGAGGTGAATTTCAGGGGCCTCGGATTTTTCCACCACGTCCTGGGTTATAATAACCTGCTTGCTGCCCTCCATGGAGGGGATTTCAAACATGATATCGGTCATGAGTTTTTCCACGATGGCCCGCAGTCCCCGGGCGCCGGTCTTCTGCTTGATCGCCGTGTCCGCAATGGCGTTGATGGCCCCTTCGGTGAATTCGAGCTTTACATCGTCGATGGCCAAAGAGGCCTGGTACTGCTTGACGATGGCGTTCCGGGGTTCGGTGATGATCCGCCTGAGGTCATCCCGCTTGAGTTCTTCCAGGCTCACCGTGATGGGGAGCCGGCCGATGAACTCGGGGATCATGCCGAAGTGGATAAGATCGTCGGGGTGCAGGGCGTCGTAGAGCTCTTTAAGGTCCTTGGCGCTCTTCTCTTTAGTATCCGCCCCAAAGCCCATGGGGTGCTGCACCACCCGCTGTTCGATGAATTTTTCCAGCCCCACAAAGGCCCCGCCGCAGATAAAGAGGATGTCCGTGGTGTCGATGCGGATCATCTCCTGGTTGGGGTGCTTCCTGCCGCCCTGGGGGGGTACGGAGGCGATGGTCCCTTCGATGATCTTGAGCAGCGCCTGCTGAACCCCTTCCCCGGACACATCCCGGGTGATGGAGACGTTTTCTCCCTTCCGGGCTATCTTGTCGATTTCGTCGATGTAAACGATGCCCCGCTCGGCGGCGGCGATATTGCCCCCGGCGTTCTGTATCAGTTTGAGGAGGATATTTTCCACATCCTCCCCCACGTAACCCGCTTCGGTCAGGGTGGTGGCGTCCACGATGGCAAAGGGGACCTTAAGCTTCTTGGCCAGGGTCTTGGCCAGCAGGGTCTTGCCGGTGCCGGTAGGGCCTATCAAAAGGACATTGGACTTTTCGATCTCAACGTCATCGGGCTCCTTGGCGGGGTTGGCTATCCGCTTGTAGTGGTTGTAGACCGCCACGGAAAGGGCCTTCTTGGCGTTTTCCTGGCCGATGATGAACTGGTCCAGGTAGCTTTTGATTTCCCTGGGGGTGGGGATGTCCCCGGTAAACTGGGTGGAAAGTTCGTGGTCCTCTTCGGAGAGAATCTTGCGGCACACTTCGACGCATTCATCGCAGATAAACACATCGTTGGGCCCGGCGATAAGCCGCCTGGCCATGTCGGCGCTTTTTCCGCAGAATGAACATGAGCGTTCAAAGCCGCCTGAACCGTTACGCAATTTTGCCATTTTTTTCCCTCGTTAAGACCGAATCCGCAACGCCGTAGGAGACGGCATCGTCGGCGGACATATAAAAGTCCCTCTCCATATCAACGGCAATCCGCTCGATATCTTTACCCGTGTGATGGGCAAAATAGTCGATGGTAAGCTTTTTAAGGCGTATGATCTCCCGGGACTGTATGCCGATATCCCGGGCCTGGCCCTGCGCGCCCCCCCAGGGCTGATGCATCAGCACCCGGGAAGAGGGGAGTACCATCCGCTTACCCGGCGCGCCTGCGGTGAGGATCAGGGCGGCCATGCTGGCGGCCTGGCCCAGGCAGATGGTCTGTACATCACTCTTGACGTACTGAATGGTATCGTAAATGGCAAGCCCCGCAGTCACGGAGCCCCCGGGGGAATTGATGTAAAGGTTGATGTCCTTTTCCGTATCCTGGCCGTCCAGAAAGAGGAGCTGGGCCACCACCAGGTCTGCGGTAAGATCGTTTATCTCCCCGTCAAGGAAAACAATGCGGTCTTTTAACAGCCGGGAATAGATATCGTAGGACCGTTCCCCGGAACCGCTCTGTTCAATAACATAGGGTACCAGGGTGTTCATTTTTTCATTCATGATAATAATCTAACCATTATTTGCCATCAGGTCCAGATAATTTTCCTTTTTACCCGGCTTTATGGTGTTTTCCGCCAATAAAATGTCGAAAAGTTTCTTTTCTTTGACATCTTCCTTAAGATACTCCTTCATGTTCTCCTGCTCATAGTACTTTTTGACCTCATCCAGGGGGACGTTTTCTTCCCGGGCCGTGTTTTCAATCTGCTTTTCCACTTCCTCGTCGGAGGCTTCCAGCTTGAGCTCTTCCATCAGGGTTTCCACGATGAGCCGGGAGTGGAGGGCCTTGGCGGCGTCGGGCCGCCATTCATCCTGGATTTCCTCCGCGGTTTTGCCGGTCCTGCCCATCATTTTGACCATCTCTTCCACCGAAGTTCCAAAACGCCGGGCCAGATTCCGCCACCGGGAATCCAGCTCTATGCGGACCATGGACTCGGGTATCTCCACCGGGGTATCGGCGACGATTTTTTCCAGCAGATTATTGATCTTGATGTCCCGCAGCCGTTTTTCCAGGGTTTTGGTCAGCCGTTCCCGGATATTGTTTTTAAGGTCATCCAGGGTCTTGTATTTTTCATCCACATCCTGGGCAAGGTCGTCGTCCAGGTCGGGGAGCTGCCGCTCTTTAAGAGCCGTCAGGGTAACCCGGATTTTTTTGGTCTGCCCCGCCAGGGTGGAATCGGCGTCATCCGCGGCATAGGTTTTTTCGATATCCCGGGTTTCATCCTTCTTCATCCCCGTAATTTCATCGTCGAATTTGTAGATGTTGTACCCCGTACCCAGGGTAAAGACAAAGTCCTGGCGTTCCGTATTGGGCAGAACCGTTCCGTCCGGGCCGATTTCGCTGTAATTGACGGTGACCACATTGTCCTTTTCCGCCGCCGCGCCGTCATCCCGGTCAAGGACAATGGCGTTCCGGTCCCGGATGGTCTCCAGTTCCCGGCTGATGTCCTCGTCGGAGATGGCCACATCGGGGGCTTCCGCCTCCAGGCCCTTCCATTTCCCCACGGTCACCTTGGGGAGCACATCGTAAACCACCGAAAAGACCAGATCATTGTCAAAGTCCAGCTTGAGGGATTCCTCGTCCTGAATCCGGGGGGTGGAGTAGGGCAGGGGCCGGTCGTCCCGGCTCAAGGTTTCGTCCTGGAAAACATCGCTTACGGACTTTTCGATAATGGTCCCCAGGGCTTCCCCCTTCAGGGCTTCCCCGAATTTGCGGACCAGCACTTCCCGGGGCACCTTCCCCTTGCGGAAGCCCGGCAGCTGGATGTTCTTGCTGTAATCCTTCAGCAGTTCATCGTACCGGGAACGGACATCGTCCTTTCCCACGGTCAGGGTGAGTTTTACGCTTGAATGTTCAAGGCGGGTAAATTCTTTGGATACGGCCACAATATTCCTCGCTAAAAATGAGTAAATTCAGGATCATTGGAATGCGAGAGACGGGACTCGAACCCGTAAACCAAAGGCACCAGCTCCTAAGGCTGGCGTGTCTACCAATTTCACCACTCTCGCGCTGGTTTCCAGGCCTTTGAGAAGGATAATCCCGTTATTCTCAGGATAATTTAGCAGGTTTTACCGGATTGTATCAAGCCCCTGCCTGACTCCCGCAGGGATATAAAAATGATACTGCTGGCTATACGGTTAAAGCTTACCCAGGCAACATCCAGCCCTATCTTAATATCAACCCCTTTTTGCTTCAGATTAGGGATAAAACAGGAATCAGTGAGCGGGTTCATGCCATAACATGACGGTTTGAGTGTCCACCCGTTAAAAGATAACATTCCTTCCCTAACCGCAAAGAAAGGGAGCAATTTTATCTCTTTTATAAGGTTTACCCCTTTAGCATACTGCGGATTTGCGTCAAAATTATAGGCTCCGTGCGTTATGGGGAGGGATGTCCGTTCGGAACATGGTTTGCAGTCATAGAAATATACCCGATAATTTCTATCGGGAATGTTCAATATGCCAAGAGTATTAATAACAAATTGTTGGATTTCAGGGGCCGAAATATCCCTTCTCTTTGCTGAACGGAATTTCTTTCGGATGAAAGCGCCGTCAATCATTACAGCGGTATCCATGATTTCCATTCCCCCATAAAAAATATGACCTACTCGAAGGGACACTTGCGTGTTTGATATAAACCCTTCTTTCGGTCGTTATTTATCAATATGAATATAACATAGGCCTGTATTCCTGTCAATCTCAAAATACGGGTCAAAATACGGGTCTAGCAGGGCAAAAGCATTTAACATTTACCAAATAAAACATCGTGATCGAACACATCTGTACGATGTGCGTGGTCTTTACGGACTTGCGAGGCGTCTTCGGCAAAACAAACATCAAGGGACCAGTGCAGCTGATTTTCGATTGATCAGTGTTGGCGGACAAGATACCCAAAATACTCTGCAATTGCCGTAAAGCTGCTCAGGTAATAACGGTCATATGCTGAAACCTTTTGGTTTTCCGGCCTGAGAGCGGGAAACGGGAGTCGGACCCGCGACATCGACCTTGGCAAGGTCGCGCTCTACCACTGAGCTATTCCCGCAGATTAAGAGGGTGGGCTGCCCCAAACTCTTCCAAGCCTGTTACGGCTTATTTAAGAGGATTTTGCCCCAATATTTTATAAATGTCAAGTACTCAAGCAGGGCAAAACAGGGCAAAAGCATTTACTATGAGAAACAAAAAAATCATATATAGCGAGTTGATTAGGAAAGAATAGTGCAAAAATATACCAATTATGGTTTAATTATACGCGCATTTCGTGAATGATGCCAGCATA
>BNVE01000166.1 GCA_025997875.1 Spirochaetia bacterium
GCCCCATAGGTACCCCCGGCGCCGTCGGACAATAGTCCGCGGCGGCCGGTTTAGTGTATGGGCTACGGTAAGATTTTAACGTAAGGAATTCGATCCGCTATGGTAAGATTTAACGTAAGGCAATGCGTGAACTGGAATTCATGGTAAGATATGGTATACAATAAATTATGATAAGGAAACCTGTATTCCCCCGCTTGATCGGCCTTATCGGCCTGTATGGCGGGGTATTTGTCGTTCTGGTGATGATCCAGTTTGCCAAACAGGGGGGATTTAACCAGCAGGTCGGGAGCCTGCTGATCACCGGTCAGTACCGTGTCCCGGAAAACGGGGAGGCAAATGCTGAAGCTGCGGCCAACGTCGGTGAATACCCCCTTGCGGATGGGGCAAAGGTCTTTTTTGGGGGGATCGAATTCTTCATGACCGGGGGGGATAAGGATGAATCCCTTATCCTGATCGACGCCGGGGGCAGGAAGACCGAGGTTTTTCCCGAATACATGACCATATCCGGGGAGACCGCCGGTTTTCACCTGCCCGGGGGAAATGAGCTCCTGTTTTTTACCCAATATATCGGGGGGACCCCGGAGCTGCGGATCAGCGGAAATTTTGCCGAAGGCGCCGTTGGGATAAGCCTTCCCTATAAACCTCTTAGGAGTTCCCGCGTCCGGGAAGGGGAGGACGATCAGCTTGTTGTCACCGCCGAGGGGCTTAATTATACCTTTGGCCGTGCAATTCAGGATGATGAACCGGGACGGCTCCTCCTCCGGGCCGGGGGCGCTTCCATTGCGTACCGGGCCATTCCGGAAAAACGGGCCTTTAGCCCGACAGATTTTATCATCCCCGCAGCCCGGACCGCCCAAGCCTACAACGAAGCCCTTATCCGCTGGCGGGATCAGAATTTTTCCCTCTGGAACCGGGTGGTTCCCTTCCAGAACGACGAGGATATGGTCATCGCCTATGAGGGCGAGGCGGTCAGGCGGGGCAATTACAAGGCGGCGCTTGCCGCGGTCCCCCCGGCCTTTCTTGGCGGGGCCCAGCGGAGCTATGAATCTTCGGTCTACCTGGGGGGCATGGATATGGCGGCCCGTACCTTCGCCGCGGCGGAGCGGGAAAAAATCAGCCGTCTTTCCCGGCAGATTAACGAAAAATCCCTGGATTTTCTGCGGGAAGCCAATGTTTTTGAATTTTTCGCAATCCGGGGGTATACGAATTTTATGGATGGCGGGTCGGCCCTGATTCACGCCATCGATCCCGCCTCTCTGGCGCTGGAATTGACGGCGGGCATCCTTGAGGGGGTGGTTGATCTTTGGCGGCGCCGTCCCAGGGGGGACAATCCCTTTGAGCGGCTGGTGGATCAGTCCTGTTTTATCATTTCCGAAGGTATTCGCAGGTGCGCTGTCCCTCAGGCCCCGGCGGGAAGCAGCAGGCAGGGGGCTGAGCAGGCGGTTCCGGGAATACCGGGGACCGATATGATCCTGGTATTTCGGGATGGCGCGGCGGATATTGAATTCAACCTGCGTCTGGGAAAGGCCCTGCTGGCCTGGGCGGAAGCTTCGGGCCAGGAGGACTGGATAGCCCTGGGCCGTTCCCTGATCCTCTCCTGCCTTTCCCTGGAGGACAGTTTCGGCATGATCCCTGCGGGGATGCATATCAATGAGGCGGGGGAACTCGCCGAGGGCGGCCTGGCCCGGATCAATTCCGCCCGGTTCTACCGGATACTCCAGCCCGGCGAATACTACCCCCGGGTTGCGGATATAGTCCCCGGGCAAAACGGCATCTGGGCCTGGACCGCCGTTTCGGCAATATCTGCAACCCAGAATGATAATATTCTGGACATTGCGGTTACCTTTCCGGTGGGAGAAGCCCATCACATGATCATCCGGGGAATACGGCCTTTTGCCAAGCTTCAGCTTTACGGCATCGACTTCCGCACCGACCCCCAGTTTGAACGCTACGATTCTTCCGGCTGGGTATACCAGCCCCAGGAGCAGATTCTGGTTCTCAAGATGAAGCACCGTACCGCGGTGGAACACATCCGGATATTTACCCGTGAGGAACAGGCCGCTGTTCCGGAACGGGTTATAACCCCTGAACCTCCCCGGGGAACTTCGCCGGGTGTTCCGGCAGCGCCTCCGGCTGTTCCCGGCGAAGCTTCCGGAGGGGAAGCCCGGCCTGCGGCTCCGGTTTTTGGGGGAAACGAGTAGTGAATGAAGGCTTCTTTGCGGATATTGAAAAACCGGTAGATTTTTATTTTATCCGCCACGGCCAGAGCGAGGGGAACATCGCGGGGATTCTGCAGGGCCGTCTTGATTATCCCTTGACCGCCAAAGGCCGGGAGCAGGCGGCGGAACGGGGCCGTTCATTGCGGAACATACTGTCCCCAAGCCGGTCCCCCTGCGAAGGCGGCCGAACCCTGCTCTATGTGTCGCCCCTGAACCGCGCTGTGGAGACCGCAGAGATTATCGCTGCCCAGGTAGCATTGCCGCCTCCGGTTTTTTTGGAGGACCTCCAGGAACTGGATCTGGGAAGCTGGACCGGCAAGGTCATGCCGGATATGGAAAAGGAGGACCCGGAGGGCTGGCAACAGTTCCAGGCCCGCAGCTGGGATGGGGTGCCCGGCGCGGAATCCGCCGCTTCCCTCTACAAACGGGCCATGCGGGCCTGGACAGAAATCCGGAACGGTACAAAAGCAAGCGGCGCGGAAAAGGTAATCGTGGTTACCCACCACGGGATTATCCAGTGGATGATCAAAACCAGCTTCGGCGTCCGTACCTGGTTCCCCCTGATACCCATCTCAAACTGCGGGCTTTCCAAACTGCGGGTGGAACCTGTTTTTGGGCAGACCGGGGCGTATATGGCTTGGGATATGATTAATCGGGAGCTGGATTGAGGGGCTTTGTTCGCAAATACAGGCGGAGGCGCCGGGCATCCCCGATGCTCACCACTTGTAGAATCCGCTTCCGCAGCCCCGAGTACGGGTCTGCTACAGCGGGGAATTCCAAATTGGTTCGCATCGTGAATGTCCGGCGCCTCCGCCTGCTTTGTGGACAATGGGCTCTGGGGGGGCGGCTCACTCTATTTGATATGGGGGAGCTGGTTTTTGGTCGATATTCTTAATAGGATGAATTTTTTCAGTAGGTGCAACTTTAAATACAATTTTTTTAAATTTTTTTGGATTCTTTTTCTCGCAGGGTTTCTGGTTAGCTTCGTAGCGCTTCTGGTTAGTTGCGCCGGGAAGGGTTTGCCGGGGTTGGCGCCTTTGGGGGGAGCTTATCTTTCGCCTATTAGGGTTGCGGAATTTAGTGATGATGGGGATTTTTTGTTTACCCTGGCGGAGGATGGGCAGGTTCGGGTTTGGGATATTGGCGCGGGCAGCGGTACTGCGGGGAAGCAGGTCAGGGCTTTCCGGGCGGGGGATGGGATCGATGTCATGCCGGGGGGGAATGCCGGGGCGGGGCGTTTTGGTATCAGTATTAATAGGGATGGGAGTGTGGGGCTTCTGGACGGCGCAAAGGGGAAGGCGGGGAAGGAGCTGGTGCGGTTTTACAGTTTTGGGCATGACGAAACGGATCAGGAGTGGATCAGTATCGCCGGTACGGGGTATTATGCGGCTTCTCCGGGGGGCGGCGCCCTTATCGCTGTCCGGGCCGGGGATGAGAGCTTTGGCCTGAATCAGTTTTCGGAAGTGCTGCACCGGCCGGATATGATCATCAATGCCATGGGTAAAGGAAAAGGGCCGGCTGCGGGGGTACTCGCAGATTTACTGCGGAAACGCCACAGGCCGCCGTTGGTGACTATTTTGGACTCAGGCGGCGGGGTAATCCGGGTGAAAGTGACGGAACAGAAGGGCGGCATTGGGGCTCTGGCGCTTTACCGCCGGAACGGGCGGGGGCAGGATGTTCTTGAAGGGTTGATTGATATAGCGGAAAAGGCGGAAAAGCACTACAGGGAAAAGGGCAAAACCTGTTACGAGTTAAGGGTGAATATTGGGACGGCGTTGAACACTAATCTGATTTTGGTTTCTGCTTTCAACAGGCAGCATACGGTGGAATCGGAGCGGCGCGGGGTGGAACAGGTTATCCCGGGGAAAGCGGCTTCCACCGGGACGGATGGTGGGTTAAACAGTAATACTGCGCCGCAGGCGGAGACGGGGATGCGGGTAAAACCTGCGCTGTATGTGCTCATCGCCGTCCTGGGGGATGGGCAGGCTCCTGCTTATGCCGATGCTTTGGGGGAACTGTTTTCCCGGCAGGAGACGGGGAGTCTCTATTCAAAGGTGGAGATACACCGCAGTCAGAAAGCGGACAGGCAGGGATTTAAAGCGGCCTTTGATGAAATCGCTTTCCGCGCTGCGCCGGAAGATACGTTTGTATGTTACCTTTCAGGCAGTCCGGGCATTGACGGGAAAGGAGATTTTGTCTGGAAGGGGGAACAGAATATAAGCAAACAGGACCTGCTGGAAAACATTCTGAAAATAAAAGCCCGGCATACCCTGGTGCTTCTGAATGCCGACGCCGGACCGGCGGCGCAGGCTGCCTTTGATCGCCTCCGGGAAAGGCTCTCCGGGCAGGGGGTCCTGGGGATTCCCGCAGAACTTCTGACGAAGCTCCCCGCAGTGCAGGATTCCCCCTCCGGCAGTACGGGCCGTTATATCAGCGCCGGTTTTTTCCTCAGCTATGCTGTACAAGGCAAGCCCGGCGGAGTCCTTGCGGGATTCCCTGCGGAGGATTTTATGCTCCTGGACCGGTATCTGGACCCCGGTGAGCTGCGGATCAGTACCCTCTTTCCCGGGACCCTTAACATCAGCAGCGTATCAAAGAACGGCGTTGACAGTAATACTGTTTCTGCGGAGACCGGGTATATTGAATCCATGGAAACACAGACACGTCGATTCCCCGAGGGAACCTATACCGTAACCCTTGCGTACCGGAACGGCTACCGGGAGACCCGGACCGTGGATGTCCTGAATAACCGCAGCGCGGAGCTGGCCTTTAATTACCGGCCCCGGCTTTCGATGGGGAATTTCAGCGGGGCCCTGCCTTCCTTTGGGGTGTATATCCCGGAACTTAACCCCGTAAACTATCAGAAGATCGACGCTGACGCCATGCAGGCCATGGGAATGGAGCCCCACTACGTGCGTTTCCTGTCCGGGGCAAAGCTGTTCAGGGACGGGGACTACGACCAGGCCCTTGCTGAATATACCCAGGCTATCGGGATCAAAAGCGATTATGCGGAGGCCTATAATTACCGGGGCTATCTGTACGGCGAAAGGGGAGATTTGGAAAAGGCTATCGCCGATTATAGCCGGGCCATCAGTTTAAATGCGGACTACACCGACGCTTATATTAACCGGGGCTATGCGTACGGTGAAAAGGGCGACCTTGACCGCGCCATTGCCGACTATACAAGGGCCATAGAACTGGAGCCGAAGAACGCATCGGCCTATAACAAGCGGGGCAGTCTTTATTACCAAAAGGGCGACGACGACCGCGCCATCGGGGACTACAATGCGGCAATCAAACTGAAGGGCGATTACACCCTTGCCTATAACAACCGGGGCAATGCATGGTACAGCAAGGGTGACCTGGAAAGGGCCATTGCGGATTTTGACCGGGCCATTGCACTGGACCGGAAATTTGAACGGGCCTATGTGAACCGGGGCAACGCCTGGCAGAAGAAAGGCGAAGAGGGACGGGCAGGCGCAGATTTTGCGGCGGCAGAAAAACTGCGGATAAATTAAAAGGATTACCGGGAGAAAAATCCCCTGTCCGGAAAGTAAAGCTTAGTCAATCACCGTAACCCTGGCGGCACGGTAACGGGGTGTTTCGTCCCGTTTGCTGCGTTCCGGGTCTTCTTCCCGGATATAGCTTACCTTCATCCCCGGTTCCAGTTCGTCAAAATCCCGGTTGGTAAGGGTACTGTAATGAAAGAAAACATTGTTGACGGTTTCGTCTTTTATAAAACCAAAACCATCCTTTACACTTATGATAATTGATTCCGACTCCTGTTCCTCAGATTCAATTACCTTTTCCTTTGGTCCGGTTTCCAGCAGGGGCGGCTGAACAATATAAGGCCGGTCCATGACAAAGAGGTCCTGGATAATATCGCTGTTGGGCTGTTTCTCGATCCGTTCATGCATCAATACGGGGTATAGTACTTCTTCCAGTAACTGGCGGGATGTCCTGGTTTCGGCGCTTACGCCGTTTTCGTTATTGTAGGAAAAATCCCAGCTGATGAGCATGACCTGGGTTCCCAGGGTGTTGAGTTTGCGGACCAGGGGGACATAATCGCCGTCCCCGGCGACCAGGACCAGGATGTCAAATTTTTTGTATATCGCAAGTTCGTATGCTTCCAGTGCCAGCCATACATCGATGCCTTTTTCCTGCAGAGTATTGTTCTCGCTGTTGTACTTGAGGGGAAGGTAATGGGTTACGATGTTTTCCCGCATCAGGATATCCTCGAAAATCCGCTCACTCTGTACCTTTTCACCCAATTCCCGGGCAGAGGAGCGGCCCTTGAAGTAGTGGGCGTCGATGATCTGGCAAAGCCGTATATCGTTTAACTCGGTGCTTCTTGCAACTTCGTGGCGGATAAAGTTATGCAGCCCGGTGATGCTGATACGGGCCTTCTTTTCGTGTTCGTATTTGTAATAGTTGCTTACCTTGTAAAAGTAGTACCCGTCATAAAATATGCCTATCCGTATCAGTTCCTTCATTCTGTTGTTCATTATTAACTCCTTATTGACCTGTGCTTCCCAATTCCGCTTCCCGTCACAGTTCCCGTGTGCCGGCGTAACCGGAAAAGTCCCGCCTGAGGGAATAGGGCCCTTTCCGGAAGCCGGCGCCGCCCTTCGGGAAGTTCCAGGGTAAAACTGTCCGGGGCCTCAAGAAGGGAAGCTTCGCCGCCCTGCAGCCCGGTTGAGGCCGCAGGGATTTCGGGCCCGGCGCTGAAGGGGGCAAGCCCCTGGACCGGCTCAAACCGGGGCTTTTCCTCAAAGGCGTCGGTTCCCGGCTTGATACTCAGCCGGGAAAGGGCCGCCAGTTTCCCATCGGGGCCTTTGGGGGGCGCCGGGGCGCTGAGGTTTCGCTCAAAGGGGGCATCTTTGACGATGGCGCCGCAGGAACAGAAGGTTTTGGTGAGCGACGGCAGTAAAATATAGGATTTATACACTCATTTTCTCCAAAAAAACAATAGCAAATTTACCATTTTGAATGTATAATAAATCAGTCAGTAAAGCAATTGCAGCGGGTAACGAAGTTTCCGGCAGTGCCGGGGGCGAAAAAAGTAAAGAGTAAATTTGACTTTTTAAGTGGTATAGAATAGTCTTGACTGATTATATACATAAGTGCATCCAAGGAGCAAACGGTTGACAAAGCGCGATTTCCCCAAAATTCATTTCTATGATCAGGATTTTGTAGACATATATGACAAAACCTGGGCATGGATTCAGGATTGTTGGAACACCGACGGCGAAAAGAGCGCCATTGAGGGGAAATTTTTTTCATATCCGGGAAGTCCCGTGGTCCAGCAGGCGGACGCCATTTATTCGTCCTTTTTTCTGGTCTACTCAAACCGGATTTACCAGGCCCACCCGACCCTGGATGTTTTTTATGATCGTCAGGAGCCGAATGGGGCGATCCGTTCCGCCTACAGCATCGAAACCGGGCTCCCGGTGGTGGAAAAGGATAACCCCGAAGGCTT
>BNVE01000167.1 GCA_025997875.1 Spirochaetia bacterium
CACTATTTTCCATTGCTGCCGGTCGTCTTCCAGCTCCTCAAGAAATGATAATACCTCTTCCATTCCTTTAACCCCTCCCAAGGTCTTATGAAAAAGTATATCACTTTTCTTTCATGCGTTTGTCGTGGGTTGTTGAACAACTCTATTACACAAAATCTTTTTTTAATAGTATAATTGTCAGGCACAGGAGGCGAATATGATTGCTTATCATGGCGCGGATGCGGATTTTTCTCTTAAGGGCAAGACCGCAATTATCACCGGCGGCGCCGCCGGCATAGGGCTGGCCACTGCGGAATTCTTTGCAAAAAAGGAAGTTAACCTGGTTATTGCGGACCTTAACCCCGGGGCGGACGCCATTGCCAAAGAGCTGGGGAGCAAAAACATCGGCGTATCCGGAAATGTGTGCGAAGACGCCTACCGGAAAAGCGTGATCGCCGCTGCGGTTAAAACCTTTGGGGGCGCAGACATTCTGGTGAACAGCGCCGGTATTGCGGCCCTTGAAAAGGCTGAATCCATCAGTGAGGATTTTTGGGACCGGACCATCGAAATCAATCTTAAAGCCAGTTTTATGATGGCCCAGGTTTTTGGCGCATACCTGATCGAAAACAAGCGGCCCGGCAGCATCGTCAACATGGCCTCCCAGGCCGGGGTTATTGCCCTGGACCGGCACGTGGCTTACTGCGCCAGCAAGGGAGGAATCATCTCCATGACCAAGGTCCTGGCTATGGAATGGGGCAAATACGGCATCCGGGTAAATGCCGTGTCTCCCACGGTGGTGCTGACCGAATTGGGACACAGGGCATGGGACGGGCCTGTGGGTGATGCCTTCAAAAAGGAAATCCCCGCGGAACGTTTTGCCGAACCCGATGAGATCGCGGGGATCATCGCCTTTTTGTGCAGTGATGCTGCGGCAATGATCACCGGGCACAACCTCCTGGTGGACGGCGGTTATACAATTAAATAGACATAGCGCTCAAGGCGGCGGTGTTCTAAAACACAGGGCGGGGGATCTTTTGTATTTGTCTGTTTACTTTTTATCCTTCTTCCGATATAGTTTTATATTAACAGGATGAAAGATGCAGGTAAAAACGGCAAAACAGCCCAGTGAAGGTATTAAAAAAAATCAGTCCCTGCGGAAGGCGCTTCAAATTCTGGAGGGTATGACAAGGATCAACGCCCCGGCCCGATTGCAGGATATCGCCCAGAGCCTCAGGATGCCCCAGAGCACCCTGCTCCGTTTTCTCAATACCTTTATTGATTTTGGTTATGTGGGGCAGGATCCGGATACCTCCTGTTATTACCTTACCCTCAAACTGGTGGAACTCGGTTCCCGGGCAAGCAGGAGTTATCCCTTTCAGAATTCACTTTCAAAATATGTGAAACAAGCGGCAACGGCCTTTAATGAATCGGCGTCCCTCTGCGTGGAGCAGAATATGCAGATGGTCTACATCGCCACCGAGGAAGGCCCCGGCCGGATGCTCCAGACCCTGCACCGGATTGGGCATATCGCCCCCATGCATGCCACCGGGGTGGGCAAACTACACCTGCTCAACTATTCCGATACCCAGCTTGAGGAACTTGAAAAAAAAGTCGGCTTCCCCAAATACACAAATAATACCATCACCAGCCTTAAGGATCTTAAAAAAGAACTGGAGCAGGTCAGGAAAGCGGGCTGCGCCATGGATAACGAAGAATGCGAAGTCGGGGTGCGGTGTATCGCGGTGCCGGTAAAAAACTATCAGGGCCAGGTGGTAGCGGGGATAAGCGTTTCCGCCCCGGTTACCCGGATGGATAAGCAGAAGACCGAAGAGGTCTGCCGGTTTCTAAAAGAAATAAGCGTCAAGGCCTCCAAGGAACTCGGCTGGGAAACTTAAGCATTAAATTCCAGTTCCATCTGTCCTGCATCAGGGGAGCGGCCTTTTCCCTTCTGAAAAAATGAATCCATGTCCCAATGAAGGGCGTCCGCAATGGACTTTGCCACGGGCAGCACCTGGGAATTGGCATAATGATCGTAATCCAGGGGGGCGTGGGGCAGGGAAACCGGCTCCGCCCCGGTCTGTGTCCAGACAAATTCCACCGTACCCCGGCGGCCCTTCCAGCCCAGGGCCCGGGCGGCTTTAACCTGGGGCGGGGTGGAGGACGTGTAGGACTCCGGAGGCCGGGAAAGCCGCTTGCGGTAGACCAGTTCCCCGTCGAGTTTGCCTTCCCGCAGATCTTTCAGGGTCTCGCCGACCTTTTCCCGGAATTCCGCATACCCGCTGTCGCCGGAGCTTGAACCGGAATCCCGGGCGCCCCAAAAAACCAGTTCCAACAGTTCAAGCTGCAGCCGCCGGGCCAGGGGGGTCACATCGCTCCGTACCGCCTCCATGCCCTTCACTTCCACGGTCTCCTCGCCCCCATTGGGATCGATGAGGAAACCCCCGTACCCCTTAGCTCTCCCGCGAGGGAGAGCAGCCCTGCCCCGCAAAGCAGCTCTGTCCCCGGCTTCCTCCCCGGCATAGGCCCCGCTGCGCAGAGGGGGGAGCAGGAGACTGCGGTAGGGTTTCTCAAAACGGAGTTCGATAAAGGATTCCAGATCGTATTCGGCGCGGATCTTTTCGGTCAGAAAGCGGTTAAGCTCCGCAGCCAGCTCCCCGCAATAGGAGCGGAACTCATCGTAGCCGGCGGTATTATCCAGGGGGGTTTCCACAAAAAGGGAATCCGTATCCCCGTAAAGCACTTTGAAGCCCCTGCCGGTAAACCAGTCCCGGGAGAGGAGGAGCCACTTCCGGGCAAAGGAGGTGATGGCCCCTGCCAGTTCGGTTCGCCCGTAGCGGCAGGCCCTGGTCCCCAGGACTCCGTAAAAGCTGTTCATCAGAATCTTGTACACCTGGGATGCGGTCTCATCCCCCGCTTCCAGGGCCTTCCGCCGGGAGGTGAAGTAGCCGGTGATCAGCTCCGGGAGGATTCCGGGGATCCGGGAGAAAGCGGCGCCGTTCGGCGCGTTAATCAGCTCCGTTGTGGGGGCACGGGCGTGGGAAAGGGGGTCGATGTTGAAGGTGCGCATGATGCTGGGATAGAGGCTGCGGAAGTCGAAAACCGCCACATTGCGAAAAAGGCCCGGTAAGGGGTCCAGCACGGTTCCCCCGGCAGCCCCCGAGACAGCGCGGCCCGTCTCATCCACCGGGGGGGCAATGCCCCGCTTCCGCAGTTCCAGGCCGTAGATCCGCTCAAAGCTGACCACGCTGGTCCAGGCCTTGTCCAGGCTGACCCCGGTAAGGCTGGCCCGCTCCACGGTAAGCTGAAAAAGGCCGGTCACGGCGAGGATACGCAGGGCCAGTTCCGCATCCCGGTAACAGTATTCGCCAAAGGTCAGGGGGTCCTCGGCGTAAAGCTGGTTCAGCCGGGCGATCTTTTCCTCCCCGGCGTTGTTGCCGGTATAGGTTTTTTCAAAGGCGACCAGTTTACCTTCCCCCAGGACCGCCCGGGACACCGATTCCAGTGAATAATCGGAAAATTGCCCCCCCTCACCCTGGGCCACCAGACCCCGCCCGCCGGCGCGGACTATCCGCAGGGCATCGATCACCTGCCGCCCCGGAACCAGTGCCGCCGCAGACCTGCGGCCCTCCCGGTCCCCGGCGCCGCTGCTATCGAAAAATTTCGCATCCTCCCCGGCCCGGCCAATGGCAAGAGGTATACCCAAACAGGCGCATCGTTCGGCGATGTGTTTGAAGTCAAAGTCCAAAAAGTTCCAGCCCGTAAGCACATCCGGGTCCCCGGCCTGGATATCGGCGATAAAGGCGCGCAAGAGGGAAGCTTCGTCGCCGTGGAAGATCAGCGGCGCGGGGGACAGAGCTTCAATCGGTTCCGCTGATTGACAATGCAGAAAAACTTCGCTTTTCTGCGCATTTTCTGTAAGCACCCGTACCAGGCCCTTGAAAGCCGAAGCATCCCCCGTCAGGGACCGGGCCTCCGCCCAGGAGACGCCAATGGCCCGGATGGTTCCTTTTTGGGTATCGGTTTCAATGTCGATGGAGGCTAAACGCAGGGGCGGGACTACCCCGGCCCTTTCAGCGTCCGAAACCGGGCTTAGAATCGGCTCGGGAAAAACCAGGTCCACCAGTCGGCCCGGCCGGGAGAGGCCCCGGATTTCCATCCAGAGCCGGATCTGATGATCCGCAAGAAAGGCGTCGGTGAGCTTCATGTCCCCATCGGGGCTGAGGATGCCCCCGCGGGCCAGGTTGTTAAAGGCCGCAGTCCGGTCGCCGATACGGGAAAACTCAAGCAGGGACAGAGCTCCATTCCCGGCAAAGGATTCCAGCAGGGCGGGCTTAACTTCGTATTTAATAGAGGAAAGCAGGGGACCGCAGCGGGGCAGGTCCTTTTCGTACACATGGAAAGAAGGATGGGGAACCGGTTCCACCGCCACAAAGGAGCGGCCGTCCTCAAGGCGGCCCAAAAAAAAGAGCCGGTTTTTGCGCATATCCGCATAGGCGTGGACAAGGAAACCCCGGCAGGCAGGGGCCACAGGGTCAGAAGCCGGGAGCGGGCTATCCAAGCCGGGACCCGTACCAGCGCCGGATCAGGGGGTTTATTTTTTTGGGTTGGGGCTTGAGCATGGTTGTATTCTACTATAAAGCGATCCGGTTTAACAGCGGTGTCAGGCATCTGAGGATCAAAAAGGGGGGAGTCCCCCCTTCGCTCCAAACCTGCGGTTTTCCGCTATCCCTCCCTCCTGGGGGTTCCACCCCCAAACCCCCGCCGGTGACGCCAGGCGCCTTTAGAGTTACACCAGACCTTGTATATTACTCAAAAATTTATTTTATCCTGCCGGATAAAAAATCACCTATATCATCCGGTCCGCCTGGATCGTCTTTGCCATCATTATTCTCATCTTCCGCTAATTCATTAAATATTCTTTAGTCATATATTCCCTCCATTTTTCAAAATCCGGTCGATTATTTCTATGCCGTAAGTCGTATGTTTCTTTATCTCGTCAAACTCGTCCCGGTCCAGTTTCCCCGGCTTCCGCAATATGCTGTCGTCTATGGCTATCTTTCCCACATCGTGCAGATGCGAGGACAGCGTGATAAGCTCCAGGTCCCAAGCCGGATCAATCTGGTCCCGGTAAAACCCCGACTCTATCAATGCGTCCAACAGTATTTTCAGGTTCCGCTGGGTCCTCATGATATGGCCCCCGGTATCGCCGTCCCGACGCTCCACCAGGTCCGCCACCATCTTGAGTGTTGAACCTCCGCAGCTTCTCGTCCTGCTCCAGGAGCCGCAGGTGCAGCTCCACCCGCTTGTTCAGCAATTTTGACACAAAGGGTTTTGTTATGTAGTCTATCGCCCCCAGTTCAAGCCCCTTTGGTCTTTTGTCAAGAGGAACTTTTTTAACAGAGGAACTTTTTTAAGCGGGGAAAATAAAGACAGCGTAAGGCACAAAACGCGCCCTGCGAAGGGTTAAAAGCCGCTTTCGGGCTGAAAAAAAAGACTTGACAAATGTGTTGGATAGCATTATAATAAGTATACTTATTATAATGCTACTTATCAAAGGAGATGTGTCTATGGAACTGCAATTCACGCTTGAAGTGAACGCCCCTGCGGAGAAAATTTGGCCTTATTACGCCGACCCCGCAAAACGCTATGTCTGGGAAGATGATTTAGAAAACATAGTTTTCGATGGCGAGGTCAAAACTGGCACAACGGGCAGCATGAAATTGAAAGAAATGCCCAATATGCCGTTTACCTTAACAGAAGTTGTCGAGAACGCTTCTTACTGCGACAGGACGGACGTTCCGGGAATGGGTAGTCTTTATTTTGGGCATAAAATACTGCGGGAAAACGGCAAGACCTATATCCGGCACAGCGTTCGTCTGGAAAAAGAAAACCCCGGCGAAGATGACCTTGGTTTTCTCAGCGGCGTGTTCTCTGATGTGCCCGGCGCGGCTTTGAAAATCAAGAGAGAGGTTGAGAAATAGATGGAGTTTCCGTCTCTTAAATTCAAAAAGGATTCCGACGCTTCAACAGGATTGGTTTTTATCCGTGTTTACAACAAATGGCACTCCACAATAAAAAATGAATTGCGGGAAGTTGGTATAACTCACCCGCAATTCGTGGTTATGACGGTGCTGAATTTTCTGTGCCAGTCGGACGAATATGTGACACAGGTAAATATCGCAAAGATGGCGGATATGGATGTTATGTCCGTTTCACAAATCATTCGGGGCTTGGAAGAAAAGGGGTTCTTGAAACGGGCGGCAAATCCGAACGATACAAGGGCAAATGCCGTATGGCTCTTGAAAAAAGGGCAGGAAGCAATCAAACGGGCGTTACCGATCGTTGAAAAGATAGACGATGAATTTTTCGGATTTCTATCAAGCGATGAGCGATTTTTTCGGAATTGCTTACACAAATTGATAGCTTCTGAAAATATATAAAATTGCAAGGTGGGAAGTATGAATAGCATTTTTCCATACCTCACGGACTTGGAAAACAACAATAACCGTGAATGGTTCAACGCGAACAAATATTTTTGTTGATGAAGTCGTTTATTGACTACCTAAATGCCGCGCTTTCGGGATTGAAAATACCAACAAGGTAAAACGGGCAGAGCGATTTTCCCTGCCCGTTTTTATCAATTTACAACTCCATTGAATATGAACCAGAAAGAGCAGATATCTCATTATTGTTTCTTCAAATGTATTAAAATATTCTTTAGTCATATATTCCCTCCCTTACCGTAGCCTACACCATAAATGTAAACGTCAAACAGTGTGTCAGGTACTGCGGTCCATGTAATGCCATCAGAAGAATACGCTGCTTTCTTGCCATTCCACCCCAATCCCCCTGCAACGAATTTACCACCACCGTAAGCTATATCTCTAATAGGATGATCGCGGTCAAAAATTGTTTGAGATACCGGCGTCCAAGTTAAACCATCAACAGAGTACGCGATCTTACCGTTGTTTCCTACAGGGTCCAGCGCCGGATCTGGGGTTTTATTTTTTTGGTTTGGGGCTTGATCATGGTTGTATTCTACTATAAAGCGATCCGGTTTAACAGCGGTGTCAAAGGGAAAAGCGCGTACCGTTCGGCTTTCTGATGCCACGCAAGCGGCTGCCTTGAAAGAGCGGGGCATTAAATCCCACCGCGAATAAACAAAGTGTAACCGGTTTCTTCCGACAAAAGCCGGTATTCGTTATCAATCATATCGAAAATTGGGTTGTACCAAGCATCCAAATGATAATCATCCGGCGGTAATACAATTACCCTGGGCTTTTTTTGCAATACATCATTTAAGAATTCCTGCTTCATATCGGGATAAGTCCATATTTCGTATCCCTGAAAAATATACTTTGAAACTGAACGGCATCGTAGACGCTTATTTGTCTCAAGCATTATTTGGCGCCGGCACAAGAGGCTTTTATGGCTTAACTGTTAAACAAGCCGCAAAAAACTTTTTTATTTTTACCGCCAGGACTTATTCGCTTTTCCCACTTTTTTTTGGAATATTCTTTATTATTAAAAACCATAAAGAATATTCCAAAAAAAAGTGGGAAAAGCGAATAAATCCTGGCGGTAAAAATAAAAAAGATTTTTGTGGCTTGGTTAACAATTAAGCCATCAAAACATCTTG
>BNVE01000168.1 GCA_025997875.1 Spirochaetia bacterium
GGGATCGTGAATCTCCCCCAAAAAATCGGTCATTTTGGTTATATCGGCTTGCGTTACTTCCATTCTTTCTTCCCCTCCCAGTGAAGAATAGAAGTTTATCATGGAATTCTAAATGCTTTTGCCCTGGGGATAGCGGATAGGGTTGTTGATTGCAGAGCCATAATATTGTATAATATAGAATATGAGTAGGGGAACCAATGGTAGCAGTTAAGGGTTTTTATGATGGAAATACCGTTACCGTGAATCAAACGATACCGGTAAAAGAAAAATGTGAAGTTCTCATTACCTTTTTAAATACCATGCCAAAAGGGGCGGTATCTAAGGCGGAAAAGGAAAAAAAGCACGCCGCTTTCAACCGGCTTATAGGACTTACGGCGGATAACCCGGTCTCCCTCGAAGAAGCGCGGGAAGAACGGTTGTCCGGGCAATGAAGATCTATATTGATACGAACATCGTAATTGATGTCCTCGAACAGCGTCAGCCCCATGTGCAGTATTCCGGGGATGTATTCTTAATGGTCATAGATGGACAGATTGACGGTATCATTAGCGCAAGTTCAATTACGGATGTGTACTATATTGTACGAAAAAGCCGAAAAGATTCCCGGCAAGCCTTAAACGCGGTTATTGATCTATTGGAAACGCTCACGCTTGTGGATACCACAATTCAGGATATTTACACCGCTACTGTTTCTCCCATTGAAGACTTTGAAGATGCCGTGATTAGCGCCACGTCCCAACGGGAAACCGCAGACTATATTATCACCAGAAATACTGATGATTTTGTCAATTCGCCCATACCGGCAATATCACCGGAAGATTTCTTGATAAAATATGGCAATTGAACCGCGCCCGGCAGGATATGGATGATGTCGAATCCTATGTCAGAAATCTGCGGCGGGGAAGAAAACTGTGCTAATTGATTCGGATGTTGGGAAAACCCCAAAATAATGCCACCGCCGGAATCCTGTGAATAAAGGGCGTTTACTCTGCAAATAGGTTATCACTCCCTCGGCATCTCCCAAATCACCGCATAGTGTAAAGTATTTATGAAGGGATATTTTCTTTTAAGTACATATCCAGGGGGATTTCGACCCACAGGGGAGCGCGAAAAGTGCCTGGCACCACGTCGGTGGCCAGCCACGGGCCGGGGTCTCCCCGCAAAAAAAGGTGATACGATAGCCGGAGCGGGAATATAGCCCGTTCCGGCTTTTTTGAGCGAGGAGGCGGTATTTCGTAGGGGCTGCGCATTGCGGGACTGCCGGGATTTGTGATATACTGGAGGCATGGATATGGCATTACAGATCAT
The DNA here is from genome assembly GCA_025997875.1 of Spirochaetia bacterium. Lineage (GTDB taxonomy): Bacteria > Spirochaetota > Spirochaetia > Treponematales > Breznakiellaceae > BNUT01. The sequence goes on from BNVE01000168.1 coordinate 1,309, forward strand.
CTGCATACCCTCAGCCTTTAAGCATGACGTTACTGAAGCGGATATTCAATGGGCGTTTAAAACAGCCAAATATGACCGCCTCGTGGTTGGATTTGATAACAAACCTGTTGCTGGGTTTTAATACTAAAGGCAATCCGCTGGAAGTAATGTATAACGATTTGGGCGAAAGCAGGGTAAAAGTATTTCATGCGATGGCCTGTAGAAAAGAGCTCATTCCATTAATGAACGAATAGGAGAATCGAATGCAAGACATTACCGATGAAGAAGGGAACGCGCTGGATGAATACTTTACCACCCATATACCGGTAACCGATCCGTCCAAAGGCGGCGTTACAACTCGGCAGGGCTTCTCCATGGTCGCCCTTGACCCCCTTTCAGAGGACTACCTAATGACTAGGGCAATTGCGACACACAAAACCCCCACAGAAATCATCGGCGAACTGGTGCGGGAAAAGATCGCCGCCACTGCGTAGGGATCGCGGGGCGTGCATCCGGCAAGCGATGAAACATACCGGGAGGGGCTAACGCCTTCTTTTGCTTCTCTGTATAGTTGTCTTTGGCCGTCCGATGCTTGGTTATCCTCTTTTTTTGTGGTATACTTACCTTATAGCGGATGAGCAGGAGCAAGGGGCGGTTTTAAGCGCCGAATCTTTCGGGATGTGGGCAGACCGGCAGGATATGGATGATGTCGAATCCTATGTCAGAAATCTGCGGCGGGGAAGAAAACTGTGCTAATTGATTCGGATGTTGGGGAAAACCCAAAATAATGCCACCGCCGGAACCCTGTGAATAAAGGGAGTTTACTCTGCAAATAGGTTCTCACTCCCCCAGCATCTCCCAAATCACCGCATAGTGTAAAGTATTTATGAAGGGATGTTTTCCTTTAAGTACATGTCCAGGGGGATTTCGACCCGCGGCGGTATCTGCTGTTCCAGCACGATGCGGCGGTACAGGTTCAGCAGGGCTTCCCGGCCCTGGTATTCGGGGCGCTGGGAGATGATGGCGTCGATCCGGCCCTCCTGCAGGCCCAGGCGGTTATTGGGGATAAGATCGTAGCCGATAAGGAGAAAATCCCCCGGTTCTTTTACGGCTGCGGCGACCCGGTGTGCCATACAGTTGGTGACAAAGATACCGGTAAGCTCCGGACTGTCCCGGAGAAAGCGCCGGATCTCCTCCACCGAAATCTCAGTTCCCTTGTAACCGGAATATTCCTGCACCAGCACGGGGAATTGGTGCTCCCCGGCGTAGCGTAAGAAACCTTCCCGCCGCCGGATAATATGATAATCCTCTCCGTGGGCATCCAGGATCGCTGCAGGCTTGGTAATCTTCCCCGCAAAGAGGTGCATCAGCCTGCCCGCCAGATAGCCGCCCCGGAAGGAATCCTGGCCGATAGCGCAAACAGGCTCCATACCGGGCAGGTCCGCATCAAAAAAGATACAGGGTATATCCGCCCGCCGGATTTTTTCGATAAAAGGCCTGGTCCGATCCGGCATGATGGGGGGGAAGATGAGCCCGTCGGGCTTCATTTCCAACACCTCATCTGCCGATGCCTGGAATTCATCCTGGCTGTAACGGTCAAACTCGATAAGCTCTGTTTTTACCCCCAGGGGGGCAATCTCGGCGGCGGCCTGTTGTATTCCCTGTAAGGCCATCCCCCAGTAGCCCGCATCCTGGTCCCGCCGGGGAAGCAGGGCGCAAAAGTGATAGGCCCGGTTACGTTTAAGCCGCCGGGCTATGGGGTTGGGGGTAAACTGGTACTTTTCAATTATTTCTTCCACCCTGGCCCTGGTTTCAGGGGATACCCGCCCCCGTTTGTAAAGCACCCGGTCAACGGTCCCGATTGAGACCTCCGCAAGTTCAGCGATTTCCCTGACAGTCATGGCGCTCCCTTTATTTTTTGGGCCCTTTTGCGTGTACGATAACTCATTTTATAGTGGAAAAATACCGCTGTCAAATGATATCGGCGCCAATTGCGTTTCCCCGGGGATCCACCGCCGTTTTTTGGGCCTTAGATAAATTTGCTTTTTGTCACATTTTTTATTTGCTTTTTGTCACATTTTTTGCTTGCTTTTTGTCATATTGTAAAGTATCATTTAAGGAAAGCTCATGACAATCCAGGGGTTCAGATATGTCTTTGACAAAGACCGGATATAAAAAAAGGGTAATCGACGACAAAATCAAGGGGCTGGTAAAAACATTTGGAGCGGTGTCCATAGTCGGCCCCAAATGGTGCGGTAAAACCTGGACCGCCCTCCGTCATGCGAACAGCGTTACCTATCTTATGGACCCTGCGGACAATTACAGTAACCGGACAAGGGCGCTTTTAAACCCGACGCTTATCCTCCAGGGAAAACAGCCCCAATTAATTGATGAATGGCAGGAGGTTCCCGCAATCTGGGACGCCGTCCGTTTTGCGGTAGATCAAACCCCCGAGGCCGGGCAATTTCTGCTCACCGGTTCCGCCACTCCCCCCAAAACAGCTCCGCTGCACAGCGGCGCCGGCCGCTTTGCCCGTATCAAAATGATGCCCATGACACTTTTTGAATCCGGGGATTCCACCGGAAAGGTTTCTCTGGAAGCCCTTTTCAATGACGAAAAATTTGCCCCCTCAAATGCGGATATATCCCTGGAAGATTTGATATTCCTTACGGCCCGGGGCGGCTGGCCCGTCAATATTGGGAACTATTCCAAAGAATCCCTGCAAATACCCTTTCAATATATAGATTCAGTCATTGCCAACGAATCTTTTGCCAGCGATAATCCCCGGAGAAATCCTGCAAAGCTGAAACTTTTATTGAGATCCCTGGCCAGAAATAATACCACCATAATGAAGGACAGTACGATTTATGCTGATATGACTAATGATAAAGAAGAAAGCATTTCCCGGCAAAACATCGCCGTTTATCTTGACGACTTGATGAAGATTTTTTTGATAGAGGAAATACCCGGATGGGCGCCGCTGTTAAGATCAAAAACCCGGATCAGAATGTCTCCCAAAAAAATTTTTGTTGATCCTTCGCTTGCAATTGCCGCCCTGGGGGCAACGCCACAAAAACTGCTAAAAGATTTAAACACCTTCGGCCTTATGTTTGAAGGGCTCTGTCTGCGGGATCTCTCGGTTTATGCGGAAGTATTGAACGGCAGCCTGTACCATTACCGGGATAATGCGGGACTTGAGGTTGACGCCATCATAGAAATTCCGGGAACCGACTATGGGGCCTTTGAAATAAAACTTGGCGCACACCGGGTTGAAGAGGGGGCAAAAACCCTTACGCGGTTCAGAAAGAAAATGACAGAAGCCGGAGCGGAAGCCCCCAAATTTCTTGCGGTAATCACCGGCGGCGGAACCGCCTATATCAGGGAAGACGGTATCGCTGTGATACCCATAAACAGTCTGCGGCCTTAAAGTTTCGCCGGGCGGAAGAATTCGCTTGTGTCCCCAGCTTCTATCCCTTGCGAGAGAGAGCCTGGCGCCTTTTCCTTCCTACTTCCGGCTTGCTTTCTTCCGGTATCTTTGACAGGCAAAAATCGTATATAATTTTTGCCTTTTCCAGTGCAGTTTTTGTAGCGGTCTCATCAGTTTCAAGTTCGTTGGGATAGCGTGTTGCATTACTATATATATTCAAATTTGCGCAAGGATCCATAATTGCGCTAAAATCTTATCGTTTTCAAGGCAAGATTGACATAATATGAGCAGATTGTGTATTTTAGGCGGTTCAATTCCTGTAAATTGCAAATATCCTTTTAAGGCTGTTTCTGCACATTGTTGACTTAGGTAGCAAGCTATATCAATTTGTCTGGGATGCATATCGTTAAATAAATGCTGTGCGGATAGCAGATTGTTATTAGCATGAACAAACCACTCGGTTATCAATTCATTGACATTCATATAACAATACCCCCTCTCTGATAATTTTTCTTTCCATTGTTGATAATTTTCCCCTGTCTTCAAATCTTGATTTATAATTAGCAAGAATGTCCGTTGGGGTTCGTAAATCTTTATAATAAATCAAGTTGTGGTCTATCATTCCCATGGCGTCGAGAGGTTTCATTCTCTTTTACCGCCAATACATAGTCACCCTTGCCTTTCCCTATCTTTTCCGCGATTTCCTTCTGCGTTCCTATGGCATCTATCGTCACCATCTGGTCCCGCACCGATACCATGTCAAGCAGCGCCTTTATCATCGGGACTTCTTTCCCCTTGCTATCCGCCGATTTCTGCCCAAAACATACCCCGCTTTCCTTCGACCACGCGGATACTATGTGCAGCGGGTCCTGGTTCTTGTTCCCGTTACCCCGTATCGTCTTCCCGTCTATCGCCAGTACTATAACCTTTTTCAATAATCCCTGATGATATTTCGCCCATTCCGCTATTTCCACCCACTGATCGCAATCCGCAAGGGTCCCATACGAAACGTAGTTTCGTCCAGCACTATCACCACGATGTCTTTTAAGCTATGCACTATTTTCCATTGCTGCCGGTCGTCTTCCAGCTCCTCAAGAAATGATAATACCTCTTCCATTCCTTTAACCCCTCCCAAGGTCTATGAAAAAGTATATCACTTTTCTTTCATGCGTTTGTCGTGGGGTGAATAAAATGTTTTATATACAAGATATGGATAATGTAGTATACTATGTTAAAAAGAGAGCAGTCCGCCGGATTGTAAATCAGAAATAACAATGGCGGTAAATTTTTCAGCTCCAAGGGAATTAAGATGATCCCCATCCTGAAATAAGGAAAAATCATTTTCAAAGCGCTGGTCGTGAGAATAATCAAAATAGGTTAACGAAGGATAGGCCTCTAAAATTTCATGGGTAAAGCGGTAGAATGTATCGAAGAAATCAGGTGACTGAACCGCATAAATATTATTCAGTATGGAAGTTATTGGTGTGGTGATAAGCACGGGCTTAATGTCATGAGCATAGCAAAATTCAATAATCTTGATGACCCATCTTTGATTATATGAAAATCCTTCTTCTCCTGCTTCGATTTCATTAGGGTTATCTGTTGCAGTCCATCCTTTGTATTTTTCATTACAGTAATCTATAAATTCAGCCTCTGTCATGGGCTCGTTCGTCAACGGCATGTCTTTGATGATAAAATTGATGGTATTCCCTGCTGTCAGTATGGGAACAAAATTGAACAAAATTTTTTCTGAAAGAGAATAGGATTCTATAAATTGTTTTTCAAGGAACCGGTAGTACCTTGCGTGCACATCAGTGAAATTTATTTGTATCCGGGTAATTTCAAAGTACGATATGGGTATAAGCAGTACCGCTTTTTTATCAAAATGATTAATATATTGTTCCAATAGGGCATAATTATAAATATGGCGCTGACTTGAAAGGGCAAAATTGAAGGCGCGATATGGAATACCGGTGTAATCGAAACCGAGCTCTCCATGGCTTGATCCTACATTGGCAAGTTGAATACCGCCGGGAACATCTTTAAATTTTTCTGTTAATTCTGTAACAGTTTTCTTCCAATAAGTAGTTTTTATATATAAATAATTTAATACCGCGATAGATGATGCGATTAACAATAATAATGCTATGCATTTACTGATAAATTTTTTCATGGCGGCCTCAAAATGTAAAATAAATGAACTGTGATGAAGATGCGTTCCAGCTAAGCAATACGATAAGGACGATGGCATAATACCCTGCCCAGCGTAACACAAGCGGAAGCCGCAAAACGCATTTTGTTCCCGGTGTGGATATTGTCCGCCAATCACTCACAAGCAATATAATCACACATATAAAGGAAAGCCCAAAGGCTGTTAACCCAAACCCCCTGATAGGATTGGCAACAACCCCTTGATCCGCTCCCCCCAACTGAAACGCCGCTCGCACCGTATTCACAATCCCCCTTTCAGGAAGCTGTGCAACATACCCCACCCATTCCCCCGGCAGAGAAGCAAATTTCCTGACAATCAAAAAAGCATCGGAAAGCGAACCGGCACGAAAAAACACCCAGGCAAAGCACACCAGTAAAAAGGTGATGCAAATCCGCACAACCCGCACCCTGCGTCCGGCCTGTTTTGGATCATCCCCAACTCTTGGTCCTCTTAATTTATCGCCTAACTCCCC
>BNVE01000169.1 GCA_025997875.1 Spirochaetia bacterium
ATCAGTTTTTTAAAGTGGTTAAGGAAGCATTATATGCATTAATGCATCGTCCATCTATTATTTCAGCTTTCTTTCGTAAACCTTCTTTGCATTATATATGAGGTATTATTTATGAAAAGTTTAGTATCCTCCTTGAAAGGATATTCGAAAACTACCCTGATATAAAACATTTCAAAAATTATCAGGGGCTTCGGTTTGTGAATAAAGACCATTGCCTTCCCCAAGCATACAAGGAAATCTGCCTCCATGCCATCACGTATTCGGGTGAATCCCTGCCCTTTGTAGATGAATCCTTGTGGCTGGATAAGGATTTTTGCCGGGAAGCCCTGAAGGTATCCAGTGGGGCCAAGAAATATGTTAGATAATTTTACGCTTACATAAAACACATGATGGATCGACCGATTATCGGGCTTAATAATGAATCGAATCTTTTGTCTCATGTTATTTCCATCTACAAGGTCTTACAGCAAGAGAATGGGATGGAAGCCCTAAAAACAGACTCCCCCGATGTTCAGATTCTGGTCGATAAACTTCATATCTCACCTATTCAGGCTGTCCTATTTTCATTGGTCCTTAACATTCAAAATGACAAGTCCGTTTCCATTGGAGATGTAGCAAAGAGTATCAAAACCCCCTCACTTATGATTTTGCAATACCAGAAGGACTTTGATTCATTGGTAGAGAAGAGACTTTTCCGGGTTTATCAGGGGTATCCCGGAAGAGCCACCTCCTATACAGCCATTGGGGAGAATGCCTTAAAGACCTACCGGGTTCCCAAGGATGTAATTGAAGTATTAACTCATAATGAGGAATGGAAACCACAACAACGTAAAGACTTAACCTTTGAAGATTTCTTCGGGGTATTAGATGATCTTTTTGAACAACGAATAAATGAAACCATTACTTTTGACACATTGAAGTTTGAGATTTCCCATCTCTTAATCGAAAATCCTCACCTTGAGTTTGTCGAGAAGGTAAAGGCTTTCGGACTTGGTGATGATGATTGGATGCTGTTACTTATTATCTGCAATCAAGTAGTAGATGAAGATCAGAATGTATCATACCAGACAATAAATAGTATTTTTGATACTCGGGGTCATGGAATACGGATATGGAAACGACTTGTTAATGAAAAAACCAAACTTCAAGAGTTGTCCTTAATTGAAAATGCAAATTATGAAGGGCTTGGTGATAGTCAATATTTCACCCTTACAGAAAAGGCAAAAGATGACCTGCTTGGAGAGATTTCGACTATAAACCTTATGGTAAAGAAACCGAAGGGGTGGATTTCTTTTAAGGACATTAAGCCCAAGGAACTTATCTATAATGAATCCGAAAGGGAAAAGATTTTGAGACTTCAGAAATTATTGGATAAAGACCAGTTCCAAAATGTCCGGGATCGTCTTGAAGCAAACAATATGAGGCTTGGTTTTGCTTGTCTTTTTAGTGGAGAACCTGGAGTTGGAAAAACAGAACAAGTATTACAGATTGCTCGGCTTACTGAAAGGGATGTCATTAAAGTTGATATTTCGGAAACTAAAACAAAATGGTTTGGGGAAAGTGAGAAGCGTATAAAAGAAGTTTTTGACCGATATCGTGGCCTTGTTAAGTCTGCAATGAATAGCCAAGAAAACATCCCCATTTTATTTTTTAATGAGGTTGATGGGATATTCAGTAAGCGGCAGGTCATCAATGGGGAAAGGACAGGTCCTGCTCAGACTGAAAATGCCATACAGAACATCATATTGGATGAACTTGAAAACCTTGAAGGTATCCTTATAGCCACCACTAACCTGACTATCAATCTTGATGATGCCTTTGAACGAAGGTTTTTATACAAAATTGAGTTTTCCAAGCCGGACAAAGACAGCCGGAAAGCCATTTGGGAATCAATGGTTAATGATCTTTCTGACAATGATGCAGGTATCCTTGCCGATGAATATGACTTTTCCGGGGGACAGATTGAGAACATAGCCCGGAAAAGGGCTATTGATATGATACTGACAGGCACGACACCAGCCTTGGAAGATATGATGTCCATGTGCCGGGATGAAAAACTGGTAAAAGACACCAGCAAGAAAATAGGCTTTGGGGTATAGGGGGGAACAATGAAAACAATTGCCATTAACAGCATTAAGGGAGGAACCGGGAAATCAACAATGACTATCCTGTTCGTAAATGCCCTAACAAAATCCGGGTATAAGTGTCTGGTAATTGATGCTGATGCCAGTAATAACTCCCTGTCATTTTATCTCAATGACGGGGAAATAAGCCAGCAAAAGAGCATTTTTGACCTGTTCCTTGGAGCCAAGGTTGAAGAGTGCAACATCAGGATAAATGACAATTTGGACCTAATCAGGGGAGATGTCAGGCTTAATGAGTTCAGAAGCACCGATAGCCTTAAAAGGCTCAAGAGGTCATTGCAGGGGCAAAAGTATGACTATTGCATTATTGATACAAGTCCTACCTATGACAACATTATTGGGAATGTCCTAATGGCCTCAGATGTTCTGCTCATCCCGGTTCAGCAAGACATCTTCAGTTATCAGGCTGTAAAATACCAATTTGAAAAACTGGTGGATTTGGAATTGGCTGACCTTGACACTCATATCATATTCAATCAGTTTGAGAAGCCTCTTACTGATAATCAGAACTCCTACCGGAACCAGATTACCAATATGTTTTTGAATGATGAGGCATTCAATGCCTTTATCAATCCCTGCCATATTTCCCGGTCATCGGTTTTTCGTAAGTTCATCAATGGTCAGAATTACAAAATATCTGACAAGACAGAAACCCAAAAGGGATATGAGGAAGTAAAGGCCCTTATCAAGAGTATCCTAAGCATTGACATTAAGGAGGTCATATAATGCCGAATCTCAGGTTAGTAAAGAATGTTAATTCACAAGTTGGGACTCAGGACAAAGGTTCTGTGAAACTCACTATTAAAGACATACCCCTTGGGGACATCCAGATAAGGGAGAATGTCCGAAAGGAATACAAGGACATTGAAGAACTTGCTGAAAGCATCCGGCAGCATGGCCTTCTTCAGCCTATTACCGTTTATGAAGCCGGAGACCTTTATCTCGTCAAGACCGGACATAGAAGATTTATGGCTTCCCAACTTCTCTACAAGAAGGAACCGGATCGTTTTCATTCTATCCGGTGTATCGTTTCTGATGCTGAAAACCTCTCTGTCATCCAGTTGGTTGAGAATGTCCAGAGGGAAGATTTAAGCCAATTAGACCTTTACAATGCCCTTTCCTCATTATGGGATCAGGGGATGACCTTAAAGCAGATTGCTGAGGCAATGGGGAAGAGTGAGGGTTTTATTAAGGTCTTGTTTGTAGGGGTAAAGGAAGTTAATAACACCCCTGAATTGCTGGATTCTTTGGAAGGTTATGCGCCGGCATAACCTTAACAGATATCGTCGAAACCAAGGGGGTTTCAGACCCCAAGGAACGGTTTGAACTCCTTGAACAGCATGGGAAAGGCAAGATCACCCGGTCAGAAATGAGGGCAAAAGTCCGGAAATTGAAGCCCTCTACACCCTCAAAAAAGGGTAAGGTTGCTTCCCCTGAATCAGTCAAGTATTGGGTTTCGTCCGATGGCTTGACCATAAAATTGACCTTTACAGACATAAAACTGGTTCATAAGATGGAAACTCTGATAAAGAGGCTTTTCAAGGAGACCCAAGTCAAAATTCTTGGTAAGGAATAGAAATGAATGGCAAGGGCTGTCCAAATTCATTCACGGGGACTATTACAAAGCCAGAACATGACCTCAAATTCATTGATTGGTGGAGTAGTCCCTTCTTCTTTCTCTCTATCTTAAAGGAGAATATATTCCATATCGGTAGTCTTAAAGAATTATTGTTAAATACCATTACAGCAATTCTAGGCCAACGTAGCAATAAGAATTATTTCAAAGATAAAATATGGGATATACAGAAATCATTCACATTCACAATTGAAAGAAAAAGTATTGAAGCCTACCTTGGGATAAAATTATCTAGGCCGAATTTCGAGTTATTAAAGAAAGAGTAGAAAAAACGCCCATCCTCTGATACGGTTGATTTACCACAAAAAACCTTACAGGAGATGAGCGCCATGAACGAACTCATGTTAATAACAGTCTATTGCATCGTGGATGATTTTATCAATATGCTCATGAACTATCCCATCGGACAAGAGCTCATGAAGCACTGGCAAGGGAAACGGGGGCCGAAACGGCGATTATGCCTCGCTGAGGTCATCACCTTAAACATCATCCGGTTTTATTACCGGGTCTATGACCTGAAGACGTTTCACCGGCTTGCCGGGAATAGGTATACCGCAGCTTTTCCCGGATTACCCAATTACGAGAATTTTCTGAAGGCAACCAATAAATCGTTTCCGGCTCTGCTGCTCCTGCTCAAATATCTGCTGGCAGTCAATAGGGGAACGGAAGCGGGCGGGCTCTTTTTTATGGATTCGACGGCATTACCGGTCTGCGATAACCACTATATAGCCAGTCACCGAGTAGCCAAAGGGTTTGCGTCCCGGGGAAAGACGAGCAAGGGATGGTTTTTCGGATTTAAAGTGCACGGGGTATGTGACGCAGAAGGGGCATTACTGAATCTGTTCTTTACCTCAGGGAGCGTCCATGATAGTCAGGTTGTTTCAGCGGTGACCGAAGGGCTGGAAGGGGTATTTGTCGGCGATGCCGGATATTTGCTTCAGGCGGAGAACTTCCAGGCGTTATATGAAAAACACCGGCATATCATGAGTGCGGCCCGGAAAAACATGAAACGGCTGATGAGTGGGGAACAAAAGCAGTTATTCAGAAGCCGGAGTATTATCGAAACGACCTGGGATGTATTGAAAGAGCGGTTTCAACTGGTCTACCATTTGGCACGAAGTATGACCGGACTTTTCAGGCATTATGTGTATAGTCTCGTCAGTTTTCTCTTCAGGCCGATCCTGGAATCTAATCCCCTTCTCTTGAGTGTTCCTCTTGGGTTTTAAAACTCGAATTTCGGCCTAATAGAAAGCAACATTGAATCTTAAAGATTGTCTCAAATTAGAATTATATTCTGATTTAACAAATAACAAAATTGATTTCTTCTATAACGTAATATATTCACCTTCAGGCGTTGTTTTCTTGAAACAGAGGAGCATATTGATGGATCGACATCGTATCTTGTTTTGGTTGATGGGATAACATCTTTATCATTATTATTGCAATAACTTAGAGTCAAGAACACTCCCCATATAACGATAAACAAAAGGGTTAACACAATTAATATACGCATCTTTGTTTTTTCGGGTTTATAGTATTTATCCCATATCTTTTTATCACTTAGGTGTCTTGCCTCATTATCTACATCCTTGTTTTCTTGAATTTCCCTCTTTATCCTAGATAGACAAACATACCACCAAAACACAAAGGCACTGGTGATAAACATGCTGATACCAGAAAAAAAACGCTCAAACTCAAAAGTTGATTCCAGCATTGTGGATAATCCTGTAGAAATTGTTGCACCACAAACAAAAGGTAGCAACCCGTCATCTATGCTACAGATTGTTTTCCAAATGGCAGGTCTGCTCTCCTTATCTATATCCACATTTTCCATATGTCATTTCAACCCTTATCAACGATTATTGAACATAATTACTTTTGATTGTTCGTTGACAATAATTCGCTCACCACCAATATCATCAAAAGCGTATGCAATAAAACCCAGCTGTTTTGTCAATGGCAATATCGGAATATCAAAGTTATTTTCCAAACCAAACATGCCTGCTTTGCAAGACAAAGCCAAGATCACATCTGGTCTAAACGATCTTTCAAAGAACGCTATTTCGTTTTTTGCAGAATATATACAAAGAACAGGCATACCGTCCGCAATCATCTTGATGCGAACATCAAATCCATTGTGCAGCAAGAATGTAGATATACGGTCTGCCTCAACTTTGGACGCAAAAGGTATCATTGAATTATTCTCATCTTGCTTAAATATTGGCACATTATTTTTATATGCTAATGATTCATTCATACATCCGCCACACGCTACAATGAGAATGTTCTTGCATGTTTTTGGGATAGACGATAGTATCTCTTCGTTGGTCAAGACTTCACTATAAACAGCCATTTCTTTTCTCCTTAGACAAACTATTAAAAAAAGCTTTTGCAATTTCTTTAGATATCAAAATTGGACGAGTACTAATCTTATTAAATCTTGAAATAAAACTACAATGCAATCCATACCCTCCGAATTCTCTATTTGCTGATTCATAGGTAAATAAACTTTCATTAATAAGCACATTGTTAAAAAAAATTTCTTTTGGCTCCCATTCGTTTTTGTTTTCAGTATAAATTGAAATATACCCTTTCAATTTTTTTGCAATGGGAGTAGACAGATAATCATCAACCTCTAATAAGCTATTATAAACACCAATAAGGAATATTGGTGCAAACATCAATTCCTGTGGTAAATCTGACACGTGATCAAAAACAAAAACAGTCGGACTGATAAGGCGAACATCGGGATCAATTATTCCCCCAAAAATCAACTTGTCGTAGTATCCTTCAAGCAGCTTAGCTGCAAGAGCTACCGAAGAAGCATTCAGCATTTGTCCAATTGTAGTCTTTGCTGAATAAGACAAGCCAACAGTTTCTTTTTGTAATTCCACTAAAAGTTTTTTAATGAATGTATTGGATATCTTTCGATCAATCAAAATTGCACAAGGTGCCATACAGTCTTGTCCTGAATTAAAGAGACGTTCTCGAACAATATCAAATATTGCCTTATCGAGTTTAGCAGAAGCAGTTACAATAATTGGATTTAATGCTCCTCCATTGAAAATCAGAAGAGCGTCTATTTTGAGATCATCTTTGATTCTCATTACATTTTCATATTCACCAGTAAATATCACAACATCAGCAACAGATGCATATACGTTAAGAAACTCTTTTCGTGAAAGTTTGCAAATCACTACATTATCAAAATTATCGGAAAAAACTGCTTGTAATTTATCGAAAATATCCCAGAGTGCTACTGGAGGACGATATAATACCCTTTTTGCCATAAAACTTGGAACAATAGCAAAAAGAATTAATGAGTATAAAGGTTGATTTAACGGCAAAAAAGAAGCTACTGATTCTACGGTTCCAGCTGATAGAAACTGAATTTGTGTACTGATGCCATCAAAGCAATTGATTAGGCGAAGCCAATACGGTTTAATACCCCGCGGCTTGCCGCGGCTGAAAGTAAGATTATAATGGAAGGATGAGCGAATTCATCCATAAAGAACATAATGTGAGTACGCTGATGTATCACATAGTA
>BNVE01000170.1 GCA_025997875.1 Spirochaetia bacterium
AACGGCGAGGCTGAAAAGCAGGCCGCCGCAGCCAGGGGGATCACCATTGCGGGGGGCGGGGTTAAGGCCCTGGTGGTAAAAGCCGCAACCATGGGCGCCGTCAATGGCGGCGCAGCCTATTCCCGCAAACAGATTGAAGAACTGGAAGCCCAGGCAAAGATATACAAAGCCAGGGGCATGGCCTGGATGAAGGTCTCATCGGCAGCTGCTCCTGGGACCTCAACCGGAGGTTCCCCTCTTGAAGGCGGGGTCTCCAAATTTTTTGTCGATTCCGCTGCGGACCTTATTGCCGGCCTTGGCGCGGAGCTGGGGGATCTGATCCTCATCGTGGCCGATTCAAAACGCAGTATCGCTAACACCGCCCTGGGGGCGGTACGGTCGAAGCTCGGGAAAGACCTGGGGCTCTATGGGCCGGCTGCGGATGGTCCGGCCCCCGGACGCTTCGAGTTCGTCTGGATCGTGGACTTTCCCCTCTTTGAATTCAACGAAGAGGAAAACCGTTGGGAAGCGGCCCACCACATGTTCAGCTATCCGCAGGAAAAGTACCACGGCATTCTGGAAAGCGATCCCGGCGCGGTAAAGGGGGACCTCTACGATCTGGTCCTCAACGGTTACGAGCTTGCCTCGGGCTCCATTCGTATCCACGATCCGGATTTGCAAAAACGGATCTTTAAAATCGTCGGCTTTGATCCCGCAGAGGCGGAAAAGAAATTCGGCTTCCTCACCGAAGCCTTCAAGTACGGAGCGCCTCCCCACGGCGGTATCGCCCCCGGCCTGGACCGGCTGGTGATGCTCATGGCCGGGGAGATTTCGATAAAAGAAGTGATCGCCTTCCCGAAAAATTCCTTTGCCGTCAGCCCCATGGACGACAGCCCCGGCGAAGTGGATCAGAAGCAGCTTGATGAACTGCACCTGTCGGTGGTGCAGTCGAAAAAAGAACAGTAATAGTGTGAAAGAATATTTCGATCTGCTTCTAACTTTTCTCAAACTTGGCTTTCTCACCTTTGGCGGCGGCTATGCCATGATCCCCGTGGTGGAACGGGAGCTTATTAACAAGAAAGGCTGGACCGATATGGACGAGGTGATGAACTATTACACCATCGCCCAGATCACCCCCGGCATTATCGCAGTGAATCTTTCTACGTTTATCGGCTATAAACGGAAGGGGCCCCTGGGCGGCGTCCTGGCCACTATCGGCTTTATTCTGCCCGGGGCGGTCTTTGTTTTGATCATCGCCTTCTTTCTCACCAATTTTGCCGATCTTCCCGCGGTAAAGCACGCCTTTACGGGTATCCGGGTCGCAGTGGCCGCCCTGATCCTGGACACGGTGATCAAAATGGTAAAGGGTGTCTTTAAAAACCGGAAGGCCCTGGTGATCTACCTTATCGCCTTTGTGCTTTCCGTGGGCTGGAAGGGCTTTAGCGTTTCCCCGCTCTGGCTGGTTTTGGCTTCCGGCGCGGCGGGGCTTCTGGTGTTCCGGCCTGCAAAGCCCCGGGATGATTCCAAAAGCGGGGGAGACGGCACATGAGCCCATTTCTCCTCTTTGCGGAATTTTTCAAGATCGGCCTTTTTGCCATCGGCGGGGGATATGCGACCCTGCCCTTCCTTTACGAAATGGCCGGCAAGTATGACTGGCTCAGCGCGGAAATGATCGGGGATTCCCTGGCAGTGGCCCAGTCCCTGCCCGGGGCCATCGGGGGAAACCTTGCGGCCTATATGGGGTTCCGCTGGGCCGTCTTTTCAGGTTATGCCGGCGGATTTGGCGGGTTTATCGCAGCCCTGGGTCTGGTGAGCCCTTCCATCATCATCATCGTTATCATTGCCCGTATCCTCAACGCCTTTAAGGAAAGTAAAATCGTGGCATCCCTCTTTGCCGGTTTCCGTCCCGCCGGGGCAGGGCTCCTCTCCGCCGCCGCTTTTGGGGCTATCGCCATAGCCCTGTACAACCCCGCCGCCGAAACCTTGACCGCAATGCTGCGCTGGCGGGAATGTGTCCTCTTCGCGGTTCTGTTTTTCCTGGTGTACAAATTCAAGAAGCACCCGGTGGTTTATATCGCCATTGCGGGAGCCGCCGGGGTGATCCTGGGATTGTGATTGTTACCACAGAGGTTCTCCCCATGTAGCGTCACCACAGGCAGGAGGAAGGCAGGACATTCACGACGCGAATGACATCTGAAATTCTCCGCCATAGGAGACAAGCGAAGCGCAGGCTCCGGCGGCGGGCTCTACAGGGTCGTGAGCGTTGGGGATGCCCTGCCTTCCTCGGTGTCTGCGGATTACGCGAGCAGGTGTTCCGCCAATAACTTTTTTTTGTCTTCCGGTAACGGTGTAGATTGTTTGATGTTGAAATCGTAGTGAACAATAACGGCGCTGCCCTTGCTGCAGAGCTTTCCCTGCTGCCATGCTTCGTGGAGGAGGGTAAAGGACTTGGTGCCGATGCGGGTTACATAGCTGCGTACCTCCACCTCGTACTGGAAGTGAAGCTCGTCCAGAAAATCGTAATCTGTGTGGGCCATGATCAGGGGCCAGGTTTTCAGGGAAAGGCTCAGGTCGGGGGCGAAAATCCTAAAGAGGGGATTCCGGGCCGTCTCGAACCAGAAGGCCAGTGTGGTGTTGTTGATGTGTCCCAGGGCGTCTACATCGCCGAACCGGGGTTCAATGGTAACAGTAAACATGTTTTGCTCCAAAGTAAAATGATTCGTAATAAGAAGAGTAGCCACGAATTATTCTTTGTAATCCGTGGACCTCTTCAATAGGCTTAGGCCGCAGCCCCTTCTTTTTTATTCGCCGGTATTTCTTTTTCCGCCAGTTTGGCAACGCCCTGAACCGCTACCATGATGCCCAGGCCCAGGAGCAGGATGGCGAAGACCAGCTGCAGGAAATCGGTCCCGACATTGAAGGTTCCCGCAAAGAGTTTACCGCCCTTGTCCTTGATGGTAAATACCAGGGCGGTAAAGGTCACCCCCAGCATGATGAACATGGGCGCCCAGAGGGTGACCCCCTGTCGGTGGGTTTTTTTCAGGAACACCGAGCAGGAGATCAGGGCCAGGGCCGCCAGGAGCTGGTTTGCCGATCCGAAGAGGGGCCAGATATTGGCGTAACCCAGGATCGCAAGCATATAACCCATGATAAGGGTGGCCACGGTGGCCACGTACTTGTTTGTCAGAACCTTGAGGATCGCCGGGGGCTCCTGTCCGGGGGACAGGTCTTCGGTAAAGAGTTCCTGGAAGGCGAGCCGTCCCACCCGGGCTACCGAGTCCAGGGAGGTAAGGGCAAAGGCCGAAACCGAAAGGGTGATCAGGGTAAAGATCACGTTTTCGGGCAGCCCAAGCCGGGTAAGGAACCCGGCGATGGCGGTGGCGAAGATCTGCGGGGGTGTACCTGCGGGAAGCTTGCCTCCCACGGCGAGGGAGCCCACCGCGATAAGGGCCAGCACCGCCAAAAGGCTTTCCACCAGCATGGCCCCAAAGCTTATGGGGAGCATGTGCTTTTCATTTTCGATCTGCTTTGATGCGGTCCCGGAGGCCACCAGACTGTGAAAGCCGGAGACGGCGCCGCAGGCCACGGTGACAAAGAGGATGGGGAACATATAGCTTACGCTGCCGTTGGGAGCGACGATGGCAAAGGAGGTAAAGGCGGGGAGGTTGATCGACGGGGCGGCAAAAATTACCCCGATAAAGCCCGCGGCAATCATGGCCACCAGCAGGAAGGAGTTAAGGTAATCCCGGGGCTGCAGGAGGCCCCACACGGGGGTGATTGAAGCCACAAAGATATAGGCGAATACGATGTAGAGCCAGATGCTCTTGGCGATAAAGATGGGCGCCGCGAGTCCTATGGCGATACAAATTGTCAGAAGTACTATCGCTGCCGCTGCGTTTACAATCCCGTTAGGCTTCGCCTTCCGGACAAAGAAGCCCAGGCCGACCGCAGCAATGATGAAGAGCATGGAGGTGGTGGCCACCGCGCCGTTGGCGGTCACCTGTTCACCTGCGGCGTTAAAGCCGCCGAATGTTCCCGCCACGATGTCCGCAAAGGCCGCCACTACCAGGATGGAGAAGAGCCAGGTAAAGGCAAGGAAGAGCCGCTTGCCGGTCTTGCCGATGTAGGTCTCGATGATGAAGCCGATGGTCTTGCCCTTGTTCTTGACCGATGCATAGAGGGCGGCAAAATCCTGAACCGCCCCAAAGAACACGCCCCCGATGAGGACCCAGAGCAGCACCGGCAGCCAGCCGAACATGGCGGCCTGTATGGGCCCGTTGATGGGACCCGCCCCGGCAATCGAAGCGAACTCGTGCCCGAAAACCACACTGGGTTTGGTGGGCACATAATCCACCCCGTCCTCAAGCTCGTAGGCCGGGGTCTTCTTGTTGGGGTCTATGCCCCATTTTTTTGCCAGCCAGCGCCCGTAAATCAGGTAGGCTGCCAACAGTACCACTGCCGCAATCAGCAACATTACTAAACCATTCATGTCGAGTATCCTCCTTAACAACGCTCAATGGACTTGTTCAACAACCCGGTTGGTTGTTGAACAAGTCTTGCAAAATGCTCCGCATTTTGCCGTTTTTAAGCGGTTGTTGTTCAGAAACTGAAGTTTCTGAACAACTCTAATAGTGTTTATTGGCGTATTCCACCCATCCCCCGGAATCCACCAGGGCCTTTTCAAAATCCTTGAGTATAAAGGGTACCGTTTTTTCTTTACCTTGGGAACCGGTTCCTTTGGCCTTGAAGCTAAGGCTGCCCTTTTCAGTATCCACCGCAAGGGTGGCGGACTGCCCGGCAAATTCCCTGAAAAGCTCATCCAGGGTTGAAGCAGGCAGCTCCGCGGCAATCATACCGCAGTTGTACATGTTCTGCCTGAAAATTCGCGCAAAACTTTCGGCGATCACAATGTTGATGCCGTTTGCTTCCAGCGCCCAGGGTGCATGTTCCCGGGAAGAACCGCAGCCAAAGTTGGCCCGGGTCAGCACCGCCCCCTTGCCGGCGATATCCTTTTTGGGATCAAAGGCGGGGAGCCTTAGGTCTTCCAGCAGATTGGCCTTAAGGGCCTCTTTGGAACTTTCGTTCAGGTACTTCGCCGGGATAATCTCATCGGTGTTGATATCGTTCCGGTCCAGAAAGAGGACTTCGCCTCCAAATTGTTTCATGGCTTTCTCCTTAATTGCGGCGTACCGCTACAGATCTTCCGGATTAACGATGCTCCCCGCGATAGCCGTTGCCGCCGCCGAGGCGGGGCTCATCAGGTGGACCATGCCGCCCTTGCCCATGCGCCCAAAGAAGTTGCGGTTCGTGGTGGATGCGCAGACCTCCCCTTCGGCGAGGACCCCGTTGGACATCCCGAGGCATGCGCCGCAGGTGGGGTTGGTGACGCAGAAACCGGCGTCCAGGAATTCCTGAATAAGCCCCTCCTGCAGGGCCTGGTTAAAGACCCCCGGCGTGGCCGGCGATAGCACCCCCCGGACGGTGTCGGCAATTTTGCGGCCCTTAATGACCGCCGCCGCCGCCCGTAAATCTTCGATGCGGCCGTTGGTGCAGGAGCCGATGTAGACCTGGTCCACCTTCGTTCCCCTAAGTTCCCGGATGGTCTTAACCTGATCCGGCTTATACCCCACCGTTGCGGAGGGCTCCAGGCCGGAGCAGTCTATATCGACCACCCCGGCGTAGGCCGCATCGTCGTCACTCCGCCATTTGGAGAAATCCGCCAGCGCTTCTTCTTTCGTAGAATAACTGTTATCTCCGTCGGGGCCGATGAATTTCCAGAGGTAGTCCACAGTAATACTGTCAGGCATACAGACCCCGCTGGTGGCGCCGGCTTCCACCGCCATATTGCAGATGGTCATGCGGCCTTCCATGCTCATGCCAGGGACACCCTGGGTCCCTTCGATCACCGGGCCCCGCAGTTCCATTACCTTGTCGGTGGCTCCGGCAACGCCGATTTTGGCAATGATCGCCAGGATCACGTCCTTGGCATAGACCCCGTTTTTCAGTTTGCCCGTTAAGTTGATGCGCAGGGTTTCTGGTTTGCGGAAGGCGCAGACCCCTTTCAGGATGCCCACCTCCAGGTCCGTGGTGCCTACCCCGGCGGCGAATGCGCCAAAGGCCCCGTGGGTGCAGGTGTGGCTGTCCCCCATGATCACCGTAAAGCCCGGGCGGACAAAGCCCTTTTCCGGAAAGATCGCGTGGCAGACCCCGTTCCGGCCGATGTCGAAGAAGTCCTGTATCTTATGCCGCCGGGCCCAGTCCCGCAGGACCTTCCCCTGTTCGGCGGTCTTGGAGTCCTTGGCGGGGCTCACATGATCGATCACCACCTTGACCCTGGAAGTATCAAAGACCCTGTCCAGATTTTTTGAAATCAGATCGTTGATGGCGATGGGGGTGGTGATCTCGTGACAGAACACCCGGTCCAGCTTTAGCACCCAGGTGTCGCCGAAGGGCCGGTCCGCCGCATGGGTTTCAAAAATTTTCTCCGCCAGGGTTTTACCCATTGTTTCCTCCTGATTGAAATTACTTCGCTTCGCCTTTGGGGGGCGTAATGATCCAAAATACCTTCAATGCATTTTTTCCGGGATTTGCCACCACATGGGGCGCATCCGCCCGGAAGCTCACCGAATCCCCGGCTTCCAGGATGTGGGTGTGGTTCCCCACGGTTATTTCCGCACTGCCGGATTCCACAATCCCCAGCTCCCAGCCGGGATGCCCGTATTCGGCGCTGCCGGTTTTTGCCCCCGGTTCTATGGTGATTGAGTAGGCTTCGATGCCCTCCCGGCTTTTGTCCTCCACCTGGGCCAGCTGTTCGTAGTGAACCCCCGGCCTGGTGGTAAAGGAGGCGCCTTCTTTTTTGCGGACCACATTGACCGAACGGTCCCTGCGGTAATCCGCAAAGAGGTACTCCAAATCCAGGTCCAGGGCATCGGCGACGGACAGCAGGGTATCGATGGCAGGAGACACCCGGTTCCGCTCAATCTGGGACACCATGCTCTCGCTCACCCCCGCCTTTTCCGCCACCTCCCGCAGGGTCAGGGCGCGGCGCTCCCGGATGGCCCGGATCTTTTCACCAAAACGATAGCTTATACGGTCTTCTTTAATCATGCTATAGTAACTGAAGTATAAATTAAGTTTAAAAAAAGTGTCAAGTGACGCAGTTTCAAAATAACCGATTTTGAAATCAGTTCAAGTAGCATTGGAATTTTAAGCATTGGAATTTTATTGACATATTTTTTATTATGGTGATAATATTTAATAACAATTGAGAAAAACGCTGGTTTTTATATCCGGAGAATTCGGAGAAA
>BNVE01000171.1 GCA_025997875.1 Spirochaetia bacterium
TAATACCCGTTGAACCGCTGTGATTCTTATTTGCGCCTGCGCATCTCGGTTTAATTTCCTTCCGTCATTTTGTCTGATCGTCATAATACCAGTATATCATGGGCTAATACTTTTGTAAATATTAGTATCCTTGAACTGGGGCTGAGCCTGTACCGCCGTGATGCCGTTGGCGGTGTAGTTTTTGATCCAGTCCGGGGTCGGCACCCCCATTGAGCTTCCCTTGTTCTCCATCTCATTGATGGTAACTTTGGGGCCTGAGGCGCAGCCAATCAGCGCCATGATAACCGCGGCGGTCATTACCGCCATTGCTTTTTGTACAATTTTCATCTTTCTTCTCCTAAACAAGTCTTTATTTCAACCTCGCAACGCGGGGTTATTCCAAAAGTAAGGCTACTCTATGAGCCCGTTGAGCCAGGTATCAAACTCCCGTGCGAATTTGCCTTCCTTGAGGGAAGTCTCCACGGCGCGGACGGCAAGGCGGCGGGCTTCCGAAACGGTGTTGGGGTGGGCCTTGCGGTCGTTCTCGGTGAAACTGAACAGGGATGCTCCGTTCTGGTCTTCCAGGGCCGAGTCCAGGTAGTAGCGGCAGGAGATGACATTCTGGCCCAGCGCCTCGAAGCGGGCGTTTGCGCGTAACAGGTAATTGCCCCGTCCCTGCTCGTTGATTTTGAAGCCTCGGTCTCGGAAGAAGGAACCGGCGGCGCGGGTAAAGAGGGTTTTGTCCGCCGCTTGTTCGGTATCCACGGCTATGCCGATGGTGATGAGGGCGGCGCACTCAAGCATTTTGGCCTTGATAGCGTTTGCCCCGCCGTAGCCGGGCCTGCGGTTGGCGGCTGTGGGGTCCAGGACCTCAAGTATGTTATGGAAGTTGTCCGTTACCTGGGCTATGGCGTGAGCGAAGGAGAGCCGGGCGTATACTTCGAAGGAATTAAAAGCAGAAATAATTATTTCTGCTTTAGTGATCGGGACGGCGTCGGCGAGGAGCCGGTCTATGATGGCGGTGTTTTCCCGTACCATGCCGGAATAGCGGGCGGCGCTTTCCCGGCGGTTCATGCGGGCGTTGACGTAGACGGTGCGATCAGGGGCGCGGTATATATCGGTCTGTACGCCGATGAGTCCCCGCACATTGGTAGTCGTGTTTACGTCCTGGGAGAAATTTTGCGACTGGTCAAAGGCCACGGACTTTTTGCCCGCCGCCTCGCTGACGATTTGGGAAAACGCCTGGGATGATTGGGTAAGGCTGGCAACGTTGGTTTTGAAGGCTTGCGCCAGGGCGTTCATGGCGGCGTTTTCGGCTTGGGCTTGGCTCGTGCCTTGGGCGGTTACGGCTACCCATTCCCGTGAGGGGTAGGCTTGCTCAAGGTTCTGTACCCAGGTTGGGGCTGCCTGGGCGTGGATGCTTAGGGGCAGGGCAAGTGCGGCAATGATGAGAGCGATAATGGTTTTGGGGTTGTTCATGGTTTTTTTCCTTTCTTCTTTATATGGTTACCGTCCTGAGTCCGGCGGACTTCAAATAAGGCGCGGTCAAGATAGCCCCGAAGATACGCCTTATCGGCATCGGAAAGCAGGGCCAGTTTTTCCTCTATGGACATATGTTCAATCACCTCTTTTAGTTCCGCGGTCATACAGACCCCGTGCGGTATTCGGGGTAAAAGGCCAATGTGCAGGCCAGTTCCTCGGCCTGTATTGCCGGGGCAGGGGGTTTACATCGATTCAGAGGGGCGTAATACCGGACCAGTTCCCACTGATCGATGACGTCCAGGGTTTTGAAGACTTTTTTTCAAGGATTTTGACCTGCCGCTTTTTCATCTCCAGG
This sequence comes from Spirochaetia bacterium, assembly GCA_025997875.1. GTDB lineage: Bacteria > Spirochaetota > Spirochaetia > Treponematales > Breznakiellaceae > BNUT01. Next base: position 1,817 of record BNVE01000171.1, read on the forward strand.
GTTTCGGCGATCCAGGATATGCTGAAACATTGCCGCAGCCAGAGGTAGATTTCGTGTTCCGCGGGCGTAAGACGGCTCACCAGTGCGGCCCGGTCTGCGCTTGTGGTTCCCTGCTTCACCGGTTCAGGATATTTTAGATACGAAATTTGGCAATTCATTAGTTCTAATGATTTTGCTTATTTAGGGGGTCATTAGTTCTAATGATGTATAAAAAAGCAGACGAATTGAGGGTAAAAATCTTTCTGCCCACCGTGACAGAGCACCTATAATTGTTGTATATTGAAAATGCGAGGCGGTGACAGGGGTGGCGGTAACGTCTGCCCCAACCATCTTTGGCGGCACATATCGCCCCGCCCCATAACCTTTATCCGAAGATCATCCACATCCAGTTAGGTGCAATACCATTCAAACTTGTAAAAAAAGGATAGAAACATCCTCAGGATAGAAACATCCTCTTGACAATAAGCACATATAACAGTAATCTATTTTACAGGAGGAAGAAGTGGATTTTACTCTAGATGTTGATAAAGAAATCGAAAAATATACCAAAGAGTATAAAAAGTACTTAGACTTTACAAATGTATTAAAATCAACACTTGAAAAAATTTTAGAAGCAAAAGACCTCAAGTATGATCATATTGAATCGCGAACTAAAACTATTGATAGTTATAGGGAAAAAATTACCCGTGATGGTAAAGATTATCGTGATCCCCTAAATGAAGTGACGGATCTTTCAGGTATACGCATTGTTGTTTATTTATCTAGCATCAGAAAAGATTGAAGAAGTATTAAGCGACATTGAATCCATAGATAGACTAGTAATTAATAGAACGGATATGTATCCTTCACAACAATTTGTGAAAACTGTCAATGATCTTGGAATTATACTATTGAACAAATTGAAACGATTTTAAGAAATAAGGATCTATATGAAAAAGTAGAAAAGATAGTAAATGTTTGGTCAACAAAAGTTGATGATGATTAATTGAAACTTGTATTATCAAAATTATATTTGTTAAGAATATTAATATATTTTTCAATCAATGATGAAGAAAAGAAAAAAACGGCAAAAAACTTACTTTCAAAAAGTATGGACGAAATCATAAAGGAATGTTAAAAAAAGAATGGTACTGCGCCTAACGAGACTGTCGGGAAAGTCATTTTGCAGAAAAATTGCGTCTCTAAATAGTCGCTCCTTAACAAAGGCCTAATTTCTTATATTACAAGGAATTAGCGGGCAAAGGTCTTCCAAATAATTACCGGAAAGTGTACAATAAGGCATAAAAACCGGCAAAGAGAGGGAAAAATGCTCGGCACATTACCTGACCGGAACCAGCGCGAACTGTACCGCCCGCTGCTCACGGACCTGATAGACCCGCAGCACGAACTCTCCCCCGCGCAAGCGGGCTCTTGCTTTCGGACAGTATCGACTGGGATTATTTTGAAATGGAGTTTGCGCCGCTGTATGCCAACGTGGGACAATTAAGCGTTCCGATCCGGCTGATGGTCGGCTGTCTGATATTGAAACAGGTAAAGAATCTGGGGGATGAGACACTGGCGAAAGAGTGGGTAGAAAATCCGTACATGCAGTATTTTTGCGGGATGCGATGTTTCAAGCATATCTTTCCGTTTAACCCGAGTGACTTCTGTCATTTTCGCAAGCCATATGATGGCACGGATAGGGGAAGGGGGATTTGAAAAGATATTTGCGATGAGCGTGAAGCTGCACGGTGGGGAGAAAGAAACGGGGAAGGTGAAGTGGCATCTGTCGGACACGACGGTACAGGAAAACAACACGACCTTTCCCACGGACGCGAAACTGTGCAAGAAAGTGATAGACAAATGCAACAAGATAGCTGTTGAAACGGGGATACATCTGAGACGGAGCTACACGCGGGAGAGCAAACAACTGGTGCGGGAGACGTACAATGGCAAACATCTGGCACGAGCGAAGCAGGCGAAGAAGGCGCGGAAACGGCTAAAAACGATAGCAAACGCGCAAATGCGGGACTTAAAACGGAAAATGAGCGGGGCGCAAAAGGAAGCGTACCGGGAAACAGTTGAACGCTATGAAAAAGCGGTTAACCAGGAGAAGAACGACCGGGACAAAGTATACAGCCTGCACAAACCGTTTAGGCGGTGTATAGCGAAAGGGAAAGCGCACAAACCGTACGAGTTTGGGAACAAAGTGAGGATAGTAGTAACGGGAAACCGGGGACGGAAAATCATCACCGCAGTAAAAGCGTTTTTGGGCAGTCCTTATGACGGGCACACGATAGAACCGTTATTGGAACAAATGGAGCATAACAGGATGGCATTGCCGAAAGAAATCGTCTACGACCGTGGAGGCAAATGCCGGAAAGAAATAAAGGGAGTGAAGATACTCACACCTGACAAACCGAAGCAGACAGACAGCGCATACCAAAAACAGCAGAAACGGAAGCGGTTCAGGTCGCGAGCGGGGATAGAGCCAATAATCGGGCATTTGAAAACAGATTTCAGGATGGCACAAAACTATCTGCACGGGGAAGCCGGGATACAGATCAACGCGTTCATGGCTGCTGCGGCGTGGAATTTCAAGCGGTACATGGCGGTTCTGAGCGAAAAAGCCGCGAGGTTTTTTTGGCGCATTTTCATACGCCTGTTTTTTCCCGATTTCTCATGTTTTGCGCCGGTATAAGTTGATTGGTAAGGAGCGACTAAATAAGTGTTTTACAGTAGTTTCAGGGCATGAAATGAGGGTAAAATTTTGCATAAAAGAGTTTTCCGACAGTCTCAACATACAGTTTACGCAACGCCGCAGTAGCGGCTTGGCCTACGTTTTCACGCTATGTGGTGCAATTGTCTGTTAAAGAATTTTCTGTTTAGTGGTAAACACGGCACTTCATTGAATTTTGAATTATCTTGCACTAAGTTACATCGGCAAATGATCAGGATGGCGATACTTGGATATCGGGTCTGTTTTCGACTTGCCCCTGGAGGGGGTAGGTCCGTTTCCCCGCAGGGGTAGCGGACCGGAATGTTTGCAGTAAGAAAATACTTTGTGTAGTGGGCAGCCGGGAGCGGGTCATCCCTGTAGGGACCAGAGCGACCGCAGGGAGCGGCGGGGGCAAACTCAACCTAATTTTCACGGGCGCAGCCCGCCATAGAGGGGGAAGCTGGCGGCGAGGGGGAGGGACAATAGAGGCCACCAATAAACCGCCACCGTAGCAAGATAGGCTTGAAGGTTGCGCGGCCCTGGGTGGGCTGAGTTCGCGCCGCTCTCTTGCTTTCTGACTGGCCCCGATTGGGCTGGTCTGGATAGCTTCGAGGTTGACCTTGAACAGCGGGGAAAGCCTTACATTGGGGTAAGAAGCCACTACCGAGACCCCCTGAAAATTCCCCGAATTTGCCCTCTTACCCCCCTATTAATACAGGACAGGAAGATCAAGTTTGGTTTGCCGTATGTTTCTATACGGTATGGGGCAATGGAAGGCGGCTGGTTGGTTGCCCCGGCTTTGGAGAATAACAGATAAATCCTTCATAACGGGGACAACGGCTTCCGCTTACAATCTTCGGATCAGCGGCATTTACGACTTATGCGCCGCTTACCTTTAGGCATGCGGCAGGGTGTTAGTCGGATATTTGACAGTAGGGGTGGTATGAGGGTTCAAGGGGGAAGGCGGGGACCGCCCTGAATGGTTGCATTATTTGGAACGGCCTATGGCGCTTTGTCCTTTTGGCCCCTTTTTTTGCTTCTTCAAGGCCATAGATATAAATCTTCCTGTATTCATCATCCTGTGTAAGTTCTAAAGCCTTTTCATAGTCTGCAATGGCTTTGTCATAGGCTTGCTGCTCGGCATAGACATATCCACGATTATTAAAGGATGTAGCATCATTAGGATCGAGCCGGATTGCTTCAGAGAAATCTGTCATAGCTTGGTCATACGTTTCTTGTAGGGCATAGGCAATTCCACGATTATTAAAGAACACGGCATTAGCAGGGTTAAGCCGGATCGCTTCTGTGTAGTCCGCTATGGCCTGGTCATAGGCTTCTTGTTGTGAATATACATATCCACGATTATTAAAGGATGTAGCACCATTAGGATTAAGCCGGATTGCTTCGGTATAGTCGGCGATGGCTTTGTCATACTCTTTTTTATCGCTATACTCACACCCGCGATTAAAAAAGAATCCGGCATCGTGGGGACCAAACCGGACATCCTCTGTTTTTGATAATTTTGCAAATATACCGGCAACTACCTCATAGAGGGATTCTGGAATTTCGTCTCCCAATGAAACGCCATGATAAAGAGATATTGCAAGCGGTTTGTTATACTTAATTTGCGTATGATTTTCTTTGCATAATTGTATAATGTTTTCAGTATATTTTTCTTTGAATGTTATTATTGGTACATTCAATCTCTTTTCAATATACCTTAATCCTACGGCAAATTCGTTTTTGCTGATGATAACAACACCTGATTTCTTAATTTTTTCGATAAAATCAGGGAGAGTTTTATATTCAGTTTGGTTGAATTGGTACTGTATTTCTGCCTGAAACAAATAACCGGGCAATGAGCTTGGTATTGGCATATATGCACCGGGCAAGGGCAGCGGTTTATGATAAAAGTATTTTGATTTACTAACTTTTTCAATAATATTGTTCATTTTATTTCTCCCTTTGCAAGACACTCAGTACAAGTTTTCCTGAATTCGTCATCCTGAGCAAACTCTAAAGCCTTTTCGTAGTCTGCGATTGCCTTATCATAATTTTCCTGTACAAGGTACGCATTCCCACGATATTTGAAGATATCTGCATCACCGGCTCCAAGGCGAATTGCTTCGGTGAAGTCTGGTATAGCCGAATCATAATCTTTCGTATACCAATAAACAACACCACGGATGCTATATTAAGGACGTCATTGGGATCAATCTTGATTGCCTGGGTCCAGTCCGCTATGGCCTTTTGGAAGTCGTCCTTTTTATTTAAGGCAGAGGCATTATTCGGATTGATGTTCAGCACGGCGGTATAGTCCGCGATAGCCAAGTCATACTCGCCTCTGTCGTAATACGCATCAGCACGATTAAACAAGGCAACAGTATTGTTCGGATTGATTTTCAGCGCGGCGTTATAATCCACAATAGCCAGTTCAATCAGATCACGCTGGTCCGGATCGTTTCTATCGCTATAATCGTTCAGTACCCGGCCGTTTTGATCGGTAATAACGATATTTTCATCCTTCAACCCTAACACGGCAAGTTTGAGGATTTTTTGGTACAGGCGAATATGACCGCGCCATTGCCGATTATTCTGCCGTACTGAAACTCATTCCGGATAGTACTTATGCATTACGGGGGCGTGGTAATGCATATATCGACAAAGGCGAGTATGATCGG
>BNVE01000172.1 GCA_025997875.1 Spirochaetia bacterium
AAACGGTTTTTGGGGAAACGGTTTTTGGGGAAACGGTTTTTGGGGAAACGGTTTTTGGGGAAACGGTTTTTGGGGAAACGGTTTTTGGGGAAACGGTTTTTGGGGAAACGGTTTTTGGGGAAACGGTTTTTGGGGAAACGGTGGATCCGCCGCTTCAACCGTTTCCCCGTTTTCCGTCTGCGGTTTTCCGGGAAACGGTTGATCCTGGACTGATTCGTAAACAACATACTTGTATCCGGCAAAGGTCCCCCCCTCGTCACGTAGTTTCATCCGCTTGATATACCCAATATCCTGGAGCTCCTTAAATGCCGCGTCCAGGGCATTCCGTCCTTCGGTAAAGTGGGTGAAAAGCTCTTCCCGGTAAATTTCCCAATCATCAGGCAGGGTCATAATATAGCCGTATAAACCCTTAGCCCGCGCGGATAGATCCGTGCGGCGAAAGACTTCATTGAGAATAATGGTAAACCCGGCCGTTTTATTTTTTACACGCCGAATGGTATCCGTTTCGTTCATCACCCCTCCCCAGGCGGTTATTTGAGATATTAATTATCAATTTCACTTTCTGTGGATTTATTCACCCCCTTGCTCGTTTTATCAAGCCGTTCCAGCAACGCTTTCCAGGGTTATCCAGCAATCATCCCAATCATTTTTACGGTTTGGACAATATCCTCCCATGCCGAGTTACTCTTTATGTCAATGTCTTCTTCTGCCGCAAGAAGATTCATTCCTCTCCGTCCTCCACCAGTTCTCCCGGTAATTCATCAAATTCGTGAACCGGTTCTTCTTCGTCTTCCGTATCAACATCTTCTTCCCCGGTTTCCGTGTTCGGGTCATCCGCTTCAGTCATCGCGGCATCAATAAGCTCACGGGCGGTTTGACTGTACAATTCCATGTACCCTTTCCAGTCTAAGCCGGATAACTGTAATACCGCTATTTCTCCGTCTTCATATTCATACTCATCCTCCTCATCATCATCCGGGTCGGGCCAGTGTCGTTTAAAGGTATTCATGACAGACAGGAACATAATAATTTTTAACGGATCAATGCTTTCTACATCCGCCAGTTCCGGCGTACATTTCGTTCCGGTAATCATCTCATAAATATCCGCGTCCCTATCATCTTCGATTTCGGCCGCAACCAGTTTCCGGGTTAAATTCCGGGGATTGTCTACCAATTCCCGGGTCAACTTTTTCAGCAGCGCAAATTTTATTTCACGTCGGAAATGATACTCATCGGCAAATTTTTTTTCGAGTTTCTTATCTACCTCTTTGATCTTCACTGATTTGAGCAGGGCGCCGGTTTCTTCGCCAAATTCCTCTTTCAGGACTTCATCAACGACGGTACTGACAACCGACCCAATTTCATATTTTGATTTAGGTTCCTTTTCAGGCTGCTTTGAGGATGACTCGGTACATTCCTGGTAGCACTCTCGAATCAAGACAAGCTTTTTACCATGCATTGTGAATTTCCATACATAAAAACTGTCCGGATTATCTTCGTGTCCTATATTCTTCCAGTTGAATTTTTTAATCCGGTATTCCACTTCGTCCAGGGTCAGGATATCCCCCCGGTAAAAATGCGGAATATTTTCCAATACCAGGATATCCCGGGTATCAGGGTTTGCCGCCCTTTCTTTTTTTATCATCTTGGCCAGCTGTGCCTGCCACTTTTTTGCATAACAGCCATCATCAAAACAGACATCCTCAAGCCCATTGTATTCCGGGAAGAGGTTTTTATCTGAATGATTGGTCCGGCTGGTACACGTCTTGCATTTGCTGTCGGTCATACAAACCAGGCGGTTGTGCTGTGCGCTGTGCAGAAACCCCTCAACCTCTCTGATATCGATTACGCCAAAATTTTTATACCGTTTAAAAAAATTATGCTGTAACTTTTCATCCAGAGAGGCAAGCATGGCCGCCGCGGTGATTTTTATCTTCCCCGCCCGGTAGAATTCCTTAAGCTCATCAGTCAGTTTGAGCAATTTTATCCGCTGATAGATTGCCGAAACGCTCCGGTTATAGTACTGGGCAACCTCATTAATATCCCGGCCGTCTGCCAGCTGCTTTTGGAAAAGCTCCGCTTCATCCAGGGGGTTCATATCCTCCCGGTTAACGTTTTCCGCAAGGGACACTTCTCCCGCGTCATCTGCGGAATGGATTTCCGCTTTTATGTCTGCCCATCCCAACAGCCTGGCGGCCTCAAACCGCCGGCGGCCGGCGATAATCCGCATCCGCTGACCTTCATCTTCCAGAGATAGTATAATCGGGTGGATAAGGCCGATTTTTTCCATGCTTTTGGCAAGCTTTGAAATATCACCGGTACCGCCGTACTTCCTGTCTGCATCATAATAGATGCGATCCATAGGAGCTCTGAAATCCGTCATCTTAAATTCCAGGCCGTCAATCTCTTTCATAAATCCTCCTAAAACCTACGCACCGGATGGACTGCAGGAGTTAAGTACAATCCACCCGGCTCTCGTTCCCCGGGCCGAAACACCGTGAGCATGGCCAATAAAATATATAAACCTGCTATGCAGGCCATTCCCCTAATGCCGGCGGCGCCGGGTTTCCGGAAAACCCTTGTCCCGGGGCAGCTCGTCAAACCAGCCGATAACACAAATTACTACAGTCAGAATGATGGCTATTACCATAACTACAGTCAAAATGTGTCTATTGCCTTAACAAAGTTCATGATGCAACCCTCATCTTGCCCGGCGGGTCCTGCCCGGCTTCCTCAAGCTGCTTCACAACCTCCGCGAGGCGCAGACTGAGGCTGCGAATGGTTGTTTCCAACCGCTTCTTTTCCGTAGTGAGCCGATCCAAGCCATCCAATACCGAGAGCGGCGGCCGCTTCAGCTGCATAATACTCTTCCCCTGTGCGGCGCCGTTTAAGATTTTTTCCCGGTCATTTGGTTTTTGAACACATGCTTCCTGAATATCAACACCGATATCCGCAGGAAAATTCTCATTGTACGCAGCAATGGACTTCAATACCGTTTTACGGGACAGCTGCAATTCCCGGTCGGTGACATCATCTAACCGCAGGCCCTGCTGTTCACAGCGCTCATTAATTTTTTTAAGGACCTTGCCCAGCTCCCGCTGCAGTGCGGCAATTTTTTGGCTCAGCTCCCGTGCCTGGTCAATATACTGCCGGGTATCAGCATCCACATCCAGGGTATAAATTCCTTTTTCCTGCGCGGTTTCCAATAAATCATGAAAGGTACTCCAGAAAAGCTGTGTATGTGACCGGCGTCCCCGGACCCCCAATTCGGTATTGCAGATATGGTGAGCCAACTCATGAATGGCCGTATACATTAAGAGGTTCTCATTGCAAGTACCGTCATCCCGGGTAAAATTCCGGTTATGGATAAGGATTTCATGGGTACTGCATTTATAGAGTCCGTTTACCTTTGCGGATTTCTTTCCGGAAAAAATCATCGTAAATTCCGTTGTACAAAGATGCAGCTCTTTAAGTTTACTCCGGACTGTTTTTTGATCCATGCCTACATCCACTTGGGCGGAAGTCCGCCCGTCTTCTCTATCCGCAATAAGGGCGGACGCCGGGTCGGCTGTTTTGGTGGAGCCGTATCCGGATCAGATACCGGGACGGCCGCTGCCTCTGAATCATTAATAATTACACCTTTTACCGCGACTCCGTTTACAAAGCCCTTTTTCCAGAGTAGGGCACGCCCTATCTGCCAGATGGAAGCGTCTTCCCCGGAAATCCGGGTCACAGCCAGGGCAGCATCCTGTAAGGTCCTATAGGGCTTGCTTTGTACATAAATTAACCGCATGGCATTTCCGCCTTATCAAATGCGTCTATCGCCCGGGATACTATTGTACGGGCTTTCTCTTCCGTAAGACCATAATAAAATTCAAGCCCGTCAAAGGCTCCGCTAAAATCGCCGTATTGGCTTACCTGGTGTAGCGCGTAGTCAAACGGAGATTCCGCTTCAGCAAGAGCGGCAAAATCGTTATCTTCTTCGAGCGCAGCAATCAGGACCCCGGATTTCCGGGTCAATTCCATAACCCCGATCAATTTCTATCCCCAATTTACATGGTTGTCCGCCCCACAAGGGGGCGGAAGGCTAGAGCGCATTGCTTATGCAATGCAGAAAGTGGGGGAGACGCCGCCCGTCCCATTACTCGCATTGCCGCCGGTGGCACCGCCGCCGCTGTACACAACGGCGAAGTTGGTCGAGTTGGCGGCATCCGGGGTGGAAAGCCACCACCAAATTAAATCATCGTCAACATTAGTTTTGATTCGGTTTATCCTTTTTTTAAAGTAATCAGACTGTCTGATTTTCTTGTAAAAATTCATATTCATATCTTGGCTATTTCCGCCAAATACTTCGTGAAATGTTGGCAGGGTAATTTTTTGACCATCTTTATTCTTGATAAAGAAATCGGCCAGGCCGCCGATGCTTTTCAGAAACGCCGTGTTGAGATATTCTCCTAGCGCACTTTCCTTGAAACCGCCTTCGTTAGTATTGTCTTTGTTTATCTTGCCATAAAAAACCGGTTCTTTAATATTAAAAACAATATGGTAGTCAAGGATATCTGCAATAACGGCATGGTATTCTCCTTTTACCGCTGGATACTCAACGCCTTTATGTTCAGACATGGGAATATCAAGAATTAAGGGTACATAATCACCTACTCTAAGCCGATCAAAATTCATAATCCGACAAAGCTCGTATAATATTTCAAAGCATTGTGTAGAGTTAGAAGCCTTAAATGATTCGAGTAAGTTCACAGGATATGTTCTGTAGTAATCCGGTATTTGTTGGGATTCTTCTTTTTCCGGATGCTGGAATATAGTCTCCTCCGTCAAAAATCGGGGCTCAATCTCCTGTTTTTGGGCACTAAGGGTTAAAACACCTTTTTGATATACGCATTCATTTACGTCAAAGCCGCTTTCTTTTATTGCTTCAATAACCTCGCCTAAATATTTCATTTTTTTCTCCTTTAAAAAAATTGTTAACCGCCCCACAAGGGGGCGGGATGCTAGAGCGCATTGCTTATGCAATGCAGAAAGCGGGGGAGACGCCGCCCGCCCCATTACTCGCATGGCCGCCGTGGGCAATGCCGTAGCTGCCCACATAGCAAAAGTAGGTCGAGAAGGCGGCATGCGGGGTAGAAAGCCACCACCATTTTGTATCATTGTCTTTTGCCCGGATGCGATTCTTGATGTTTTTGAAGTATTCAAACTGCCGGGGTTCGTCTTCCCAGTTGACGGCGTTTCCGCTGCCGTCATATTCTTCTTTTCCGAACACTTCGTATTGAGTAGGCAGGGTGATTTTCTGCCCGTCTTTGTTGGGGGCCAGAATATCGGCAACAGGGGAAAGGGCATCAATAAACTTTTCGTTCAGATAGGCGGAAAGGACAGATTTTGAAAAACCGCCCTCACTGGTTCTTTCGGAATTAATGGCGCTGTAAAACAGGACTTCCTCAAAATTGAAAATAACCTTGTCCTTGGAAACCTGGACAACAACCGCCTCGGTATTTACAAGGTCGAGGGCTTCAAACTTCATGTCTCCAAAACGGGCATCGCTGACTTTTACGGGAAACCGGATAAAATCCCCAGGTTTTATATCCCTAATGTTACCTTGCAGAGCCCGGAACGAAGAAATCCAGTCATCACAATGAAAGAGCGCTTTTAGATCACGTCGCTCGCCGGTGTACGGTTCAGTATTCATTTTATATCTCCTTGTTTACATTGTTATCCGCCCCACAAGGGGGCGGAAGGCTAGAGCGCATTGAAAAGGACAGGACTTCCGGTACCCGTTAATCACAGATGGGGCATGCTTCCAGCCTCTCTGCCCTTTTCGTCTGTATAACCTCCCCCGATGTGCTATGATTCAACTATCAAACCCTGTCCGGCGTATGTCGGACTATCACACCACCCCGGAGGGTATTACCATGCCTGAAAATCAACCCATCGAAGTTGATAAGACCGTATCTTGGGAAACCATACGTATTACCACACTCTTGCTTGACTCTCCCTGCTTTCCCGAACATATGCCGCTTGAAGATCGCTTCCGCCAATTCATGGAAAAGGCAAAATGGAAAAGGCAAAAATGTTTCAAGCCATCATCGATGCCGAAGACGCCGAAGAAAAGGCGTACCGGCAACGCATCGAAAACAAGGTCATGGGTTCTCAAGATAATCCCCGGTAAATCTGATATCTATCTCTATCTGATTCTTGCGGAATTCCGGCATCTCCTTGACACTTTGTTCTACAGGAAGAATTCCCAGCTTGGCCAATCCAGATTCTGCAACACGCAGAATATCCATGGCCTTTTGTGTTCTTTCTGATAACATTCCTTTCTCATCCTCCTTTAAAAAATAAGCCGTTTTTACAGATTGGTGGTCCTGGATGCACGTCCTGAACCTCTGCAAAACCGGCTAATTTTCCGCCCTCCGTGCAGAAGGCTTAGTGTATGAACTGTCTCGGGACAGTCAATCTAGGGGGGTGTAGAGTTCCCTTATCCCTATAAGGGTGATTTTATTGTTTGTTGGCGGCAATTATGCAAAAAATTCTGGACAATTAATTATTAATGTGGTAATATTTAAGTGTGTACTTAAAGGTCCCTGTATTTATTCCTTTTAAATGCATAAAAAGGAGAAATTGTATGAAAACACTACTTGACAAGAAGCGGCGTTCTACAGTATCATTTACCCCCCCCCCCGTTCAGGGCTTAAACTAAGGTTCCTTATCGCCTTTATTGCGGCGCTGGTCCTTGCAGGCTGCTTCAGCTCTGTCTTTGAGCCCAACTATACCCTGGGTATCAAGGGTAAAAACACCACCGGTGACCCCAAGACCATAGGGACACCTGAGAACCCCGGGACATCCGGCTCCGGCGGCTACACAGGCCCCGTCCCAACGACCTTGTGGGCAGTCCCCGGCGATGGGTTGGTTAAACTCTCCTGGGCGGAACCGAGCAACAGCGAGTTTGCCGGGGTGGATATTACCTGGACGCCGGCAGACGGAACACCGGCGACGCCCCTAACCATGCCCCGGGGTACGGCGCAGCCGGTAACCATAAGCGGCTTAACCAACGACACGGCCTACACCTTTACCGCAAAAACGGTGGATACCTTTGGTAACCAGAGCGAGGGGGTTTCCGTAACGGTAACCCCGACAGCGGGCATCCTGCCCGACACCACCGC
>BNVE01000173.1 GCA_025997875.1 Spirochaetia bacterium
AAATTTTCACCGCCATTCGCCTTCAGCTCCGTAGTGGAGCCATCGCCGATATCTCCCGTAACATTGACGCTGTAGCTATACGTATAGACCGGATCAGGGGTCGGATTCGTAGGGTCGGTCGGAGTCGCAGGACCTGCCGGGGTCGTAGGGCCTGTCGGTGTGTCCGGATTCGGATTGGGGTTTAAATTGTCGCCGGGACCGGCAGCGTTCTGGCAAGCGGCAAGCGACAGGGCAAGGACAAAAACCACCTCTAAGACTGCAAAGGCCCTATATATAGTGTGACTATTACGTTTTATATGCTTAACTACGCTAAATATGGGGGGGGGGGGGTAAAAGATGGTTCATTTAGGGCTCCTTTTTACGGAAACAACGAGATAATTATAACAGACCGGTAATAATATGGGAAGTATACAATTCCAAATTTAACCACGAAAGGGCACGAAAAACACGAAAAAAGGATTGATCTTTCAAAGTAAAATTTCGTGTCTTTCGTGTCCTTCGTGGTTAATTCCTCATATTGTAAACCCCATTTTTGTCCGGTATACTTGAAATGGGGAGCGTAATATGTCAACAGCCGCGGATGAACCAATTTTCTATACCTGTGCCGATGTCTACCGTTGGGATGAGGATGTCCGGGCCGAGATCATTGAGGGTGAACTCTATATGATGGCGCCGCCCGACAGGGTCCATCAGGACATCAGCAGGGAATTATTTATGCCCCTCTGTAATTTTCTGAAAGGGAAACCCTGCAAAGCCTATGCCGCACCCTTTGGGGTCAGACCCTTCCCCAAGGCAGATTTAAGCGATGATACCCTGGTGGAGCCGGATATCGTGGTGGTTTGCGATCCTTCCCAACTGGACAAACGGGGCTGCAACGGCGCGCCGAATCTTGTCATCGAAATCCTGTCCCCCTCAACTTCCCGAAAAGACCGGAAAACAAAATTCCGGCTCTATCAAAAGGCGGGAGTACCGGAATACTGGATCGTTGATCCCGAAAGCCGGGTGGTGCAGGTCCATATTCTGAATAACGGCAACTATATCACCACGGTGTACGATGAGACCGACGAAGTTAAGGTATCGGTTCTGCCCGGCTGCGCCATCAATCTCAAAGAAGTTTTTCCCGCTAATTCCTGAACGAGTGTATTGGAGCCGGAATCCGGCCGCCCCTCGCAATAAAAGCATCACTGCCGGCCTTGTGGACTTCCATGATGGGCGCGCCGCCCAGGAGGCCGCCGAACTCCGCCCAGTCGCCGGCTTTTTTTCCCGGCACGGGGATGACCCGGACGGCGGTGGTTTTGTTGTTCACCATGCCGATGGCCATTTCGTCGGCGATGATGGCGGAGATGGTGGAAGCGGGGGTGTCCCCGGGTAAGGCGATCATGTCCAGGCCCACGGAGCAGACGCTGGTCATGGCCTCAAGCTTGTCAAGGCTGATGGAACCGGAGCGGACCGCGGCGATCATGCCCTCGTCTTCGGAGACGGGGATGAAGGCCCCGGAGAAACCGCCCACGTGGGTGGAGGCCATGACGCCCCCCTTCTTTACCATGTCGGTGAGCATGGCAAGGGCGGCGGTGGCGCCGTGGGTACCGGCGGATTCAAGGCCCATCTCTTCCAGGATGCGGGCCACCGAGTCGCCTACCGCCGGGGTGGGCGCAAGGGACAGGTCCAGGATACCGAAGGGAACCCCGAGGCGTTTTGCGGCTTCCATGCCCACAAGCTGGCCCATGCGGGTAATTTTAAAGGCGGTCTTTTTGATGACATCGGCGAGTTCATCGAAGCCGGCATCCCGGTGGGATTCCAGGGCGGCCTTGACCACACCGGGGCCGGAGACTCCCACGTTCAGGCAGCTCTCCGCCTCGCCCGGACCGTGGAAGGCGCCGGCCATAAAGGGGTTGTCCTCGGGGGCGTTGCAGAACACCACCAGTTTTGCGCAGCCGATGCCGTCCCGGTCCGCGGTTTTTTCCGCGGCGGCCTTGATAATCTCCCCCATGCGGCGCACCGCGTTCATGTTGATGCCACTCTTGCTGCTTGCCACATTCACCGAGGCGCAGACCCTGCCGGTGGAAGAAAGGGCGGCGGGAATGGAGCTGATAAGTTTTTCATCCCCCCCGGTAAAGCCCTTCTGCACCAGTGCGGAAAAGCCCCCCACAAAATCGATCCCCAGTTCCCCCGCAATGTCGTCCAGCACCTGCGCGTAGGGGGTGTAGTCCTCATCATCGGAGGAAGCGGCCACCAGGGCCATGGGGGTTACCGAGAGCCGTTTGTTGATAATGGGGATACCGTATTCGTTTTCTATTTCCCGGCCCACCCTGACCAGGGGGCCCGCAACTCGGAGCAGCTTTTCCCGGATCCGTTTACGGGTTTCCGTTCCGGATGAGGATGCGCAGTCCAGCAGGGACACCCCCAATGTGATGGCCCGGATATCCAGCTTGTACCGGATAAACATATCCACAGTTTCTTTTATTTCGTAGGGCGTAAACAGCATTAGTGTTATCCTTATTTAAATACGATGCATTGTGGAGAAAACCTTCTCGTGCATCAAACTGATTGACACATTCATGGCATCCCCAAGGCCGATCAGCTCGTTCTTTACCTCATCAAGGGCTTTCGTGCTGGAGGAGAGGTCCACCATCATCATCATGACAAAATTTCCCGAGAGGATGGTCTGGCTGATATCCTCAATATTGATTTCCCGTTCCGCCAAAAAGGCGCTGACCCGGGCGATGATGCCGACCTTGTCGTTTCCCACCACGGTGATAATTGCGTTCATCGGTTTAAATGCCTCCTGAAAACTTCGTTGGATATTTCATCTTGTATGTCAATCGGTCTCTATCTTGTGTTCGGTCAGAAAGAGATCCAGCACCGTAAGAAACAGTATTACTACCATGGGGCCCAGGACAAGGCCGTTAAAACCAAAGGCGCTTACCCCGCCCAGGATGGCGAAGAAAATGATCAGGGGGTGGAGCTGGATACGATCACGCAAAAACATGGGCCGCAGCACATTGTCCAGAAGGGAAATGAAAAGCCCCGAAACGATCAGGAAAAGCACCCCGCCAAAAAGGTCCCCGCTTATGATCCGGATAAGGCCCAGGGGAAGCCACACCAGGCCGCCGCCGATCATGGGAATAAACACGCAGATAAAAGTAAGGGCCGCCAATACCAGGGCGCCCTTCATCTGAAAAATACTAAAGATGATATAGGCCATGACCGCCTGGATCAGGGCCACCATGATGTAACCGAAGAAAAGGTTCCGGGTGATGTCCATAAACTTGCCGGTAAGGGCGCTGATGTATTCCTTGCGGATGGGGATGGCATGGAGCACCAAGCGGGAAAGGTAGGCGCCGTCGATGTAAAAAAAGAAAAGGCAGAACATCATCAGTACCAGGCCCAGGAGGAAGCTACCGACGTTCTTCGCCACAGTACTGCTAAGGGTGACCATGCGCTGCAGGCTGGAACTGAGGGTATCCACAATCCACCTCTGGATTTCGTCCCCGGAGATGATGATCCGCTCCGCGGTAATATCCTTTAAAAATTGAGAAATATTGTTAAATAAATCCCACAGGACATCGGGCTTTTCGTTGAACACCTCCCGGACAAAACGCATCAGGTCCATTATCTGCCGGGAAAAAAGGGATGCCACAAAGGTCAGAGGAATCAGAATGAGGATAGCGGTACCCAGGGCGAAAACCACGGCCAGGATGTTTTTAACAATTATCCCGCTGGTCCTGGTATAATCAAGGTTCTTTGTCAGCCGGTGATGAATGGGGCTGAGCAGTACATAGAGCAGGGTGGACCAGAGGAGCACCGTAAAGAAGGGCGCAAAGAGCCGGCACACCATGATGAAGAGGATGATGAGGATCGCCCCAAAGACATAATTCTGTACCATCTTGGACGGCGACAGACCGGGTTCATCACCCCTATGCAGAGGATCGTTGCTCATAAGCCTGCCAGTATCCGCTCCGCTTCCGCATTCCCCGGATACGCGGGATTGCGTTTCATCAAATCCTGAAGGGACCGTTTGGCCGCATCGGATTCCCCAAGGCTGGCGTAGGTTTTGCCAAGCTGCAGAATAGCTTCCCAGTTGTCCTGCTCAATACGGAGCAGCTCCCGGTAGGCATCCCGGGCCTTGGTAAAATCCCCCGCCCCCACATAGGCCCGGGCAAGGTTGAACCTGACCGTACCGTGCCCCGGTTCCACCGACAGGGCCTTTTCATAATGTTCCACGCTGGAAGCCCAGTTTTCCTGTTTAGCGTATACCCGGCCCAGGTTGTTGTTGACCTCAAAATTATTCGGCTCCAGGCGGTAAGCATCGGAAAGGGACTTCATGGCTTCCGAAGTAAACCCGTTATCAAGAAAGAGATTCCCCAGGTTTATCCGGGGCTTTACGTACTTTGGATCCAGGTTTATCGCGGTGGTATAGGCCGCTATGGCCTCCTCAAGCTTTCCCGTATTCTCATTGGCCTGCCCCAGGGTATAGGCATATGCCGCATTGCCCGGGGCGCCGTCCACGGCCCGCCTGGCAAAGCTTACGGCGTCGGCATTTTTATTCAGGGCGATTTTTACCACCGCCATGTTGTAGTTGGTCTGAACATCGTTAGGGGAAACCTGCAATGCCCGGTTAAAGGAAGCTTCCGCTTCGGTATTATTACCGGCGGCGCTCTGGGCAGCCCCCATTTCCCGCAATGAGGCGATGTCGTTGGGGGTGTACTGCAGAGCCTGGTTAAAGGCGTCTATGGCGCCCCTGGTATCTCCCTTGGCGGAGAGGATGCGGCCTATTTCCCGGTGGGCCACTGCGTAATCCGGCTTAAGGGCTACCGCCTTGCGATACGCCTTGAGGGCATCGTCATTTTGGCCCAGCTGCCGAAGGCTGCCCCCCAGGTTGTACCAGCCGGGTTCAAAGTCGGGTTTAAGGTTGGTAACCGTCTCAAAGGACCGCCTGGCATCTGCATAGCGGCGGTTGCTGAAATAGACCCGCCCCAAATCCAGGGAGTATTGAGAGTTAGTCGGGTCCAGCTTTACCGCTTCCTGCATTTCTCCGATGGCGTTATCCAACTGTCTAATATCCCGGAATATCTTCCCCAGGGTGTAATGGGGAAGGGCCTGGGTGGGGTCCAGGGCAACCGCGGCCCGGGCCTGGGCTCCCGCTTCTTTCTGAGCGTTCCGGCCTATGTCGGTATTGGGCTGCCGGGCCGCAGCATCGTACCAAGCCTCGGCTATGTCCGCCCGTTTTTGCGCTTCAAAATGGGCCTCCCCTGCGGGCACCCGGCTCAGGGCTTCCGTAAAGGCATTCTGGGCCCCGGAGATATCGTTCCTCTCAAGCAAAGCCACGCCCTGGGATACCAAGTCGTTCACCGCCCGCATCTGGGCCTGTTTTTCAGCGGAGAGCCGGGCCAGCTCTTCTTCCTGGGCTTTGCGGCGGGCCTGTTCCGCCTCGGCAGCGGCTTTCCGCTCCGCCTCAGCGGCGGCCCTTGCGGCAGCTTCGGCTTCAAGGCGCTGCCTTATTTCCTCCGCCACCCGGAGGCGTTCCGCCTCGGCCCGTTCCCGGGCGGCTATTTCTGCCGCCGAGGGCTGCTGTGCCGCCTGGGCAACCGCGGCGCTGGAAACGGACCCCGCTGCCCGTGCGGCGGCGATGGCCCGTTCGGCGGTTTCGGCGGCTAAATCCGCCGCAGCCTTTTCCGCAGCCTTCGCCGCTTCCAGGGCCCGGGCACGGAGCGCCCTGGCTTCCTCATCCCCGGCGTTTTCTATGAGCAGCCGGTCCAAAAGGTCCAGGGCCCGGCCAAATTCACCGTTATCAAAATAATCCTGGGCAAGACGCAGGGTATTCTGCCTAAGCTTTGCGGCGGCTGCATCCGCATCATTTCCGGCGTTGGCGGCGGCATTCCTGCCAAAGAAGCTGAAGCCCCCGGCAGAAACCTTCTTTACAAAGAAGAAACCCCCGGCGACAAGCAGCGCCAAACCCAAAGCGGCAACGCCTATGATGATCTTTTTCTTTCTGTCCATTGGTATGTACTCCTAAAGCTCACTCAAGCTCAAATTCACCGTCATAACCAAGTACGTCTTCACTTCCTGCGGAAAGCCCCTTGTTTTCTTCCGCTGCGGACTGAAGGGAAGCGGCAACCTCGTCCAGCATCCGCTGCCGTCTCTCCGCCTCTTCCCGGGCGATCTGTTCGGCCAGGGCCTTTCGCCTTTCCTCGGCGGCAGCTTCCTCCCGGATAAAGGTCACCACCTGGTCTACTCTGGACCGTTTTGGGGAATGGGGTTCCAGGGCCAGGAAGATCTCATAATCGGAGATGGCCGATTTAAGGGCCCCGGTCCTTATCCGGGTATTCCCCCGGTTCAGGTAGGCCGATGCAAAGGAGGGGTCCGCTTCTATCGCCTGGGTGTAGTACTGCTCCGCAAAGACGGTATTTCCCTTGGTAAAATACACATTACCCAGGTTATAGGCAACCCGGGGGGCCTCGCTTCCCGCCCGGGGCAGGATCTTGCGGTATACGGCAATAGCCTCGTCCAGCATATCCAGCTGCTGGTAGGCAATGCCCAGGTACAGGCAGGCCTTTATATGGGAGGGGTCCTCGGTGATGGTATTCTCCAGAAAGGCCAGGGCTTCCCGGGGCTTATTCTGCATAAAAAGTTCTTCCCCGCGGGCAAAATCGTCCAGCGCGCCGAGGGTCCCGGCAAAAAGGAACAGCAAACAGGGAATCAACCGGTTTTTTCTCACAATACACCTCACTTCAAATGTCGGCCGGGAAAGGTTTGACATGAAGGAAGAAAGTAATTAATCTTCAATCAAAATGTACCTATAATTATAGTATAAAATATACAGAAAAGCAGGGAAAGACATGACCAGAGCCATGGGGCTGATAATTATTCTTGCTGTGGGGATCGTCTTCCTCATCGCCTTCGTAATCAAAAATCTGGTTGCTCCCGGGCAGGTGGAAGCCCTGGGTCCGCTTATCAAACGGGGAAAAACCCAAACGGTGATAAAGGCAGCTAAAAGGCTGCTCATCAAGGATTCCAGAAACGCCGAAGCCCATTATTACCTTGGCCAGGCCTATTACGCCGAAAAAAGGGAGGATCAGGCCTACCGGGAGTTCAAAATCCTCAATACCTTAAGCATTCAGGGGAAGGATATACCGGAAGTTGAG
>BNVE01000174.1 GCA_025997875.1 Spirochaetia bacterium
GATGGGCCTTGACGGGGGACACTTCGGAACAGACCCTGTTCATCCTGTACGGCTCCGGCGCCAATGGCAAGAGTACCTTTCTGAACACCATTATGCGGCTCTTGGGGGATTATGCGACGACTACGCCTACGGAAACCTTTATGAAGCGGAACGGGGATCAGATAAGCAATGATATTGCACGGCTCCGGGGGACACGGTTTGTTACCACCACGGAGGCGGAGGAAGGGCGGCGGCTTTCGGAGCCGTTGATCAAACAGATTACCGGGAATGACGCTTTGACGGCCCGGTTCCTGTATGGGGAGTATTTTGATTTTATCCCGACTTTCAAGATTTTCATGGCCACGAATCACAAGCCCATGGTCCGGGGAACTGACCATGGAATATGGCGGCGGATTAAGCTGATCCCTTTCACAACCACGATTGCGCCTGAAAAACAGGACAAGCACCTTGAGGACAAACTGCTGGTTGAAGGGCCGGGGATTCTGAATTGGCTTTTGGAGGGGGCCAGGCGGTGGTGTGCCGAAGGGCTGGTTATGCCGAAGGTGGTGAGTAATGCTACCGAAGAATACCGCAGCGAAATGGATGTGCTGGGGAGTTTTATTAAGGAGTGCTGCATCCAGGGGCCGGGGACTTCCGTACGGGCACGGGAACTGTTCCGGGCGTATCAGGAATGGTGTGAGGAGAATAACGAACACGCCTGTAGTGAACGGTTTCTGTCTGTCCGGCTTAAGGAATTGGGGATAGAACGGTCCCGAACTGCGGAGGCCCGGTACTGGACCGAAATATTTAATTCCGGAATCCAGGAAGCCGCCTCAATGAACGCCTTGCGCCGCCTGACCGCCTCGCTCTGCATGGCGTACTTTTCAATGTCCATCCGATCCCGGTAATCATCGGTTTTCAAAAGGTCATCGTATATCCCGTGAACCATCTGTAAGCCCTTGTCATGTATCATATAACCGTCATCCAACTGCCAATGCTTGCCATCCCACACGATCCATTTTTTCCATGCCGCATTGTACCGGATATCCATGCCGTATTCCCGCATAAGCCGGAAGCATTACTGGTATCGGTGTACTGCACCGTTCCCTCTTTCAGTCCCTGGAGCCGCAAATAAATCGACCCGTCCCCTATGTTTTCCGCCATTAATCAAATCCTCCCTTCTCCAGTATTCGGGCGTACCGTTTATAACGATCCGCCACCAAATCAAATTTCATTTCCCCTGTTATGAGGGGCAGTTCCTTATACCATTTCTGGCACTCCGCATAGAGCAGCCACAGAGCTTCCGGCTTTCGGGAGAATTCACGGTTCCTGAAAAACGCAGCCGTGCGGTATACATCATCAGGAATATCCAGTTTGTGTATTCGATGCCAGGTGAGTACATTATCAGCCCACTCAACCTCATAGGCGGCAAATTCCTGTAACGCCTTCTGCTCATGCCGAACCAGCTCATGATAACGAACAATCGGGTCCCGTGAACGCATAAATCTTCCCCCAACAGAAAAAATGAGAAAAATAAAAACAGTAACAATAAGTAAAACTACCGCAAAGGACCACCCGGCCAAGGTGGTGATCTTGCCCTCAAAAAAAAATATTCCCCACACGCCTTTCGTGCGGTAGCATAGGGAACATCATAGAGGGACCATATAAAAACAAATAGAATATACATAAACACCCTTTTAAACAAATGCGCAGAAAAGCAAGAAATGCGAAGCTTTTCTTGCTTTTCTGCATCGCAAGTTAGCCTTGCTAACTTGCGCCCTCATCCCAAACAAATACTTTCACGGTCTCCCCGGCAGCCGTTCTTCCATCCCCAAAAGTAATGAACGCCCAAAAAGACCACCAGCCCGCCTTATCCAGTTCCCCCTCAATACATTCATGAAAAATAACACCCTTCGCCGCATCCCCCACCCCGGCGACAAACTCCCCACAAGAGCCGCCCGGCTTGCGATACTTAATCACGGCGGCCTCTATCCCTTCCAAATCAGTAAAAGTCTTAACCGTAATCCGCAACGCCGATTGCCCCTTATAAATTTTTCTCATATCGATCTCCTTTTAGTGGATACGACTATCTATTTCTATCTCCCTACATACCGGACTTTTCAAAACAATATCCTCATTTGATTTTAAGAACCGTTTTAGAATGAAGTCCCGGACAAGCCCCACCGTAACCAACCGGATAACCATAAAAAGAGACCGCAGGGGGATCGCTTCGCTATACGCCGTATCCTCCTGCTTACGGTAGTAATCCGCCGCATGATCCGTTTCTGCTATACTCCCCGCTGTTACATACAACCCCCGGATATAATCCCCCTGGTGTCCCGCACTCTCCAAAGCAGCAGCCCACTCCGCTATGTTCCGGGTAAGGCTAATCATGGAGTTATTGGTATCGCCGGATTGAGATATCGTTAAAACAGACCGGAAAAATCCCCGTCCCTGGGTAATCCCGTCATTGCTCCCCCCGGTAGTTAAAACCGTCCGCCTGTTTGCATTGTTCCGGCCAGTATCAGTAAAAGCCTTTGCCGTTTCTAAAACCTGCCGCAGAAAGTCCTGACAATATCCCAATGGATTACGTATCTGTATTGTTTCGCTTATGTTCCGGTAAAACCCCCGCAGCCAGGGCACAGTATCCGCCCCCCGCACCTGCGCCGAATGTTCCCGGTAGTAACTCGACCCATGCCCCAAGTCAGTAGTATTCTGTCCGTTCATTACCAAGGTCTTTTTATAGTCTGCTGTCAATTTTCGGGTATCAGAAAGATTAACCCCCTGGGTAAGTGTCCGGGTGTAATGCTGTGCCGAAGTATAACTAAAATACATGCTTACTTTGAAATCATAGTAAGAATTTGGACTCCCTACCGGAAAGGTATTCGGTATTTCTGTCACCCCATTACCCCGGAGTTCCCAATAACATTTAGCGCCGAAATCAAAACGGATACAGAAAAAATCACAAAAAAGGGCATACCAGATATACGTTCCCGCAGCTATACTGCCGTTCGTGCTAAAAGGAGTACTCCGCCATCCGGCGGGTTTATTGCGGCTTACCTCAATATCAAAATTCCCTTCCAATGCCGACTTCCGGGTAAGCGGCACATTATTGTTATCAGAATATAAAACCGGTTTACACCGCCCATCATAATCATCAAACCAGGCATACACATAAGCCTGCGCCGTCCCATTAAACGTTTCAGGTATCAAATAACGATTTGCGATTAAGGATAATTCGACATACACCTCATTGTAATCTTCATTATCCGGATCATACCATTCTGTCTGGCTCCCCACCGTGGAAGTCCCAATCACCGGGTCAACAATCACCGGATAACTTGCATCCGCAAGCCATGTTTCCGGTATGGCAATAGTAAGCCGGTCCCCGACAATGGACAAATCCCCCCAAACCCACCGCCCCCGGCTGTCAATAATCCTGGGCCGGTGAATATGACAGAGTTTACCCGTACCTTCTCCTACAAGTGTTTCTTTCTGATAAACCGCATAACTGCCTTTCAAAAAAGGATCACGGCCAAAATCAGGCTGCCGGAAAAAATCAAATTGTTCGGCCCCATCGAGGGTTAAAGAAACAATATTACTGTCAGGCTCTTTGTTTAAAATACAATCGTACTCAAATGTATCTTTACCAAGGATCGTAAACCTATGGCTTCGCTTACGCCCCGTATATAGTACCTGCCGCCTATCTCCCCGCAGGGTGAACCCCTCCCCATCATCAGGCCGGAACCGCAGACCGCCCCCGCCCCAACGGGAAAGCCCCCATGAAGGAACCTCCCCACCAAGGTGTACCATCATGGGGAAATCATTTTGTGATTGTAAAAACTTCGGCATAGCCATTTCCAATCCGGCATGGAAGCCGGTGTGTCTAATGCTTCAGGTGGAGTTTTTGTTTCACAAAAACTCCGAACAATAAAAATGCCAGGGAGGGCATTTTTATTGTCATTGACCGAGTATGGTAATTTCCCATAGTATTTGTAAAGTATCGCTGGATGTAACATTGACCACCGGCGTAATCTGCGCGTAAGCCAGACAGTTAGAGGAACCCGAATTCCCGTTAAGTAAGCAGGCTTCGTTAATACCGTTCACATCGAGCGCCCCCGCCGCAAAAGTAGCCCGGTACATCAAGGTAGTATCCCCGGTACTCCCCCAGGCCGCCTTTAACGCCGGGTATCCTGAGTCCAATGCTTTCATAGAGCCCGTAGGCGTATTACACCGGGTATTCGTTTTTGTGGAATTCCCCGTCCACCCCGTCCCCACCTGAATAAATCCCGTTGAACTGGTTACCTTCGCCTTATTGGGACTTGCCAAAAGAGCATCCGCAATCATGGCGTCCCCTTCCCGGGTAACAATATTGTGAAACCGCTGCTCATAAGGCCGCCCCCGGAGCCGGAGAAGCCGCCTAAAATAACCCGGCGCCCGCCGTTTGATATTCCCGTCCTTATCCAGGACCCGCACCGTAACCATCCCCTTAACCCGTATTCTGTCCCGCATTATCTGCCCCCTTGAATTATCAAAACACTACCAGCCCCGATAACGAGACCGGAAAAAAAACAAATCACCCCGGCAATCACGGCGTTCTTAATTCCCCGGCTTTTAGCGTCCCGGAAATCCCGCTCCCACCGTTGCGCCTCCCGAAGTGCCGCCGCTTCCCGTTCTATCGAAGCCAGGGCCGCCGCCTTAGCCGCTTCTGCCGCAGCCCGCTCAATAGCCCCCTCCGCCGCTTCGGAAAGTTCATCTACCAGTTCCCAGATTTCCCCTTCGCTGTAGAATTTCGTCCCGCTGTCGCTGGAATTGTTCAACACTGTTGTCGGCGGCCCCCCGTACACCGGGGGTATCCAAAAACTCATAAGGATCACGATTGCCGTAATCCTCCCGCATTTCCTGAATTTCATGTTGCTTCTCCATTGCTTCATATATTTTCCGGTCCCGTTCATGGAAGAACCGGAAACCCACAATAACCATCACCAGGACCAGCATAACCGCCGCCCCGGCAATGACCCCTTTCCAAAAACTATTCATTCGGTTTCCACCTCCCCAGGACTTTAAGGCCCACAATGCCGAACAGCACAACGACCAACACCGCAAACCAAATCCAGTCCCGGATCAACCCCTGTACCAAAAGCCAGGTTGCAAGGTATAAACAGAACGGCTTAAACCCCAGCATCTTTGATGGCAAGGCGATCAGCCGTTTTGCCAAAATCGCAAACAGTTCCTTTGCCGAATGTTCCCAACTCGGCTTATCGGAAATCTGAATCCCATCACTATCACTCATATATCCCCCTCATTCTTCATTCAGTCGCAAAGCGGAACCCGCCATCAGGGCCGAAGGCCCCCACAAAGTTCTTCCCCATTAATGGAAAGGGCAGTGCTGCCATATTTAACAGACAAATTCCCCGTGCCCGCAGGGAAACGACCATGAGGTCACTTGACCGAAGCCGCGAAGCGGCAAGCGGGACCGAATGGGCGTTTCCCTGCGGGCACGGGGGCTTATGCCTAATCAATATAGCGGTTCAACACAGAATCAAGCCCACTCCTGACCCCTTCCTTAGCCAGTTTCACCAGCGCCGCCTTGTCCAATCCCCGGATCGCCGTAGACGCCCCCCGATTCCAAAACCACCCACTTATCCTTTCAAGGTTACGTACCTTAGCCCCGCCTTCCTGTGAATTCAAAATACATTCATCATCTACCAGCCCCGCCACATGGGAAGCAACACCGTTCTTGATAAAGAACACCGCCCTAATAATCCCGGCCCCCGGTTTCTGCACCGTAAAGACCCGCTTGTACAGATCGTCCGCAGTAGTGCGAATCAGCTGCCCCGTAGCGGCATATAAGGCCAGACACACCGCCCCGGAACAATCAGACCCCTCCGGGTTTTCTTCCCCCCACTTGTAAGGGCTCCCGAATTGCAATAACAGAAAATAAATAAACTTTTCTGTTTCCGTCATGTTCTCAAACTGTTTTTTTTCGTTCTGAAAAACCGCATCCCACTTAATACCCATCATCTACCTTCCATGTTTAAAGAAATTAACAATGACATTAACCGCCAGCATCCCGGCAGAAAGAACCAGCGCCAGCGTGGACTTAAAATTTCCCTTTTGTTCTCCCTCCTTCTTTTCAAGCCTTTCGATCCGCTCCGTAATATGTTTTTCAAATTCCTCAAGTTTTACATTGAGTCCCCGCAAAGCCGCCGTATTCTCAATCAATAACCGCCTATCTCCCTCCGTCATAATATTTCCCCCTTATTCTTCTGTAATCCGAAATACAGCTTGAAAAGCCGCATCCCGCCTATATCGCAGAGAAAGCGCGTTAATAGTCCCCTTCAATGTTTCAGTCTTTGTCTCTATTTCAACCCTTGCCCCAATCCGGGCATGGAATAATCCCCGGTGCGTTTTCACAGTAAACTCCCGCCGTTCCTGTAACCGTTCAGCCAGTTCCCGCCCTGCCCAATCCTCATATTGTGGGTGTCCATCAATTTCATCCTCTGAAAAATAAGAACCTGAAACATTCAATGCTGCAGTCCCATATTGCGCGATAGCCCCGCTATCCCGCAGAAAACAGGAACGGTTAAGGTCAAGCACAATAGGCCGTCCATGGATTGCCGCCCGGTATAAATCAGCTTCTCCATTTAGCTCTAATTGAATTAAAGCTTTATCATGGCAGGAGGTAGTGTCATATTTTGAATAAAATATTGTTTCGTTTTCCTGTCCGGTTTCTATGTGTGGAGTTTTATCTTGATAAAACTCCGAGGCAATCCGTAAGGATTGCCCTGCTTCTTCTTGCGTATCAATATGGTCCGCATAAATTACCGCCCGTTCCGTACCCTTACTGTCTTTAATCCGGTAATGGGCTTCGTACCCATCATTCTGAATATCCCGTAATGCCGTAGACCGGAAAGGATAAACCGGTACAAGATCAGCCCCATACAAAACCGGAGGATCGTCATACCGCCAAATTTCCTGTTTCTCCAAAGCAACCGGAATATTGATTTTGAGCCTCACCGTATTCCGGTACAGTTCCGCC
>BNVE01000175.1 GCA_025997875.1 Spirochaetia bacterium
CATACCGTTTATGCTGACAATGAATTCAGCCTTTACGCAAATAAAATTGATAAAGCCTTCGGGAAATGGCAAACTTTAGTACATGAAAAACTCTGTAATATAAACGGAAAAACGAGAACCAGGGAACTCATAACTTTTCTTGCCGAAACGATTCTTGATGAATTTCGAAAAATCACCCTGATAGACAAATATGATGTTTACCAGGTGCTTCTTGCTTACTGGCAGGATGTAATGGCGGATGACGTTTTTATCATTGTCCAGGACGGCTACAAATCGGCCCGGGAAACGGAAAATATTATAGAAGTAGTTGAAACCGGTAAAAACAAGGGCAAAGAAAAAATTACCGGCTGGGAAGGGAAGCTGATTCCCCGCAGCATTATAGTCGAAGCGTTTTTCCATGATGAACAGAAAGCCATTGATGAGATTGAAGCGCTGGTTTCGGAAAAACAGGCCGAACTGGATGAAATATTAGAAAATGCGGAGGACGGCTCAATCATCAACGATGTGCTGAAAGACAACGGCAGATTGGACATTCAGGCTTTGAAAGCATGGTTAAAAGATAAAATTCTTAATGATGAAGATCGCGTCGTACTGGAGAATTTGCTTGCAAAAAAGAATCAACTGGACGAGCAGAAAAAGGCGCTCAAAAACCTGAAAGAAATATTGGAGCAAAAAACCAGGGGGCAGTATAGCAAGCTGACCGACGAGGAAATTCTTGACCTGCTCGTTACCCGTAAGTGGTATCATACGATTTACGAAGGCATTGACGCGCTTTACACCGCGATCTCCCACAATATCGCCAACCGCATGACAGAATTAACTGAACGCTACGAAGAAACCCTGCCCGCCGTTGCCGAAAGAGTGGCTGAGTATGAAGTCAAGGTGAAATCCCATCTGGAAAGGATGGGGTTTGTATGGTGACAGTGCCGGAGGGGTGGGAAAATGCCTTGTTAGAGGACGTAGCTATAATTGGTGACGGACTTCACGGAACACCTAATTACGATGATAGCGGCGAGTATTTTTTTGTAAATGGTAACAATTTAAGAAACGGCAAAATATATACCGACGAAAATACAAAGCGTGTGAATAAATACACCTATGAAAGTTTACAAATTGATTTTTCGCAAAAAACTGTATTTATGAGCATAAATGGAACTATTGGAAACGTAGCACGTTTTTATGGTGAGCGAATTGCTATAGGAAAATCAGTGGCATATTTTAATGTAAAAAATGCAATTCAATCTAGTTATCTGTTTTTTCAATTACAAAATAGTCAGCTATTGAAATATTTTGAAGACACTTTAACGGGTTCAACAATAAGAAACTTGGGGCTTAACATAATTAGAAATGCAAAAATTTTTCTTCCCCCTCTTCCCGAACAGCACGCCATTGCCGAAGCTTTATCCGACATGGACAGTTACATCGCTTCGCTGGAAAAGCTGATCGACAAGAAAAAGGCCATTAAACAGGGCGCAATGCAGAAACTGCTCACTGGTAAACGGCGGTTGCCGGGGTTTAGTGGGGAATGGAATGAAAAGACGTTATCAGCAACACTTGATATAGGTCATGGGCAAAACCAAAAAGGAATTGAAAAACCAGGAGGAAAGTACCCTATACTTGGAACTGGCGGTGAGATGGGGCGTACAGATTATCATCTTTACAACTCCCCATCTGTATTAATTGGCAGGAAAGGAACAATTGATAATCCACAGTATATAGATATTCCGTTTTGGACGATTGACACTTTGTTTTATACAATCATACACGAGGGGTTTTCACCGAAATATTTCTATTATGCTTTTTGTATGATTGATTGGAGCAAATATAACGAAGCGTCTGGAGTTCCGAGTTTATCAAGAAAAACAATAGGCGAGATAACAGTTACGCTACCTGAGCATAGCGAACAAGCCGCCATCGCCGCTATCCTTTCCGACATGGACGCTGAAATTGAAGCCCTGGCCGCCAAATTGAACAAGGCGAAGTCCATCAAACAAGGCATGATGCAGGAACTTCTAACCGGGCGGATAAGGCTTGTTAAGCCACAAGTGATTACTGTTCCTGTAACAAAAGTTGTGGATATTCCAAAACAGGAAAAAGCGGCAAAAGGCCATAATCAAGAAATTGAAGATGCTGTTATTCTCAGTACGCTTGCAGGCAAATTTGGAACGGAACAGTACCCATTTACTGCCTTTGATTGTCAGAAATTCCCTTATCTTTTTCGCCGTCATGTGGAGGGAATAACAAAAGGTTATGAAAAATTTGCCGCTGGTCCGTATAATCCTGGCTTGAAATACAGGACAGCAAGGCCGATTGCGCTTAAAAGAAGATATATCCGCGAATGTACAGGTCTCTATAAGGGATTTGTCACTGACGTAAATGTTCAAGAAGCGCTGGATTATTTTGCGAAATGGTATGGCGATGAGCCGCTCCAATGGCTGGAGCAATTCCGCTATATCAAAAATCGCAGAGACGAACTTGAATTACTCACAACTGTTGATATGGCTATGGTTGAGTTGCGTGACAATAATAAACCGATTACTGTGTCCTCAGTTAAAGAAATTATTCAAAATAGTGATGAATGGAAAGCAAAATTAAAACGCGAGATATTCTCAGATGAAAATATAACCCGGGCCATCAAATGGAGTATGGCCCTTTTTGGAGAGGATGAATAACGCCATGGCAAAAATTGGAGATGCTGAAAGAATCGCACAAAACCATGTAATTTCTTTATTCCGTAACAGGGAACTGTTGGCTTATGAATATTACGGTAACCGGCAGGAATATGATAACAGCAATATCGAAGCAGCACCCCTAAGATCGTTTTTACTCAAGTCAGGCTATAGCGATGTTCTGGCGACGCTTGCAATTGAAGAACTGCGCAAAGAATCCGTAAATTTGCAGTCCGGTCCGTATGCCGCAAACAAAGCGGTATACTCTCTCCTGAAATACGGAGCAAAACTACGCGAAAACCCCGGTGAATCGGAAAAAACGGTCTTTTTTATTGATTGGCAGCATCCCCATAAAAATGAATTTGCCATTGCCGAAGAAGTTACGGTTATAGGTGGCTCTGAAAAACGTCCCGATATTGTGGTGTATATCAATGGAATCGCTATCGCCGTGCTGGAACTCAAGAGAAGCACCATTTCCGTTTTAAGCGGAATCAGGCAAAACCTTACCAACCAGCGCGAACATTTCATACAACCATTTTTCTCAACGATCCAGTTTACCATGGCAGGTAACACAAGCGAAGGGCTTCGTTATGGTACAGTCGGTACGGACGAAAAATATTACATGGAATGGAAAAACGATTCTGATTCGCAGGACAATGTTTCCCTTGATATTTTGGAAGCCTGCAAAGGGCTGCCGGATAAACTGGACTGGCAGTTATTCAGTATGTTTCAAAAAAACCGCCTTCTGGATATAGTCCATAACTTTATTATTTTTGACAAGGGTGAGAAAAAAATATGCCGTTACAATCAATACTTCGGAATAAAGGCGGCACAGCAAAAAATACTTGAGAAAAAGGGCGGTATCATTTGGCATACCCAGGGCAGCGGCAAGACGCTAACTATGGTATGGCTCTCAAAATGGATTCTGGCGAATAAGAGTGAATCAAGGGTGCTGATTATTACCGACCGCGAAGAACTTGACGAGCAGATAGAGAAAACCTATCTTGGTGTCGATGAAAAAATCGTACGGACAAAGGATTGCGCGGATTTAATTGGCAAATTGAATTCTTATGAAGACCGCCTTGTTTGTTCGCTTATACATAAATTTGGCGCTCGATACGGCGAAATTACCGATCTTGACTACGATAGATACATTGAGGAACTGAAAAAGACCCTTCCACCAGATTTTTCCGCAAAGGGCGAGTTTCATGTGTTTGTAGATGAATGTCACCGGACGCAATCCGGTAAACTGCACAAGGCCATGAAAGCAATTCTGCCAAATGCGATATTTATTGGTTTTACGGGTACGCCGCTTTTGAAAAAAGATAAAGCGACCAGCATTGAGGTATTTGGTGGGTACATTCATACCTATAAATATGATCAGGGTGTAAAAGACGGTATTGTCCTGGATCTGCGCTACGAAGCACGGGACGTGCCGCAAAATATCACATCCCAGGATAAAATCGATGCCTGGTTTGAAACAAAGACCGCCGCCCTGACTCCCCGCGCAAAGGCAAAGCTGAAATCAGCCTGGGGTAATATGCAGACGGTTTTCAGTTCCCGTACACGGCTTGAAAGCATTGCCCGTGACATTATTTTTGATATGGAAACCAAAGGCCGCCTGATGAACGGGAATGGCAATGCGATGCTGGTTGCCGAATCCATCTATGCAGCCTGCAAATATTATGAAATATTTCAATCAAAAGGATTCAAGAAGTGTGCGATCATATCTTCTTTCATCCCTCGTGATGCCGATCTGCGGACGGACACGGTCAGTACAGATGAAGACACCGAAACATTTGAGAAGTACGAGATTTATAAAAATATGCTTGGTGAACAAGATGTTGAAGCGTTTGAACAGGAAGCAAAACGGAAATTCCTCAAAGAACCCGCAAACATGAAATTACTCATCGTTGTCGACAAGCTGCTTACCGGTTTTGACGCGCCGCCTTGTACGTATCTTTATATAGACAAGCCAATGCACGACCACGGATTGTTTCAGGCTATCTGCCGGGTCAACCGTCTGGATGGTGAAGAAAAAGATTTTGGCTATATCGTTGATTACAAACAGTTGTTCGGCGATTTATCCGATGCCCTCAACAAGTATACTTCCGGCGCTTTTGAAAGCTACGAAGAAGAGGACATTAAAGGGTTAATCAAAGACCGTCTTGAAGAAGCTCAGAAGTATTTGGATAAAACCATTGAAGAGCTTGAAGACCTTTGTGAAGGCGTAGACTTCCCCCGTGATGAGATTGATTATATTCATTATTTTTGCGGGGAAAATGGCATTGATATAAATGAAGACGAAGCCTTTGCAAGGAGCCGGGAACGGCTATACCGGCTTGTAAACCGGCTTATCCGCGCATATACGGAAATTAAACCTGATATAGACGCGGCGGGCTATTCCGCAGGCGAGCAGGGTAAAATTGCCGAAACCGTGGATTTCTATATCGAGCTGAAAAATACTATCGGGCGGGCAAGCGCCGATTTTATTGACTTGAAATCATTTGAGCCTGGGATGCGTTATCTTATTGATAATTACATCGTTGCCGAAGAAAGCCGCAAACTCGGCGCGTTCGATGATTTTACGCTTCTTGATTTTATTCTGGCCCAGGAAGAAAAGTTGAAAGGTAAGGGCGAGAGTAAAGAAAGCGCCGCGGAGGCAATTGAAAACAATATCCGCAAGAAGGTTGTCGAAAAAATCCTTATCAATCCAAAATATTACGAGCGGATGTCGGCTATTCTGGAACAACTTATCAAAGAGCGTCGTGAAGGTGTAATTGCCTATGAGCAGTTGCTTGAAAAATATATCTCCCTTGCCAAGAATGTCACAAAGCCAGAAGATAACAGTGCCTACCCGGAAAAAATCAGAAAAAGCGCCGCCCTTCGCGCCTTATATGATAATTGCGGAGAAGATGAAGAATTGGCGCTCCGCTTGCATGAAGCTATAATGCAAAGCAAACTGGACAGGTTTAGGCACAATCCGGTTAAGGAAAAACGCATAAAACGTGAGTTGTTTAAAATTCTGGATGACGATTCAGAAGTCGAGCGAGTATTTAAAATTATTTGCGAACAAGAGGAGTATTGATGCAAATAATAATTTCAGACATTCCTGTCGTGGTGTGTAAAAAACCTATAAAGAATATGCACTTATATGTGAAACCTCCAAATGGGAAAGTTACTGTATCCGCTCCTTTGAATATGAGTGATGATGCTATTGAGCGGTTTGTGCGAACCAAGTCCAGTTGGGTAAAAAACCAGGTAAAAAAATTCGATACCCAGCCCCGCCAGTCTGAACGTGAATATATATCCGGTGAAACTTTGTATGTATGGGGCAAGCAATATTTTTTATTGATTGAACATGGAACCGGAAAGAATTCTCTTGTCCTTTCCGGAGACAAGGCGGTTCTCACTGTTCGTGAAGAAAGTACCGTTCTCCAGCGGGATAATTTTGTACAGGAATGGTATCGGAGTTTATTGAAACAAGAAACTGCGAGGCTGCTTCCAAAATGGGAAGATCGGACCGGGCTTAAATGTGACAGTTGGCAGACAAAATATATGATTTCCCGTTGGGGTACGTGCAATATCCAAAAAAGAAAGATATGGTTAAATTTACAGTTGGCAAAAAAAACTCCCGAATGTCTTGAATATGTAATCATTCATGAATTACTGCACTTTGTCGAAAAACATCATAATGATAATTTTATATCCCTAATGGATAAGTACATGCCCTATTGGCGTGAGACAAAGAGAGCTTTGAACGGCCAGATTTTAGACTTCATGGAGTAAAGGAGTACCTAATGCCCGCACTTTCAAAAGCGTATATTACTGAAATTAAAAAAATCCTCAAAGAAGCGCGGGCAAAAGCCTATAACGCGGTCAACTATACAATGGTAGAAGCATACTGGCTCATTGGCCAGCGTATAGTCGAAGAAATTCAAAATGGCGAACACCGGGCGAATTATGGAGAACAGGTCATAAAAAATGTATCAAAAGCCCTCACTGCCGAATTCGGCAGGGGTTTTTCTGAACGGAGCGTCCGGCAGTATCGCCAGTTTTATCAGATGTTCCCAAAGTTCCCAATCCGGCGATCGGTGATCGCCATTTCCGGCAAGCAAAAAACTAACCTTGAAAGCAGAACCGAACATGAAACAAAGTCTCCTGCAGAATCGGCGATCAGTGATCGCCGAATTGATGAAAATTTGCTCCACCCGCTCA
>BNVE01000176.1 GCA_025997875.1 Spirochaetia bacterium
TGGAGGCCATCGTGACCAATAACTACCCCATGAGCGGGGTGCAGTTTGCCCTTACCCAACCGGCCACCTTCGTGGTCTATATCCGGGGGGAAGTGCAGAACGCCGCGGAAACCACCACCTGGGCCTTGAGCCGGCTTTCATCGGTCCTGGGTGATCATCTCACTGATTTTTCTTCAGTGCGGGACATACAAATAAAATCATCCAATGGACAGACCCGGGTGTACGACCTATTCCTGGCACGGCGTTCCGGAAACTTAAGCCAGGACCCCTACCTCCGGCCGGGGGATGAGATTACCATCAACCGGGCTGTCCGTTCGGTCACCATTAATGGGGCGGTGGAGCGACCGGGGAAATACCAGCTGAAAGACGGGGAGCATTTGAAGGAGCTGGTGGAGCTCTATGGCAGCGGGTTTACCCCGGTGGCGGACCCGACCCGGCTTGAGCTGACGCGTCTGGTGAACAGTCAGTCCGTATCGGGGGACAAGATCTTCCTGAGCGAAGCGGATTTGGCCGGGACCTATGAGCTGCAGAATTATGATGTGATAACGGTTCCTCAGATAACCAGCCTGCAGCCGGTCATGTTTGTGGAAGGCGCCATTAGCGCGATAGTTTCCACTGTAGCAGCAGCAGGGACGGGGACAGCCGGCAGTGTCTCTGCGACTCCTACGGTTTCTACCCGTTTAGTGGTTCCCTTCAGCAAGGGGGAGAACCTGGCCTCCCTGGTACGCCGGAACGCAGCCTGGTTCTCCGCGGTGTCGGATACCCAGAATGCCTATATCATCCGGGGGGGCCGGCATATTTCCATCAACCTGAATCCCCTGCTCTACGATGCCACCTACCGCAGTGAAGTAACCATAGAGGAGAATGATACCCTGATTATCCCCTTTAGGCAGTATTTTATCACGGTGGCCGGGGCGGTACGGGCGCCGGGAAGGTATGCGTATATCCCTGACCGTGAATGGGACTATTACATCGCGGCAGCCGGCGGGTTTGTAAAGGGGATGAATGCCTGGGATGCGATAACGATAACCGACATGGGGGGGAAGAAGTTAAAGAAGACCGATGTGATTGTCCCGGAGACCATCATTACCGCCAAGACCAATGACTTCCTGTATTACTTTAATCAGTACTCCCCGGTTATCCTGACTACCCTGAGCATTATTACCACTTTTTTAACTATAAGAGCTACCACCGGTTTATGGCAATAGTGTTTTAATTATAAACACAAGCAAACCAATTGAGCCCTGTTTCCTTCGGGAACAGGGTTTTTTTTGCGAATTTTTTCTAACATCACAGTCACATTATCTTTGTACCGGCCTGTGTAATCCGGTTTTCCGGTAGTTTTTTATTTCACATCTCCTGGGGATAAGTGTAAATAGCTCTAAGTATCTTAGGACATTCTGCGGAGGGCAATGAAACCCGCTATCGCTATCCCAAACAACACGATGGTCAAAAAAATCTGCATTACCATTTTATCCCCCCAACCAGTTTTTTATGAGGTCTATAGCACTTAATAAGCCGCTTATAGTGGCCCCCAGCGTTATAATCTCGACTACTCTTTTTGCCGGTTTTTCCGGCTTCGTTATCGCCGCCAATATCGCTTCGTTACTTTCCGCAATCCGCCGCAAAACCGCTTTATCTTCGGCATCCATAATTTAGTGTACTACACCAACAAGCCGTTAGCAAGGAAAAAATTAGTAAATACTTTTCCGCCCCAGTTGCCGGGTGATTTCGCATACTTTCCTTCACCGTTCTTTTTAGGGGTTCCGCCAGAGGTCTCCTCAGTTTTTTCGTTCTTCCATTCCCCATAGTACCAATAGTTTCTTCATCTCCTGGGGGAATTGAACCCCTGTTGTCGGGATGAAAAGTCTCCCCAAGAGATGATCTATGCTTCTCTCTACTTATCTTTATATAACAATTTTTCAGGATTGACAAGCAGAGATAATCCCAGATAATTAAAGAATACTCATCTTTTTTCTACTGTCATTGATTTGAGGGGGTGAAAGGTCTGTATTTTTGGGGGGACTCTCGGTAAAAGTGGGTGTTTTTAGGGAATAATTCCATGAGTAGGTCCGATTTGACCGGTCCCAACCCTATAAAAATTTAGCAAAGTTTAGCAAATTCGGGGTTTCAGGGGGAGAGGTTCCCCGGCCCTTTACCCTGCCATCCGGTAGGTAAATTTGGGTTCATCCTCATCGGCCTCTGGTTCCGATTCCCCGTCAAAGTCCGGCGCCGCATCATAAATCAAAATGAAATAATGGTCCTTTTGGTCAGCGTCCAGGCAAAATTCAAGCTCATAATCGGCCCCTACGAATGAGGAAAGCCCGTCAAAGGTCGGGGCCGTGCCTTCCCCGCCATATACCAGGTTTTCAGGGTGCAGCCTTAAAAAATCGTCAATCTTGTCAAAGGTTGCCCCGGATGCAAGAAGTATGTTTGGGTGTACCCGGTAAAGGGTATAAAAGGCTGTTGCCTTTTTGTTGATCACATCAGCCCATTTAGAATAATCCCCAAAGAAGCCGAATTCCTTAAAAACCTTGCTTTCTTCTTGCATGGCTACCCCTCACAATCCCAATTTTGGGTACATCTTGGCGAATTCCTCACGGGTGATCTCATGCCCTTCCTGGCATAGAACATCCATATAGTTTTTATTGGGGGCATAGCCGATTGAGGCTGGATCCATCACGGAAACGCCAAAACAAAGATTGTCATAAATTACCCAGTCTTTGCCGTCCGCCACAAAGTACCGTGCATCTTTCCGGG
This sequence comes from Spirochaetia bacterium, assembly GCA_025997875.1. Taxonomy (GTDB): domain Bacteria; phylum Spirochaetota; class Spirochaetia; order Treponematales; family Breznakiellaceae; genus BNUT01. Next base: position 2,761 of record BNVE01000176.1, read on the forward strand.
AAGGGTCGAATACAACCGATCCGCCGTCATATTCCCATTGTTCGGGCCGGGTGAATGTCTTTGACACAAGATCAGCGTTATTCTTGCCCATCATCTTCCTGTCCTTTATTTTCATAATAATACATCAGGTGTACCATTTTTCAATTCCCCGGCCAGGGGGAGGCCCTGAACTATGTGGGTTTTTCTTATACCCCTTTTCCATTTTTGGGGCGTCCCATTTTCACGCCCTTATATCCGTTCATTTCGGATGTGTTGACTATGGTTACAGAGTGATAATGGCGATCTACAAACTCGCATAGAGCTTTAAGGGGGTACATATTCCTTCCCGCGTACTGGATAACGGGTAAATGATGAAACCTACCGTAACGGCGAATGGTCTCCGGCGATAATCCGGTTATGAGGGCCGCTTCTTCGCTGTTTACAACAAAGTCCTTGGTTACTATGCCTAGGTTTAAGAGCGTGTCTACTTTCCCGATCAAGGTTTTCAGATCGGCTGGTTGTAATGGTTTTGATTTCGGCATTATTGAGCATCCTTTTTAGCCGGATTTATTCGCCGGTGTTTCTTTGGCAATGCCCTTAATTCGTCCATAACTCCATTATCCTCAAGCTCTTGCATAAAACTGTTGAATATCCGCATAGGGTCCGGGGCGGGTTCCCCCCAAAAAGCCCCGGACCTATCCACGGGGCGGCTCTGGGGGAAGGGGATTATTTTTGACATAGTTTTTTCTCCCAGCCCCCGTCTTTAATGTCCGGCAAGAATTCAATACAATCAAAGAATTCCAAGAGTTTTTCTGCCTTTTGGCGGATCATGGCGGTAATGGTATAGCACACGTCCCCAACTTCGCCCGGTACAAAATCCGCTGTGTATTGGGCCATCATTTTTGCCAAGGCCCTTATTTCACAGGCTGTATGATGATAGTCCCCCAGGTTCATACTATCCTCCTTGTTCATGGTTATTTCCTGTTGCCGGTTTCTTCCGGCGCGTGTACTCCCGGAGCCATACGGCCCCCGATTTATAGCGTGATTATGCTGTTTTCAGCGGGTATATAAAACGGTTCCAGCTTTTCCGTTATGTCTTTTCCGGTTTCGTGAATCTGTTTGGCAATATCCCAAAATGATTCGGTGTATTTTGCCGGAGCTTTAATGTACCTCGGTTTTAACAGGTCCAGATTATTCAAAAACTTGAACAGGCGCGGTGATGATCCAATACTCACAAATGAAAAAGAATCCCAGTGAATCATTTCCTCTTTTGTCATTGGCTGTAAGTTAATTAGTATTCGCATTTCTGCATCCTCTCCTTAAAATGTTTTATAGGTATGCAGGGCCTGTGGCCCCGCCTTCCCTTTTTCCCCTATACCGCCAGGGCGGCCCGGATTTCCTGTTAAGCGGTGAGGGTGATCCGCGCTCCCCGGATGTCCCCCTCCAAAACCCTGATAGCGGGAACCTTGCCCCGGAGGGCCAGCCGTGACCATCCTCCTGGTGTACCTGGAAACCTGAAATTCCTCTTGACAGAGCATACAAAAAGTAATACCCTTTTATCATGCGGTTGGACGGTATAAGCTGGGACAGCGAAAAGGCGCGGCTAAACCTTGAAAAACATCATGTGAGTTTTGAGACGGTGCAATATATCTTTTCGGACCCGGACCGGCTGGAGCGGTTTGACCGCAGCGAGAATAACACATCCAGGGAAGAACGCTGGCAAACCTTGGGTGTAGTTGGAAAAGTTCTGTTTGTCGTATACGCCGAAACAGGGAAAGGCAAGCAGTTAATCACGGCCCGCCGGGCAACAAAGGCGGAAAGGAGATCATACAATGGCTATTATAGAATCGACGGTGAAGGTTGGACAAAAGCCAACTAAAGAGGAAATGAAGCGGATACATGGGGAACTGCGGAAAGCCGCCAAATACCCGATAAACCTTGAAGCCGCGCCGGAACTTTCTCCGGAGGCATTGAAAGAATTTGCGCATCTGGCCGCCGAGCGCAACCGGCAGAAAAAAAGACAGGTGGTAACATTGAGGCTTGTTCCTGATTGCCTGTCAAAATACAAAGCCTTGGGAAAAGGCTATACCGGCATTATGGCCGACGTGTTGAATTATGCAGCAGAAAATCCGGAAATACTTTCAAAGGTTCGGTAACGATAGGGGAAAACAAGTCCGGGGCTGGAAAGTCCGGGGGCTATCCTGTTTTTCCGGCAGGATGAACGGCTGATTTTCTCCTATGTCTTTGCCAAGTCAAGCCGTGGTAACATCGAGGAAGATGAATTAAGAGAGTTTAAGGCCACCGCAAAGGGAGACCTTGAATATACCGAGGATCAAATGAACGCCTTTGTAAAGGCGGGATTGTACAAGGAGTTAGGGGTATGAAGAAGTACAAAAGCCCGATATTCAAACACATCCACCAAGAAGCAACGGATAGATTTGAGGTAGGGGCTATCACCGCCGAGGAAATGCGCCGGTATGATGCCTCCTGCCTTGTCTCCGAGGCAACATTTCCCAAGGATGTGCCTTATACTCCTCCCGCCATGACCGCCGCAAGCCCCGGACCCCACGGGCGTAGCGTCAAATAAATAGCCGGGAAAATAGTATATGCCCCAGGAGCGCAATAGCGGCCCGTGGTTGCGTCCGTTTTGCTTTAGGGTATTTTTTCCCCTCATGTCCGGGGCGGTTCAGGCCCGTCTTGTTTTTCTTTATGGGTTGTCTTATGCTCTTACTGTCTGATGTGCCAGAATTAACGCTACGGGACGTTGCAAGACGTTGGTTGGTCGGTGCCCTTCCCTCATCAGATTTTGTATGTTTATATATGGCGATACCTCGCTGCGGGCGAGCCGTTAAATCGGTGCCGGGCGTCTGGAAGGGTATCGCTTTTTTTACCTTGCCAGAAATGCAACAACAGACTATATTCAAGTATCTGACCGGCCCGAGAATCAGCGCCAGGGGACGCAGAAATGCGTTGTATTGACTGCGCCGTTACCAAGTCAGATAAGGGATGTGTCGAGGGGTTTTTTGGCAGGCTTAGGCTTGCTGGAGGCTAACATACCAGCATCCCTTTTTTATTGATCTTGGGGGAAAGTGGGGGGCCGCTTAGGGCATAAGGCAGCAACGGGGCATCCCCCGCCTCTTTTTGTGCTGGTTTTTTCCCCGGCTGCGGGGTGGATGTGTGAAAATGTGGGTACAATGGTAAGGCTAAAGGGTGATACAGCGTCCAGGGCTTTGATTTTCTCCTTGTCCTTTCTCATTGTTGGCATGTCAATCATATAATTCTTTATGGTATAAGGATTTACGCTATCATCTCCTGGGGGAATTGAACCCCCGTTGTCGGGATGAAAACCCGATGTCCTAACCACTAGACGAAGGAGACATTTTTTAGGCAAGGGTTAATAGAGTTGTTCAATAACTTCAGTTGCTGAACAACAACCGCTTAAAAATATATCCTATCAGACTTTTCCTGTCAATACGACAAGCAGCCTTAATCAGGGCAAAAGCATTTACTATGAGAAACAAAAAAATCATATATAGCGAGTTGATTAGGAAAGAATAGTGTAAAAATATACCAATTATGGTTTAATTATACGGCGCATTTCGTGAATGATGCCAGCA
>BNVE01000177.1 GCA_025997875.1 Spirochaetia bacterium
ATCCCGACCCCCCTGCCCTGGTTGGCCGCGCGGAAGGAGTCCAGGAAGGCGTCCGCCGTCGGGGAGGTACAGATTTCCCCCACCGCCACGGCATCGCAGAGGTTGGTCCCGATATAGCCCACAAAGGCGGGCTTGTGACCGCTGCCACCCCCGGTGGCAATACCCACCTGACCCTTGGGCATATCCGCCCGCTTGAGGACCCGGGGGTTCCCCGTGGGGGCCACGATGTCCTTGTGCGCCTTGACGAAGCCCTTGAGCATTTCGTCTACGATATCGTCGGGGTTGTTTAAAATGCGCTGCATAATTACTCCTTATATAGATAGTTGTTCAATAACTTCAGTTATCGAACAAGTCAATTATGGTTTGCTCTGCCCTCGATAATTTTCTCTTTCGGCAGCCATTGCCGCAGGCACTGGTTGAGGGAGGCAAAGTCAATGGGCTTTGCCAACAGGCCGCTGAATTTGTTTTCCATGAACATCTGCTCGGCCCCGTTGATAACGTTGGCGGTAAGGGCGATTATCGGGACGGTCTCGCAGTGGCCGGCAAAACTGCGGATGTTCTTGGTGGTTTCTATTCCGTCCATTTCGGGCATCATGTGATCCATGAAGATGATGTCGTAGTTGTTTTGCGCGGCCAGCTCTATGGCCTGTCTGCCGCTTGAGGCAAGGTCAGCCTTGATGCCAAAACTTTCCAGCATGGCGTTGCACACCTCAAGGTTGATGTCGATGTCGTCAACCACCAGGAGCTTTGCCGAGGGCGCCTGGAATTCACCCTGCACCTGTTCCTCGTCCGCCGCTTGCTCCTCCGCGGGGATGTAGGGGACCGCCACGGAAAAAACCGAGCCTTTGCCGTACTCGCTTTTCAGCCAGAGGTCGCCGCCCATAAGCCGGCAGAGCCGGTAGCAAATGGCAAGGCCCAGGCCGGTTCCCACCACATTGCGGTTTTTCCGGGTGTCCAACTGCTCAAAGGGCTTGAAGAGTTTTTCCGTGTCCTCGGCGCGTATGCCCATGCCGGTGTCCTTGATGTCAAAGCGCAGGGTGCCGGCGGCGCTTCCATCGGCGTCCCGTGCTTGCACGGGCTCCATCCATGCGGAAAAATCAACCTGTCCCTGGTGGGTATACTTTAAGGCGTTGGAAAGCAGGTTGGTGAATATCTGCCTGGTGCGGTTTTCGTCGCCATTCACCGAGCCGGGGATAGTTTCGCCTATGCTGAAATTGAGAACCAGGTTTTTTGCCTTATACAAGACACTGAACATTGAGTAGATGTTATCCAAAAGGGAACGGAGGTTGTAATTGGATCGTATAACTTCCAGCTTGCCCGCCTCGATCTTCGAGAAGTCAAGAATATCATTGATGATGGTAAGCAGGGACTGGGCCGATTTCCGTATGTCAGACAGGTGCTTGGTTTGCATCGGGTTCAATTCCGAGCGGGCAAGTATCTCGTTCAGGCCCAGTATCGCGTTCATGGGGGTTCTGATCTCGTGGGACATGACGGCGAGGAAATCCGACTTTGCGGTGCTGGCAGCTTCGGCCCGCTCTTTCTCCCGCATCAGGTCCGTCTGGTCGATGAACACCGCCATTATCCCGGTGTTGATGCCCGCATCATACCCCGTGCTTCCGCCTATGGCGGTAAACTCTATGGAATAGTACCTGCTTTCCCCGGTTTTCGCGAAATCAAGCCATTTGTTGATGTGTATCCGCCTGCCAGCGAGGGCTTTCCGCGCCGCGTCTTCCATATCCGTTATGTCCTGCTCAGACAGGCAGGACGAGAATATTTCCCGGTGGCCGCGGTTATTCAGGTAATCAAAATTCGGCGCGCCCAAAAGGCCGAGAAAATTTTTGGTGCAGAGCACCAGCCTTCCGCCATCATCAAAAAGCAGGATGATATTCGGGCAGCTTTCAAGAAGCATATCCGTGTAAGCTTTCTGCCGGGCGTTCGCGGCGGTAAGCACCTTGCCCAGAGTCTCCTTGGCCTCCAGAGTCCGGTTTACCTTCTCAAAGTAATCTTTGGTGATCCGCAGTTCCCGCGAGAGTTTTGAGTTCTCAAGTTTGAGTCGTTTTATTTCATCAAGGGGACTTTGGTTTTCTCCGGACGGTGGCAAGTTTTCCTCCAAAACTTATGCTAACTTCTGCATTGCGCGGCCGAATGGCCATGCAATAAATCGAACATAAAACTTCGTTTTATGCTAAAACACGCAGAGAATGCAGGTGTCGTTGTGGAAGCGGTTGATTGCGCCGTCTGAATTAACCTGGGTTGGGCAAATCTCCCCGCCCGAATACGCCAGCATAAAGGGAAGCCGTCCGCCAATTTCTTTGGTAACCATGTCCAGTTCGGCAAACTGATCGCTGCCCAGAGTCATGGTGCGGGAAAGGCAGGAGTAGATCAGCATACCCGATACGTCCCCTGCCTGAGCCAGGGCCTCCCGTATGCTGTTGCTTGTGGTAAGCAGCACGTCATCCTTGTCAAACACCGCCAGATGCAAGGTGGCGCCTTCGGGCATGGCCCCGGCGCAAATGGCATGCCTGTTTTCATTCAGGGCGACAAAAACCCTTGCCACCAGCGGGGTCCCATCGCCGTAATCCAGCATGAAGGGCAGGGATGTCAAGGCATAGGCGGTTTCGCTGGCCTTGGTAAGCCCCATTTCCTCAAAGTAATTCACCACAGGCTGCCCGTTGACTTCCTTGAGCAAATGCCCCTCGGAGGAGGTGATCAGCGCCGGACGGTCCAGCACCTTGTCCGCCGAAATGGTTGCCAGGAAGAAGCGCGGCTTGATATTGCCGTACAAAAAGAGCAGGGCCATACGGTCCTGGTAATACTGCCCGTTGTGGATCATAAAGCAGTTGTGGAAATCCGGGGTGTCGTCTACCGCCAGGGTACCAAAGCATGGTACGCCGCCTGAAACCCGGCTCAACACGTTCACGTATGCATCCCCGGAATTTTCTACCATAAAGGGCGCGTAGGCAAGCACGAGGCCGGGCTTTTCCGGAGGGGAACCTTCGCTCACTGCTGTTCGCTCGGCGGAGGATTCCGCCCCGGCGTTTTGGGTATACACCGCCTCAATTGCTTTCGCGCTCTCTGTTTTAAGGGATTGGCTCAGTGCCGTTTTGAAGAACACATCATCGCTGGTAAGTACCATGACGGTTAGCAGCAGAGTCCCCTTTCCCCTGACCGTCCCGTGGGCCGAGGTAATAGCGCCGACCGTGTCAAAGGGCAGGGCCTTGCAGATGGCCTCCAGCGCCCCTGAAAGGGCAAACTCGTAGTGACAGGCCACAATGCCCGCGGAATGGGCCAATAAATTGCGCTCGCAGTCAAGCTGGGCTTTGATGTCCGCTACGGCGGCCTCCAAATCGTCAATGTATTCGGTAGAAGCAGTCAATGTTCTAAACATGATTTTCTCCTGTCTCTTATCTAATATACCAATATACCAGAATAAAAGGGAAAATTCCATTGACGTAAGGGGTAATCGCTGCCCAGGGCTTCCCGCAGGGCCGCCGCCAGGGCCACATTGTCCCGGATTCCCTCCGGGCCGGACCTGGGGCCCCAGGGAAAGAACCATTTTTGGGCGGGGTGGCCCATATTTTTTACCTTTAACGCTGTTTCCGCCGCCCGTTCGGGGATGGTGGAATTGGCCAGCATGCTGCCGTAGACGGGAATTTTGTTCCGGTTCCCCCCCAGCAGGCGGAAAACGGGCTTTTGGTAGTATTTCCCCTTTAAATCCCAGAGAGCATTATCCACCGCAGAGATGGCCATCATCATAAAACCGGTACGGGCATGGCGGTCGGCCTTTATCATCCGGTCCCAGATTATTTCCGTAGCCAGGGGGTCCTGGCCCACTACAAATTCCTTGATCAGATCCTGAATGATCACCAACTGGGACCGGTATGCCAGGGGGCCAAAGGTTCCGGTGACGCCCTCATCGGTTTCAACGTCAATAAAATACAGGCTGGCCCGCCGCTTCTGGCCTATGGTGCTTTTGCTCCGGTCCGGACGGGTGGCGAAATAATCATCGTATATATCCATGGGCCTGCATACCCTGTCCACATCATCCCATTGTTTTACAAAGGAACCGGTTGCCTGCCAGGCGCTTATATCGGTAATTTTCAAAACGCCATCCCCCTTCCTGCAAAAATCATCTTTTTATTTTATTACCCTTTGGCCGGGAATACAAGACCGTATTCCATTTGTTAAAAAAGGATTTTAAAAAACGATCTTTTCTGTTGACAATTTGCCGGACCCGCCTTTAAAATAAAGCTATGACTATCAACCTTCCCCCCCGGACGGCGGCGGTGTATAAAGAAACGGATGTGCTTGTGGTCGGCGGCGGGCCTGCCGGCATCGGCGCGGCGGTAGCTGCGGCCCGGAGCGGCGGCAGGGTGATTCTGCTGGAGAAGCGGGGCTTCCTGGGCGGTAACATTACTGCGAGTTATGTGGAAACCTGTAATCACTTTTTCCATAACCTTACGTTTAAGGCCAGCGGCATTTACGGCGAACTGGAACAGAGCTACCGCGCAAAATTCGGCAGCAGCGGCGACATACGGCCCAATGCGCAGCATCGCTTTTCCAGCGAATACCTCAAAATATTTCTCGACACCTTTGTGGCGGATGCGGGGGTGGAAATTTTCCTCCACAGTTTTGTGAACGAGGTGGTGCGGGAGGGCAATAAAATCGCCTATGTGGTTATTCAGGGCAAGCAGGGGCCGGTTGCCATCAAGGCCGCGCAGGTTATCGACTGCACCGGTGACGGGGACGTGGCCTTTGCCGCCGGGGTTCCCTTTGATCAGGGCCGCGACAAGGACCACCGCTGCCAGCCGGGAACGGTCAACTTCCGGATCACCGGGGTGGACGCGGAGTTCATGCTGAAAGACGGGGAGGACCACCTCAAGGTGATAGGCAAGCGTTTCCGGGAGGATTACCGGGCGGGCAAAACCGGGCTTTCCTGCAAACGGCAGGACATCCCCATGGGACGGATGACCAAGGCGGGGCAGATCAGTTACATCAACTACCCCTGCGCCTACGGCATCGATCCCACCAGTTTTGCAGACCTTACCCGGGGTGAGATGGAATGCCGCCAATACATTCTGGAAATATGTGAATATATGAAGAAAAACTTTGAAGGCTTTGACAAAACTGAACTTGCTTCCATCGCGCCGGAAATCGGCTTCCGGGACAGCCGCCGCATCCATGGCGACTACCGGCTGACCATCGACGATGTGTTATCGGGCCGCCATTTCGACGACGAAATCGCCCTCTTCCCCCAATTTTACGACATGCTGTCCCCGGACGCCAACATGAACGAGGGCAGCCCCCAGGACGCGGGGTATAACGGTTACATCTGCTCCTATCCCAGGGACGGCCTTAACTTTGAAATTCCCTACCGCACCCTGCTGCCCCAGGGGCTGGACAACCTCCTCGTGGCCGGCCGCTGTATCTCCGCAGACCATGTGGCCGAAAGCGGGATACGGGCCATTACCGCCTGCATGTACACCGGTCAGGCCGCCGGAACCGCTGCGGGTATCGCCCACAAGAAGAGCCTGACCCCCCGGACCATCAACGTAAAGGAACTACAGGATGATCTTCGGGCGCAGAATTTAAAATTATAAGGAAGAACAGTATGCAATACGCTTATTTGGGACGCACCGGCATGAAGGTAAGCCGTATCTGTCTGGGCACGGGCGCCTTCGGCGGCGGGGGTAACGGTTACGGCAACTGGGGTTCCGTGGTGGAGAAGGACGCCCATTACCTGATGGACATGGCCCTGGAAGCGGGGATCAACTTTTTTGATTCCGCCGACGCCTACGGCGGCCACGGCGAGGGCGGTTACTGCGGCCTTTCGGAGGCCATCGTCGGGACCTGGTTTGCCAGGGGCGGCGGCCGCCGGGAACGGACGGTGATCAGTACCAAGTCCGGCCATCTGGTAAAGGAGTATACCTGGGACGGCCCCAACCAGATGCCGAATATCTCCCTGTACAAGATCCGCCGTCATTTTAAAGAGTCACTTAAGC
>BNVE01000178.1 GCA_025997875.1 Spirochaetia bacterium
GGCAATGAATCCGATTATACGTTCAGACGGAAGCCCGCGTTTTGCCATGATTACTACCATTGCAGGAGCGGTTCTTAATATTATTTCACCCGTTCAATTTTGTTTGCACCAAGATTATAACCAACAACAGGTATACAGCCGGCAGCCATACCAACAACAATAGCTATAACGATTTGGAAAAACTTCATTACAATTCCAACCACCGCCATCGGAATCTGTGCATATTGTTCTTGTCCAAAAATAACATCCAATGAACCATATTTTTTTATCATATTATTTATGGAAGCCATAGCGGCAACCAACGAAATTTGTGATAATAAACTACAGATACCAAGTGGAAGAAATTTTGATATGAGATGTCCGCTTAATACAAAACTATTTTTCTGCAATTTAACAGCCTTCATATTGCAAAGATAATGAATTGCAAATAGTGCCGTTACTATTTGTCCCAGGACAGTCGCAACAGCAGCACCCATCATACCCCATTTGAAAACAAATATGAAAATAGGGTCTAAAATAATATTAAGAACCGCTCCTGCAATGGTAGTAATCATGGCAAAACGCGGGCTTCCGTCTGAACGTATAATCGGATTCATTGCCTGACCAAACATAAAAAACGGAATACCGGCGGCAATCCATATAAAGTATTCTTTTGATAAAGCAAACGTTTCTTCGTTGACTTTCCCTCCAAACAAAGTCAGTATCGATTCCATGAAAATAAAATAGAGCGCGGTTAATATCACACTTGAAATAATTGTTAAAAAAACAGCATTTCCAATACTGTGATGCGCTTTTTCATGTTGTTTTGCTCCGAGACTAATGCTGACAAATGCACACGCACCATCACCAATCATAACGGCGATTGCAAGTGCAACAACTGTGAGAGGAAACACAACGGTGTTAGCGGCATTTCCATTTGATCCGAGGTAACTTGCATTTGCAATGAATATTTGGTCAACAATGTTATATAATGCGCCAACCAAAAGGGAAATAATACACGGTATGGAAAACTTTTTCATTAGTTTTCCAATCGGTTCAAGTGCAAGAAAGGCATTAGCATCGCCTTCCATTTTGTTAATAATAGGTTCCATAGACCTGCCTCCATAAAAGATTATGTGTAGGTCTGTTGATTGCAGAATAACAAGCCATACACGTCAACTGGACTTACGTGTACACGCTATGGCTTCCACTACTCGTTGTATTATTTATATAATAATATACTCAAAATTTTTTGTCAAGTGCCTTTTTTCGAAGCGGCGGCATGGATGCCGCCGACCCGAACCATTTTAGGTTTTTTATTGCTTACATATATATCTGTTTATACAATAATTAGGGCAAAAAAGAATTTCGCCTAACAACAAATAGACGAACATTCTTTCATCTAATGACTTAAAATTATGACATAAATGAAATCTTTAGTCAACCCCAAATGAAAAAGAGCCATCCAAAAACCACATAACCCCCAATCTGATACCATACAGGTGGGGCATCCAATCAAATACTCGGACAACAGAGAGCCTTGGGACTGGTTCCGGCAGGGGTGCTCCTCCTTTTGGATGTCCAATCTACACTATTATGCCATAGGATACTTTTTTTTTCAATATATCCTTGTCAAAAGTCCCTGTTTTTTGTTAAGATTTTCCACATATAAAGGAGCAAATAATGAGTGTTAGAGCAACGGAACGGCTGATTGGGGATGTGGTAGTGGCATCCGGGCTTGCTAATAGCCCCAAGATGGTGGTTCAGACAGTCGATATTGAGGCCAAGCTGGTGACCGCCGTATGGTTTTCCGATGACCATAAGGGTCAGATAGCGGTATTTCCGGCCAGCGCCATTGACAGGTGGGAGGCTCCGGTAGCCCCGGTCAAGAAGGCTGGTCAGGCGAAGGCGGCGGTGGCGAAGAAGCCAGCGGGCAGGAAACCGGGGACGAAGTAGTCTCAGGTTAAGGTCTGGACTTACCCCGGTTTATGGTGAATTATCTGACGACCACCAAGCCAAGAAGGAAGTGGATAAAAGCAAAATGGCCCGTATGGTCCATTTTGAAATGAGATAGCCATTATGGATCTAAAAGGGGGCTGGTGGAGCGCCATTTTGACGCTTGACTACCTTTTATCCGGTCGCCCGCACCACTTGCTATGATAATAAAAAAGTCAGCAGACTAAAACAAGTCTGCTGACTTTTTTATGGATTTACGACTTCTGGTGAGCGCATCTCGGCATCCCTATTTTTCCAAGAAATCCGGTCAAGTGGTGCCCGCACCACTTTGTAGGAAAAGTCAGCAGACTTGCCTTGGTCTGCTGACTTTTTTGTTTAAAACTTCTGGTGGCAATAATTCTACAAATTAGCATCTGTCACTTCTTATTCAATTTTTTCCGTATAGACGAAATAACCACCATGCCGATGTTGCCTCCTATAAGCCTTATATCTTACTCCTTTTGGAAATAGTTGTTGATAAATGATGCGGCAGGTATAGTATAGCCACTCACCTATTTCGGGGTTCTTAATCTTTTCAAATAATAATTTTGCAGTAGGATACGAAACTTCTAATTCATTTTTTATTTGAATTATTGTTAGATTTTTTCTTTCCTGAATAATCATAAAGAACAGCAGGAACCATTTATCTAATGGAATACGAGTTTTATCCATTATAGTCCCCGCCGTTAAAGATTCCTGATGACCGCATTTTCTACACTCTATTATGTGTCGCTTATAGATTTTGTAATATTCTTGATTACCACATTTTGAACAGATAATGTGATACAATGGATGATACTCGAATAAAAGGTCAAACCACTCATCATTCGTGAGATTTCTTGACTTAAACTCCTCTAATGGAATCTTCTTTGGTAAAGTCCAACGACCGTTGCTAATAGTGTAACCCCTCCCGTATCCTACTACAAGCCAATTTTCTTGTCAAATCCCCCTGTGCTAACTTTAATATTTATATGCTTATTATTCATATAGGTATAATAGGTATATAGCGTAATTTATTGTATTATATAGAATTAAAATCTTTTATTTTTCTTCAGAAAATCTCAAAAAAATGCTTTCTAAAAAAGGTATAGGGGTAAAGAAAAAAATAAAGTGGTCGCCTCCACTATAAAAAGTCCAGTTGTAGCCAGCGGTTTGTTGATAACCACTATAAAAAAATCAACAGCGGTCGGTCGCCCGCTAAAACAAACCACCGCCGGTGCAGTGGCGTTAAAACACAAGTGGTTTTTAATCACCACTTAAAAGATTTGATTATAGTGGTCGTGGAAGCCACGATAAATAACCAGTCCATATTTTTGATAAAAAACAAAACAGATTATCCAGAAGTGGATAAAAGTCTGTGGCGTTATATTGTTGGACGAATAGGCTCGTGGCGAAAAATAAATCCGACAAACAATCTTTTCTTATGGAGGTTTATCTATGATTGATAAGCGGCTCAAACCCGTGTTAATTAAGTTTCAGCGTGCTGGTCAGTTTGAAGATGCTGAGTTGTTTCAAACGATCAAGGATTTCTATGACAAATACGCCACTCAATTAACTTATCCAGACTATCATCACTTTCGTGGTGTGATTACCAAGAGAGCATTAGCATATAATTGTTTGGTCTTTAGCCGAATACTTGGAATGTTAAAGTTTGTCAGACGAGAATGGTTACTGCCGGAAGAGTTCTCTGGTGATGATTTAAAAACACTTGCTGAAATTGGTTTCTTTATTAAGCGGAACGCACTGAACCGGAAAACCGGCAGTCAAGCACCGCTTTGGACAATATGATGGAAAAAACCATTATTGAAAATGCAGTAAAACTGCATCGGCTCACGCACAACGGAAAGTGCGATGAAAAAAAACAGAAAGCGATTAAAGCGGAAGTGACAAAGCTGACTAAAAACTTTGACATTAAAAGTTTCCGTTCCGCTATTACGCTTGATGAACTGGTTCAAGCTCATGTCATTGACAGCATGAAACCAGAAGAAATGGATGATGCTGTAAAGCGTCTATTTATGATTAAGTCATACTCAGCGGAACAGACCAGAGATATGACTTTATGTGCTATTTGGGATAATGCTGCTGACTTGGCTTATGGCGCTAAAACGGACCATAATTTAGAATGGTGGCAAATCAGGGAACATCTCAAAAAGAACAAGCCGCTTGATGATGTTAAAAAAGCACCCAAGTACCTTGCTCTTGCCGAGCAGTTTTCTGCCGCTTTGACTAACACTGATGCTGACAAGCCGCCGGTTCCAGATGATTTGGTAGAACAAATCATCAAAATCACCGATAATCCTGATGCAGCACATGAAGTCAAAGAATTAAGACTTTATTTTACCGATGGTCTTCCACAAAAGCTGGAAAGCGAAAAGCAACGGAAAGCGGTTCTTGCTGAACTGAGCAAACAACAAGCCGAGAATAACGCCGCTATGCAACGCCTCTTGGAAATCGAAGCCGTCAAGAAGCAAGACCCGGCTTATGTTGAAGACCTGCGCATCACGAAGCTTCTTAATCTTATTAATTGCGACATTAATCACATAAATATCAACATTGATGCAATTAAGCATTCTTTTTCTTCTATTGAAGAGAAGCGTAAGCAGTTACCCGCTAACTATCAAGATGAAATCAGTAAGAAGATTTCATCCGCTATCAGCAACTTTAAGTCGGCTTTGACTGATGTTGAAGATGGTAAAATGGAAGTCAGCAGTGCTAATAACGCCATGTTGCAAGTCGCTAATGATTATGCTTCTTTTCCTACGGAAAAGACTGCATAAATAACCCGAACTTGGCCGGTAGTAATCAAAACTACCGGCTCTTAACGGAGGTCGCTAATGGAAATAGCACCAATTACTATCAACGGAACAACCTGGACTTTGAAGAAATATGAGGAATGGGTTGCATTATTACAGCGAGCAAAAGAAGCAGAGATTGAAGGACACAAACTAATACCACACACATTACACTACATGGAAGAAACACCGCCGTGGATAAGCAAATCCGAAAAACAATCTGGTGGCGTTTTTTATACCCCACGCTCATTTTGCATTATCTTGGCTTTGTGTTCTCTGGATGTTTCAAAGTTTGATCCATCAAATCCAGACCATAACACACCGTGGGGAACATCAGATACTCTGTTAGACCCATGTTGTGGATGCGCCAATCTTTTTAAGGGTTATCAGGAGTGTTTTCCGTGGCATCCAACCACACACTTTTTTGGTATCGATATTGATAAAAAAGCCATTGCATTTTGTCTTAATGACCCGGATTTACCTGGCGCTCATTTTCAATACGCTGACTTTTTAAAGTGTAGCGATTACTTTTATCGTGATTCTTTCTGGAACAAAGAACCGTTAAGTGAATATGTTCCATCAATGAAGGATATAGCAAATGTCTTGAAACAACAACGGGAAGACGAAGCAAAGAAAAAACTAATGGCATAGAGCAGCTCAACAGAGTGGTAATCCTAACCACGCATGTAAAGTAGATAAAATCTACAATCGGCAGACCTTAATTGGTCTGCCGATTTTTTTGTTTAATTTTTTAGATGTCTTTGGCTTCTTGCTGATAATGAAAACATTCTCAAAATCTATAAAATACTCGACCGCTTTCAAGTCATAATTGATACCATGCTCCGTGAATCCCTTTTGAATCTTCGCCCGGTTTTTATCCAAATCAAGGTTCAAATCCATAATCCATGTATTGTTGCGTTTTTTGGCTTCATACCCCAATAAAAAGTCCTTAACACTTTCCTTATTATCCAGTGGAGTATCAAAATCAATAGAATCAAAAATGGATTTATCAATTTCCAAAAGCGCCTTAATGTCCTCCATCGCTTTATCGAGAATGGAACTTTGCTCTATTGGAGCATCATAATCCCTGATAAAGTTCGCCATAA
>BNVE01000179.1 GCA_025997875.1 Spirochaetia bacterium
GTTCCGCACTGCTCATCTCCATCACCGGCTTCGACACGATCCGGTCCGCCTTCGATAGTTCTACCGTTATTATAGTCGTCTTTCCCCCAAGGGACAAGTTATGCTCTTTATCATAATATTCAAACCGATGTATCAGTTCTTCATCATCAAACAGAGGTTTATTTAACAGGGATATCTGGTAGGTGTTTTTCAAATCCTTATAGCTCTTGTCTTCTCCCCTGATATCCTGGGTGGTAAAGAGCTTACATATATGGAACTCCAGCCGCTGGGCCTCGTAGGTGTCGGGATTGGTGGTCATTTCAACATTACCCAGTTGGCCGTCGGTAAGCTTTACGGAGATGTCGAAACGGATTTGACGGTCCCGCAGGCTGGTGGGTGGGGGTTCATTGGCGGTGACGGTTACCAGTTCCAGTTGGAGGGCCATATAGGCTGAAAGCAGCCAACGCAGGGCGCCTCGGGAGGGGAGGGTATCCCGTGTAAAGACGGATTTGAAGACATTATCCCAGCAGGGGTTGATAATGTCGTCCTCGTAGGTGAAGGTGATTTTACGCATACATGCCTCCATAGGGTACGGTTTTTCTCCGTTTTTTCACCTTATAAAGGGCACTGGGATGTGTGGCGGTTCAATCAAAAGGGAAATATTTTAAAATATTTTCACTGTATACGCTTTTATAGAGTGGAATAATCGCTTTTTAGAGAGAGCCCTCCGGGAAACAAACCGGGGGCCTTTTTTTGTGGCATTTGTAAGAGACGCCTAACATTCAATAAATAAGTATAGATAAAAAACCCATGTTTTCCCCGCTTGCGTAAATCTCTCCGGAGATATAAAATATATAGATGTAACTCATGATAAAATTTTATTCTTTATAGAAGATGGGGGTTTCCATGGCAAGTTCCGGTGCGGTTTTTTCAAAAAATGCGGGTTCCCAGGGGGATATAGATTTTCCCGGGGAGTTGATTTCCTTTATCGATGAATGGAAGGTTAAACCAGGCAGTCTTATCATGATCCTGCACAAGACCCAGGAAACCTTTGGGTTTATTTCCCGGCCCGCCGCGGAAAAACTGGCCCATTTGACGGGGATCCCCCTGGCGCGGATCTACGGGGTCATCACCTTTTACCACTTTTTCAAGACCACCAAGCCCGGCAAGAACAAGGTTTCCGTCTGTCTGGGAACCGCCTGCTACCTTAAGGGCGGCCAGGACCTTATCGAGGAGGCCCGGATCATCCTGAGCCTTGAAGAGGGGGGCGTGACCGAAGACGGCCTGTTCTCCATCGATCCGGTCCGCTGCGTGGGTTGCTGCGGCCTTGCCCCGGTTATGACCGTGGGGAACGATACCTACGGCAAACTCACCAAGGATCAGCTCCCGACCATCATCGCCAAGTACCAGAACGCTTAAAACTTAGGCCCATCAGCAAGATGGGCCGTTAAATTATGCTTGGAGTTTATAAAAAAACCTACGTTTTTTTATAAACTCCTAAGCAAAAAATCCGGAGGATTTTTTGCATTTTACCTTGGCCGACCTTATTACTGACATAACGCAGAATGGGGCCGAGTCGGGGGCTTCCCTGGTGGAGCTTGAAATAAGTGAAACCGATAAGGGAGTTAATGGAAACCCGGAATTCCGTTTTGTGGTACGGGATAACGGCAAGGGGATGAGTCCTGAGGGATTGAAGCGGGCCATGGACCCCTTTGTGACCGACGGGATTAAACATCCCAACCGCAAGGTGGGCCTGGGGATTCCCTTCCTGATCCAGACTGCGGAGCAGTCCGGGGGTGGCTGGGATATCAAGTCCCGGAAGGCGGGAACTGAAGGTTCCTTGGACGATGGTTTCCTGGGCGAAGGCGGCCACGGCACCATGGCGACCGCCTGGTTTGATGCGGGCAATGTGGACACCCCGCCCATTGGGGACATATCGGGGATGTTCAGGACCATCATCCTGTTTGAAGGTCCGGAAGAGGTGCATATCAGCCGGACCCGCAAGGGCGGGGCGGGGGATCTGGCCTATGAGGTCCGCAAATCGGAACTCATTGACGCCCTGGGGAACCTTGAGGATACCCAGTCCCTGATATTGCTGGATCAGTATCTGCGTTCATTGGAAGATGAAGAATGAAAATCTTTCAGATTTTCATTTAAGCAGTTTTGCAGGCAAAATTGCACTAAATAGAGGAGAGAGGAATGGCTAAAATGACTTTGGAGGAGCTGCGCTCCCTGCGGGATTCCAAAAAGAATGACCTCCGCAAGCGGGACGCCGAAGGTAAGGAAATTCAGGTTATCGTGGGTATGGGTACCTGCGGTATCGCCGCCGGCGCAAAGGTTACCCTGGACGCCTTTATCAACGCCCTGGATGCGGCAAAACTGGTGGACAGCGTGCTGGTGCGCCAGACCGGCTGCATGGGGCTCTGTCACTCGGAACCCACCGTGGAGGTGATAGTCCCCGGAATGCCTGCGGTCATCTACGGCAATGTTGACGCCGGTGTCGCCAAGGACATCGTGAAAAAGCATTTAATCGGCAAGGAGCTTCTGGATAACAAAATCCTGGACCGGCCTGCCGCGGATATCAATAGGTTAAAGGGGTAAGCAATGGCGTATAATCACTACATCCTTACCTGCGGCGGAACCGGCTGCGAGTCCAACAAGGGTGATGAAATTTACCGGAACCTGATCGCCGAAGCGGAAAAGCTTGGGGTTAAAGATCAGGTCCAGATCGTCAAGACCGGCTGTTTCGGCTTCTGTGAACGGGGCCCCATCGTCAAGGTCCTGCCGGAAGATTCCTTCTATGTGGACATAAAACCCGAGGACGCGGCGGAGATCATCGCCGAACAGATCCTCAAGGGCCGGGAAGTGCCTCGGCTCCTCTACAAGGGCGAAGGGGAAAAGAAAAAAGACACCGCGGTAGAGGATATCGAATTCTACCAGAAGCAGGTCCGGGTGGTTCTGCGGAACTGCGGCGTGATCAACCCCGAAAACATCGATGAATACATCGCCCGGGAAGGCTACACCGGCCTTGAAAAGGTCCTTTTTGACTGGACCCCTGAGCAGCTTATCGAAGAGATAAAGATCTCCGGCCTCCGGGGCCGGGGCGGCGCGGGTTTCCCCACCTGGCTCAAATGGGATCTGGCCCGCAAGGCCGCAGGGGATGTGAAGTACATGATCTGTAATGCCGACGAAGGGGATCCGGGGGCCTACATGGACCGGTCCACCATCGAAGGGGACCCCCATTCGGTTATCGAGGGGATGATCACCGCCGGTAAGGCTATCGGGGCTCATGAGGGTTTTGTGTATATCCGGGCGGAATACCCCCTGGCTATTGAGCGGCTCAAAATTGCCCTGAACCAGGCCCGGGACTATGGTCTTTTGGGCAAGAACATCCTGGGTTCGGGCTTTGACTTTGACATCGAAATCCGGCTCGGCGCCGGGGCCTTTGTCTGCGGCGAGGAAACCGCCCTTATCAAATCCGTGGAAGGCAACCGGGGTATGCCCGTACCCAAGCCGCCTTTCCCGGCGAACAAGGGACTCTGGCAGCGGCCCACGGTGATCAACAACGTGGAAACCCTGGCAAACATCCCGGTGATTACCGCCAAAGGCGGCGCCTGGCTTGCGGCCATCGGAACTGAAAAATCCAAGGGTACCAAGGTATTCGCCCTGACCGGTAAGGTAAAGAATTCCGGCCTGGTGGAAGTCCCCATGGGAACCACCCTCCGCGAAATCATCTTCGACATCGGCGGCGGTATAAAAGACAAGAAAAAGTTCAAGGGTGTCCAGACCGGCGGCCCCTCAGGCGGTATCCTTACCGAAAAGGTGCTGGACACCCCGATTGACTACGAAAGCCTGACGGCCAACGGTTCCATGATGGGTTCCGGGGGTATGATCGTCATGGACGAAGACGACTGCGTGGTTGATGTGGCCCGGTTCTATATGGACTTCTGCGTGGATGAATCCTGTGGAAAGTGCTCACCCTGCCGGATTGGTACCACCCAACTCCTCAGCCTTCTGGAAAAAATTACCAACGGCAACGGGGAAGAAAGCGACCTGGAAAAACTGGAGTCCATCGGCAAGGCCATGACCAAGGCCAGCCTCTGCGCCCTTGGGGGCACCGCGGCGAACCCCACCCTGTCCACGGTAAAGAACTTCCGGGAAGAGTACCTGGAACACATCCATGACAAGAAGTGCCGGGCAGGCAAGTGCAAGCACCTGGTGCGTTTTGTAATCGACCAGGAAAAATGTATGGGTTGCAGTATCTGCTCAAAACACTGTCCCGCGGCTTGTATCAGCCAGGCTACCAACAGTGAGAAGAAGCGGCCTCCCTATCAGATTGACCAGTCCAAGTGCGTCAAGTGCGGTGAGTGTCTCAAGAGCTGCAAATTTGGGGCAGTTACTAAAGGCTAAGGAGTAATGTGTTACTTTGTAACACTTCCGATTGACGGCGGCAATGCCGCTTTGTATAGGAGTATTAAATGGTTAACCTTAAAATAAACGGCGCCCCGATTCAGGTGGAGGACGGAACCACCATTCTTGAGGCGGCCCGGGAAGTGAACGTCAAGATCCCCACCCTCTGTTATAACCCTGACCTTCCCCCCTGGGCCAGCTGCGGTATCTGTATCGTCAGGACCGCCGGTCCCGGCAGCCCCCGTATGGCCCGGGCCTGTACCACCCCGGTGACGGAGGGCATGGATGTGATCACCCATGACGCGGAACTTATCGCGGTGCGCCGCACCGTGGTGGAGTTGATCCTTTCCAATCATCCCAACGACTGCCTCCAGTGTCCCCGGAACGGCAACTGCGAACTCCAGACCCTGGCGGCGGAATTTGGCATCCGGGAATCGCCTTACAGGAAGGTCCTGAACGGCCTGCCCATTGACGATTCCAACCCCGCCATCGTGCTGAACCCGGAAAAGTGCATCCGCTGCGGGCGTTGCGTAAAGGTCTGCCAGGAAGTGCAGAATGTCTGGGCCCTGGAATTCCTGGGCCGGGGCATCAAGGGCCGGATCGCCAGTGCCGCCGATGTTCCCCTGGGTGAAAGCCCCTGTATCAAGTGCGGTCAGTGCGCCGCCCATTGCCCCGTGGGGGCCATCTACGAGCGGGATGACACTGTCAAGGTGTGGTCCGCCCTGCAGAACCCCGAGCTCCACACGGTGGTGCAGATCGCCCCGGCGGTCCGTGTCGCCCTGGCGGAAGAATTCGGCCTTGAGCCGGGGACCATCCTGACCAAGAAGATCTACGCCGCCCTGCGGCGCCTGGGCTTTAAGACCGTGTTCGACACCAACTTCTCCGCGGACCTCACCATCATGGAAGAGGGCACGGAACTCGTGAAGCGGCTTACTGAAAAATCGCAGACCGGCAGGTCAGATATTCCCCTGATCACCAGCTGCTGCCCGGCCTGGGTGGACTATATGGAAAAATACTACGCCGACATGATACCGAACTTCTCGACTGCAAAGTCCCCCCAGCAGATGATGGGGGCCATGATCAAGGCCTACTGGGCCGGCAAGGCCGGTGTGGACCCCAACAAGGTCTACTCCGTGTCGGTCATGCCCTGTACCGCCAAGAAGTGGGAGTCCAGGCGGAACGACGACATGAAGAGCGCCGGGGCCGGGCAGGACGTGGACATCGTGATCACCACCCGGGAACTTGCCCGGATGATCAAGCAGGCGGGTATCGAAATCCTCAAGCTTGCGGACGAAGAAGCGGATAATCCCCTGGGCCCCTACACCGGGGCGGGAACCATCTTCGGCGTCACCGGCGGCGTTATGGAAGCCGCGGTCCGCAGCGCATACTTCCTGGTCACCAAAAAAGAACTGCCGGATGTAAAGTTCACATCCGGCAG
>BNVE01000180.1 GCA_025997875.1 Spirochaetia bacterium
AACGGCGAGGCTGAAAAGCAGGCCGCCGCAGCCAGGGGGATCACCATTGCGGGGGGCGGGGTTAAGGCCCTGGTGGTAAAAGCCGCAACCATGGGCGCCGTCAATGGCGGCGCAGCCTATTCCCGCACTGCGAAAGCAACCTCGTTCCGTAAACGAAGGCGGTTCTGCATCCCCGCGGAACGGAGGTCCAGGTAGCGGGCGATCTGGAAATATTTGTCAAAGCCGCTTACCATCAGTATCTGCTTGTAAAGCTGGGGGGACTGGGGCAGGGCGTAGAATTTGCCGGGGTAGAGCCGGGAAGGGATCAGGTAGTCCCGGGCGCCCTCGGGGGTGGACTTGATAAAAGTAGGGGTCTCGATCTCGTAGAAGCCCCGGGCGATCATCCATTCCCGCACTGCGAAAGCAACCTCGTTCCGTAAACGAAGGCGGTTCTGCATCCCCGCGGAACGGAGGTCCAGGTAGCGGTACTTAAGGCGGGTCTCCTCTTTCGCGTCCGATTCATCATCAATCTGAAAGGGCAACACCTCGGACTTGCTCAGGATAACAATCTTTGCGGCGGCAACTTCAATTTCCCCGGTGGGCATGTCGGGGTTCACCATGTTATCGGGCCGCTGCCGCACCATGCCTTCAACGGCGATGCAGTACTCGTTCCGCAGTTCCGCCAATACCGCGCCATCCGGCGCAGAAGCAGCCGCGCTGCCGTCACTCGTATCCGCAACAACCTGGGTAACGCCGTAGCGGTCCCGCAGGTTGATAAAACTGACGCCCCCATGGTCCCGTTTCCGGTGCACCCAGCCGTTCAAAATAACCGTCTTGCCCGCATCGTCCTTTCGCAGGGCGCCGCAGTCGATGGTCCGTTTCATAATTTCCATTTAAACAATATACCCCGAAGGCGAAATATATTCTATAATGCAAGAACAGAGGATATATGCAGTTTGAGCTGACCGATGCGCTGATGGACGACATCCTGTTTTCCATGGAGGACCAGGACGGGGAATTCCTGGTGGATACCCGGGAGGGGATGGTGATCAGCGAGAATGACGAGGATTTTGAAGAAGATACCGGTGAAGATGAGGACCGGTATATCAGCCTGCCCGAATGGGGGTCCTCCGACGGATTCAGGCTGATGGAGCACTTTGCCGCGGGGCTCCGCAGTCCCCTGCTCCGTACGGAACTCAGTTCCGCCCTGAACCGGGGCAAGGGGGTATTCCGGGCCTTTAAGGATATTCTGAGCCGCTACCCGGAAGCGGAAAAACTCTGGTTCGCCCATAAAGAGCGGGAGATGAAGCGCCAGATCATCCGCTGGTACAACAGTCTGCGGGAAGAATGGGGGCTGGCCCGTATCGGCATGGAACCGGAAGACACCGCAGACCTGGTGCTGGAGGATTTCCGGTTCCGGGATTGCAAAGAGGGTGATGCCGCCGCCGCAGAGGAACTCCACCGGCTCTGCCTTGAGGAATACCGGAAGTACGCAGAGGATAAGGGTATTGAAGGGGCCGCTTTTGAAGAAGACAGCCCCTGGGTTTTTCCGGAACCCTCCGCCGGCCTGGCGGCGGAAGCCGGGGGCGGGGAATTCGCCGGGTATATTTCCGCCGTCCGTACCGGTACGGCCCTGCATATCAAGGCCCTGGAAGTGCAGCCGGAATACCGGGGGCTCGGCATAGGGGAAGCCCTGGTCTCCCGGCTTTTGGAAAAGGCCGCAGCGGAAATCTCCGGGCAGGAGCCCATCTCCCGGCTGAGCATCGACCTCCCCGCCGGAGCGGAGGGGTTTTCCCGGGTACTGTTACGGTCTTCGTTTAAACCCTATGCGGTCCGGTACTGCGTGACCCTGCCGCTTACATAAACCCGGAGCAGGGTCCCGTTCTGAAGACGGTCTCAAATAAATAATCCCATCCCATTGAACGAAAACAGGGAACATTTCTACCGGTCGTTGACAAAAACAGGTCCCCCGCTCACTTCACCCTTCAACCTTTTCATGCTATACTTACCTCATAATGACTATCGAACAAACCGTAGACATACCCGCAAACCACAGGCTGACCATTGACGTGCCCCGCGATATACCGGCAGGGAGGACTATACTTGCCTTTACGCCGGCTCCGGCCGAGGATATAGGCATGGACGGGGAGTGCCCCCTGGACCACACGCCCAACGCTGAAACTATTGCGGCTATGGAAGAAGGGGATGCGATGGAGCGCGGGGAAATCCCGGTTACATGGTATAATTCCCTTGATGATATGTGGGAAGCCTTACACAAATAGTTTATGCTGAAACATACCTTTGCCGGATCCTTCAAGAACGACCTGTGGCTGCTGGAAAAACGCCGTTGGAACACGGCGAAGCTGAGAGCAGTCATGGATCTCATTATCAATGAACAGCCGCTCCCTCCTCGCTGCCGAAACCACGAATTGCAAGGCAATTGGGCGGGTAAATCCGAGTGCCATATTCAGTAGGATTAACCCTGCTGCCAAAACCGTTACCTTTCATCGTACCGGAACCCACTCCGACCTGTTCTAATATCTTCCACGAACAACACGAACATTTTTTTCGGTTTTGTTCGTGTTGTCCGTGATTATTCTTCCTCCGTGGTTCGCCTTCCGCCCTAATACGTCACAATCGACGACGCGAGCCTGCCGGCGAAAAAACTGTCGTCATAATACGGGTCGGTGTTAGCATAGTCCAACCACGATTGTGTAAAAGTCGTCGGTATGGTAGATCCATCAGGATCGTAGATCCACTCTGCGGTTGCACTTGTGTAGTGATCCTTCACCGAATGGCTTCCGGTTAGACCATAATGAGAGGCGGCGCACGTCCCGTTTGGCACATTGACAATAATGTTGCCGGGGTTGCCCGTCCCGATAACAGAAGGCTCCTGATACCCAGAATACACGGGGTCGAATGTGGGCGGGGTGTCCCCCAGAAAAATATTCTTGAGGGCGGTGCAGCCGTTGAAGGATTTCATGCCAATAAATGTTACCTTGGGGATGTGCACGTTGAGAAGGCTGGTGCAGCCCGCGAAGGCCTGGCTGTCATAGTTCGGACCTCTTCCGATACGTGTTACCTTGGGGAAGGACACGGTGGCCAGGCCGGTACAGCCCGCGAAGGCTTTAAAACCGATGGTCGTAGCCTCCGGGAAGGACACGTTGAGGAGCTTGGCGCAGCCCTCGAAGAGACCTTCGCCGGAACTGGTCCCAGCCCAGCCGATTTGCGTTGCCTTGGGGAAGTACAGGCTGATGAGCTCGGTGCTTCCATGGAAGGCGCCATCGGGGATCTTGGTAAGAACATCGAAGCGCACGTTGGTGAGGTCGGCGCAGCCGCGGAAGGCGTAGTTGACGTCGAAGCTGCCGACCTTTTGAGTAATAAAAGTCGTAACCCTGGGGAATTCCACGCTGGTAAGGCCGCTACTCCTGAAGGCTTCATAGGCGATATTGGTTACGCCGTTGCCTTTGACGGCTTTAATGGCGGTATTGTCTTTAAAGCCGTCAATAGTCCCCGTTACCGAATCGGGGAAGATAAGACCTGTAACCTTGGCTTTGCCCGTGTCAATGTAACCGCCTGAGTCGGTGTAATCGTTGTTGTTCCAGTCGGTGATTTCGGTACAGTAGGTAAGGTCCACGTTGAACTCCATGCCGGGGCTCTTGCCGATTTGGTCGTAGAGCGCGTTCACCAGGGCGGTGGGGCCGGGGACGGTACCGGGATTCACGGTTCCACTCAAAAGCTTAATACCGCCGATGGATACCGATTTGACCGTCCACGGCTGGCCGGCTGCGGCAGTAACGGTACTGCGGATTTTCTGTTCGTCGGTCTGGATCCATTTTGCGTAGAGGTACGTATCCCTGGTAACGGCATCGCCTGAGAAGTTCCATTCGGTTCCGGCCGCGGCATTGGACGTTTGCCACCAACCGCCAAAGAAATGCTCGATCCAGACGGGGGCGGCGGGAGCGGTGACGGTGGTGCTGTCGGCTATGCCGGTTATGTCGAAGTTTCCGGTGCTCCCGTCCTGGTAGACAAAGGTAACGGTCCAGGGGCCGGCATGGGGGGTGACTTTGGCCGTTGCAGGCTCGCTTTTAGCCCCCGAGGCGCCAACGACAACTGCCGCAAAGGTGTATTCCGTGGCGTTTTGTAAGCTGGTTATGATTACCGGTTGTGCCACGCCCTTTGCGAAGTTATAGGACGTCGCCGGTGTTCCGTCCTCCACCCCCCAGGTGATTTCTGTATGGTCAAAGTCGCTGCCGCCCGGCTCTACCCAGTTGAGGTAAACCTGCCGGTTGCCGGCGGCTGCCCACAGGGCAGTTACGAGGGGCTGGAGAGCCGAGGAGCCGAGGAGCCGAGGAGCCGAGGAGCCGGGGCCGCCGCTTGAATCGACGCTTGAACCGGCGCCTTTGGTCCTGTCGATCCAGCCAAACTGGCCCGGGCCGGTGAGCTGCTCGCAGGAGAACAATATACCCGCCATGACAAGTGCGAAGACCGCACCCAATAACACAAGGTTCTTTTTCATCATAAACTCCTTACCCTTTATTCCGTGGGCGGCACGGATACCGCTTCCTCAGGTTTCTTCGGTTTCTTGTCAAAAAATCCCATCTCATAGCCAATACTCAGGGTTACCCCGCTGCGCTGGTACAGGTTGGCCCCGTCGGAGGCTCTTTGCAGCGTCCCAAAGTCAGCAGCCCAGCGGGTGTCCAGGAACAGATAGCCCGGCCCCAGCTTCATGCCGATGTTAATCCCGGCGATATAGCCCAGGGGCACGTCCATTTTGTAGTCAAAGGAGCCGCCCATGGTCTTGTTCTTCATCTGTCCCAGGGGCACAAAGACATAGGGACCGAGCAGCGCCCCGGCCATAAGGTACCCTTTGCGCAGGTTAAACCGCGCCAGCAGGGGAAACGTGAGGGATTGGGAAATAAAGGGGTCGGTTTTATCCTCCGTACCCCCGGTCACGGTAAAGGGGGCGTCGTCGGAGGTGAAATCCAGCTCCGCCTGCACGTCCAGCCACGGAAGCAGGTGGACCGAGGCCTGGAATGCCCCGTTAAGGTTTAAGAAATAGAGGATCCCTTCCTCATAGAAGGGGATCGCCTCGGTCCGGTTGTAGAAACGGAAGGACATGCCCCCCCGCGCTCCCACCCAAAGCCATTTTTCCGGTTCCGGGGGCGGCGGAGCGGCCTCTACGGTTTGTTCTGCGTCTACGGTTTGTTCTACGGTGACTATGGTCTGGGCAACGTTAGCCATCGCGTTGTACAGGAGGTACAGGTTGTATTGGTACATTTCTTCCAGTTCGGTAAAGGGAAAACCAAAATAGACGATTTCCTTATTGGTCTCGTTTTTTATCAGGTGAATGCCCAGCAGAAACTTATTTTCATCGGGGGGCGCTTCTTCTTCGGTTCCGTCGTCATAGCGGATCATGTTCTTTCCGATTTCAAGGTTCAGGGTATAGTCCGCGGACAGCGCGTCTTCAGTGACGGTATATCCGGCGGCCGTCGTTTCCATGATAAAGTTATCCCGGAAAAAGTTCTGCTGTTCCTCTGTACCGCCGGTGGTCATTATGTCGATATGGATATCGCTGCGCAGCTGGGCGGCAAGCTGCGGCGCATACAGAACAGAGGAGGCAAGAAAAAGCAGTACCGCAAGGCCCTTTTTCATGATGATACCGGGCCCGGGTAAGGATATGGCGGTATTATGAAGAAAAGTCGAAGCTACACGGGGCAGACTGTCCGAAAACTAGCCAAAAAGCTATAGAACTGTTATAAAGGGGAGAGTGAACCAAAGCAGGAGGGAGGCCATGGCATACAAGGTAGGTATAGAGCGGCAGCAAACGATACTGTTCCC
>BNVE01000181.1 GCA_025997875.1 Spirochaetia bacterium
GCCCCATAGGTACCCCCGGCGCC
The DNA here is from genome assembly GCA_025997875.1 of Spirochaetia bacterium. Classification (GTDB taxonomy): domain Bacteria; phylum Spirochaetota; class Spirochaetia; order Treponematales; family Breznakiellaceae; genus BNUT01. The sequence goes on from BNVE01000181.1 coordinate 24, forward strand.
GTCGGACAATAGTCCGCGGCGGCCGGTTTAGTGTATGGGCTACGGTAAGATTTTAACGTAAGGAATTCGATCCGCTATGGTAAGATTTAACGTAAGGCAATGCGCGCCTTTGACACCTCTCCCGATATGGTATACAATAAATATATAAATTTCTTGACGAGGAGAGCCTGTGAAAAAAGCAATATTTACGCTGGTTTTGGTTTTGATGGTAGGCATGATTCTTGGCAGCTGCGCCACCTATGCCACAAAATCGGGAACGCCCCAAGACACGATACCCATTTTGGCTATGGTTCGCACACTGGACCAGCCGGAGGGGACCCCTATAGCTTCTTATGTTACTGTTTTTGGGATAAGCATTGGCTACGACGATTTTATTGAAAGCGTGAAAGGGCAAAACTACGATATTCTGATTAGAACCTATTTTTTGGGCGTTACCGAGATTATCGCGGTCACAAAATAAGTTTACGGCTGTCGCGCGGCGCTTACTCAATTGTCATAATGCCGCGCTTTAGTGTGCCTGAATCATTGCATAAACGGGCTGTACCTTACCCCCACATCGTACACGTCGACATTTTCTCTTTTTTTCAGCAGGTGTACTATGCGGTAGGTGACGGGGGTTAACGCGCCTTCAATGGCGCATTTCAGAAAACAGTTGGTTGCTATCAGGCTCCAAAAAAGTTCCCGGGGAAAGACTCCGGTGGCGCACCCAACCAGAAAAAAGATGAAGCTGTCCAGAAACTCCCCTACCAGGGTGGAGCCTATGGTTCTGACCCAGAGCAAACGCCCCTTCATCAAGACTTTCATGCGGGAAAGCACCATTGAGTTGGAAAATTCCCCTACCCAATAGCCCGCAAGGCTCGCCAGCACAATGCCGCCCGAGCTCATGCCCCCCAGGATCGCGTCGTAAGCGGCGCCGCCGGCATAGCCTTCCCACTCGGCTTCACCGGGCAGGATGCGGAGCACAAAGAAAACCACGGCGGAAAGGGTCAGGGCCACAAAGCCCGTCAGGATAACCCGCCGCGAAGCCCTAAAACCGTACACCTCAGTCATGATGTCGCCGAACACATAGGACAAGGGAAAAAGCAAGGTGCCGCCGTCAAAGACAAGAGGGATATTGAAAACCGGAAGGCTAAAGCCCATGTCCACGATTTTCGCCGACGAAGCAACGTTGCTCACGATAAGGATAGCCACAAAAGCGGCCATCACCAGATCGAGATACCGGTAGGAACGGCCGGAAGGAGAAGGCGCAAGAGGTGTGGATTGCGGGGTAGAAGATGGCATTGAAACTCCTTGTTTTGTTAAAGCGGGTGTTTTCCTGGGATACCGCTGTGTATTACTTTACTATTAATCAACCGCGAAGGCGAAAAAGGCGCAGAAGTAAAAGAAACTCTATATTCTCCTTTCCTTTTTCGCCTTATGCGCCTTTGCGGTTAAAATTTTACGCCCACTTGATAAATCCCGTCCGGTAGGGATGCACCAGGGCCGCATGTTTGGGCAGGATACGTATGGTATGGCCCTGCATGCCGGTATCGGCGCATTCGATCCGCACCTGGAAGAGGTGGACGCTGCCTTCTTGACCGATGGCCTTCATCTCCGTTTTCCGGGCGTTCTTGATCTCCGTGCTCTGGTTGGACACCGAACCGTGGTACAGTTCCACCTGGAGCTCATCCGGGGAAATGGGGCCCAGTTCAATACGGGCCGTGACGGTGAGGGCGTCCCCCCGCTGCATCACGGGCTTGGCGTTGGAATCGATCCGGATAATCTTAATGCCGTCCCAGGACTGGCGCAGTTTGCCGAAATAGGCCGCCAGGGACTTGGACTCCGCGTAGTCGTCCTTGATGATGCGGCGGTAATTCTTGAGGGCGGGGAAGTAGAAATTGTTGGAGTAGTCCATCAGCATCCGGTGGCTGGACATGGAATGGCCAATTTCCTTCATGCAGGTCTTCATCCGTTTAATCCATTCCCGGGGCAGACCGTCACGGCCGCGCTGGTAGAAGAGGGGGATAATGTCCCGTTCCAGGAGGTCGTAGAGGGCCTTGCTCTCCACATCGTCCTGGAGTTGGTCGTCGTTGTACTGTTCGCCCTGGCCGATGGCCCAGCCCACTTCGGCGTTGTAGGCCTCGTCCCACCAGCCGTCCAGGATGGAGCAGTTAAGGACGCCGTTCATGGCGGCCTTCATGCCGCTGGTACCGGAGGCTTCCATGGGCCGCCGGGGGGTATTGAGCCACACGTCGCCGCCGCTGGTCAAATACCGGGCAACGGTCATGTCGTAGTTTTCCACAAAAATGATGCGGCTGGTAACGTCGTATTTTTCCGCAAAGTGGATGATGTCCCGGATAAGATCCTTGCCGGGCATGTCGTGGGGATGGGCCTTTCCGGCGAAGATCAGCTGGATGGGCCGTTCGTTGTCCTTGATCAGCCGGAGCAGCCGTTCCGGATCCCGCAGGAGCAGGTTTCCCCGCTTGTAGGTGGCGAAGCGGCGGGCAAAACAGAGGGTCAGCGCATAGGGGGACAGGGCGTCTTCGGCCTCCCGGATACGGCGTTCCACTGCGCCGACCCGTTTATGGTGTTCCCGGATGCGGTCCCGCACAAAGGCAACCAGCCGTTCACGGCGCCTTTCATGGGTGCGCCAGAGTTCTTCGTCGGAAATGCGGTCCATACGGTCCCAAATTGCCAAATCCGTAGGCTCTTCCTCAAAATGGGGGCCGAAGTAGCGATCCAAAAGGTCCACCATGCCGCTGGAAACCCAGGTTCGGGGGTGTACCCCGTTGGTCACATGGTGAATGGGCACCTCTTCCAGGGGAAGGCCGGGCCAGAGGCCCTTCCACATCTCCCGGGAAACCACCCCGTGGAGCTTGGCAACCCCATTGGCATAGGCGGCAAACTTGAGGGCCAGTACGGTCATACAGTAGGTTTCACGGTCATCGTTGGCCTGCACCCGTCCCAGGCCCAGGAAGTCCTTCCAGGAAATCCCCAGAATTTGCGGCCATTGGCGGAAATATTTTTCCATAAGGGCGATGTCAAAACGCTCGTTCCCCGCGGGAACCGGAGTATGGGTGGTAAAGATATTGGTGGGCCAGACCGCTTCCCGGGCTTCGTCAAAGGAAAACTGCTTTTCCGTCATGATTTCCCGAACCCGTTCCAGCCCCAGGAAGGCTGCGTGGCCTTCGTTCATGTGGGTGGCGGCGGGGTTGATCCCCAGGGCCCGCAGGGCGCGGATGCCCCCTATCCCCAGGAGAATTTCCTGCTGAATACGGGTTTCCTTGTCCCCGCCGTAGAGGGCGGCGGTCACGTTCCGGATATCCGGGGCGTTTTCTTCGATATTGGTATCCAAAAGGTAGAGGGAACTGCGGCCGACCTTGACTTCCCAGATCTGGGCAATGGCCTGGCGGCCCGCCATATCCACGGAAATCTTGATGGGATTGCCGTCTTTGCCGAATTTCCGCTCAACCGGCATATTGTACCAGTCGTTTTCGGGGTAGGTTTCCTGCTGAAAGCCGTCGGCGTTGAGGGCCTGCTTGAAATAGCCCTGCCGGTACAGCAGGCCGATACCCACCAGGGGGAGCCCCATGTCGGAGGATGTCTTCATGTGGTCCCCGGAGAGGATGCCCAGGCCCCCTGAATAGATGGGGAGGGATACGTCCATGCCGTATTCCATGGAGAAATAGGCTACCACATCCTTCCTGGAACCCCGGTACCAGGTATCGCCCTTCTTGTAGCGCTGGAACCGCTCGTAGACCTCTTTTAAAGCCGCCAAATATGAATCATCCTTTGCCGCCTGGGCAAGCCGTTCCTGGCTGACCATGCCCAAGGTCCGGATAGGGCTCTGCTGAGACTCAAGCCAAGCGTCATAATCCAACCTGATAAAGAGCTGAACCGCGTCATAATTCCATGAAAGCCAGAGATTGCGGGCAATCTCCTCAAGGGGCTTAAGAGGTCCGGGAAGTTTCGGCTTAACCGTATATGTGGATATATTCATGATGAAAGTTTATGCCCATGGGGGACTAATGTCAACGCAATACATTTGTACTTGTAAAAAAAGGCGTTATGAACGTAATTTCACATTAGTGCAGCCCAAACCGCTCGGAGAGTTCCTTGAGGTGGCTGCCGATAAAAAGGGCGCCGTAGCCGGTTAAAACCACCCCGATGGTGAGCCCCACGGGGAGCAGGAAGGAGGACCCCAGGGTCCGGGCGACCCGGACAAAGTCCCCGCCGAAAAAAGAGGTGGAAAGGGAGACCAGCATCACCACTCCGGCGATAACCCAGCTGCGGAAGGACACACCGGCGGCGGATTCCTGATAGGCGGGATGCCCGGCATACTGCCCCGCATTCTGCGCAGCTTCGTCTGTTTCGCTTTCTTCATTGAAAATTTGGGCCATTATCTGGTCCTCAAAATCCGGAGCAGGGGGGAAAAAATCGTTCCGTAAAATGTCCCGGGAGACCTGGAAGCGTTCTATTTCCTGGGCGCAGTCGGGACAGAAGAAGCAGTGTATACCCATACGGATGCGGAGCAAGAGGGGGATAGCTTCATCTCCGGCACATTCATATACGCGATCCAAAAGGTTCTGACAACTCATGCTATGCCTCCTTCGGCAATGCCCGCTAACTTGGCCCGCAGCAACTTCTTGGCCCGGAACACATGGGATTTGATGGTATTTACCGGGTAGCCGGTAATCGCCTCAATCTCCTGATAGGACCGGTCGTAAAAAAAGAACAGGTCCACGCAGATCCGGTACCGCTCGGGGAGCTCCGTAAGCGCCGCCAGCACCGCTTCCCGGGCCGCGGAACGGATCGCCCGCCGCTCCGGGGTATCCCCATCGCTTGCATGATCCTCTTCCGCCAGGCTGCGGTACTCCTTCTTCCGGGTGATACCGTTCACCGCCGTGTTATAGGCGATCTTGTACAGCCAGGTTGAAAACCGGGACCGCCCCTCAAAACGGGCCAGGCTGCGGTACACCTTGAGGAACACATCCTGGGTAAAGTCGGAAGCATCCTCAGGGTTCCGGAAAAAGCTCAAACCCATGCCGTAAACGGCCTGTTCATGCCGTTTTACCAGCAGCCGGAATAAGCTTTTCTGCCCCGAGACGACCTGGCTGACGATCAAGAGATCGTCATTGTCCCCCATGGAGACACCGCCTCCCCCTGTCATGAGGCTCTGTCGCCGCGCTTAATCCCGTAATAAATCAAAAGGCCCGCTCCCATGGAGAGGGGGATAAGCCCGCCTAAAAGGGCATAATTGGTCCCCTCGATAATGGCCAGAAAAATGGTTAAGGCCACCCCCACGCAGCTTAAAAGCAGGCCCGCAAGCAGGCTGAAGGACAGGAGGTCGAATTCATCCCTAGCGAACTGCCCAGCCTTGATGAGCAGGGTCTTACGCCGGTGATTCCAGAGGAGGTAGAAAAAAATCACCACCGATCCCATCACGATCCCCACAATGGGGATTATTGAAATGATCACCTGGGCGGCCGAAGATATCTGCTCCACTAAGGGCTCCTTCCTTATGACAATTATACATTTTTCGTCAGACTTTGGACAACCCTTGTATTTTGACACTGTATGGGGGGATTAGTCAGGGCAAAAGCATTTAGAATTCCATGATAAACTTCTATTCTTCACTGGGAGGGGAAGAAAGAATGGAAGTAACGCAAGCCGATATAACCAAAATGACCGATTTTTTGGGGGAGATTCACGATCCCA
>BNVE01000182.1 GCA_025997875.1 Spirochaetia bacterium
GCCATGACCAAAGCCCCGGAACGTTATGGTTTTGATCTGCCCCTCAGCAAAAACGCTGTCAAATCACGGGAATGGCTGATGTATTTTATGCGGACCAACGGCGCCGATTTTTTGGATGACAACGGCAAGGCACATTTTAATACCCCGGAAGCGATTGAGACTGTCAGATTCCTTTCGGATTTGGTTAAGAAGACCGGGCGTCAGGCGATGATCAACTATTCTGAAGACGATACGATTGATAATTTTGCCAAGGGGAATGTCGGTTTTATTTTCTGTGCGGGTACTCTAATTACCCGGATTGTGGCAATCGATCCATCCCTGCTTGATAAGATAGCGATCATTGATACTCCCACTAAAAAACTTGCTCCGGTGGACGGCGCCGGTTTGGTGGGTATTGGTAAATTTAAAGGGCGGCCATATTCCGATGAGACAAATGCTTTCCTGAAATTCCTTTTGAGGGAAGATATCTACCGGGAATTCCTTCTCTCCATGCCCAATATGGTTCCGATTACTGTGGAAGGCGCCAATGATGAGCAGTTCTGGAGTCATCCCACGGTAGCCCCTTATAGGAATTTCTATCAACTCTGGACTGAAGGCGCTATGACCGGCAGGCGAGTAGGTATGGAATACGGTCCGAATGTATGGACCAGTTTTGCCATGCCCGGTTCCCCCATCGAAGATATGTTCCAGTCTATATTGATTGATAATGTACCGGTGGAAAGTGCTGTTAAAACAGTTCATGACAAGATTACTGATAACCTTGCGGCTGCCGGACTCTGACGATTAGCGATTGTGTTGTGGCGGGGGATTCGTCCCTCGCCGTATATTTTATTAAAACATGACCCTTTAATTTTTCCAAGGTAAGGAAATTGTATGAAAGAAACTAAGAAGCTTAGTATTCCTGGTTTGTTAGATCGGCATTTTGGAACCCTTTCCATGGTGCCCGCCATGCTGGGTCTGGCCTGTGTATTAGTGTATCCTGTCATTGTGGGTGTTTATTGGAGTTTTACCAACATGAGTATACTCCGGAATACCAGCAAGTTTGTCGGGTTACAGAATTATATTACCCTGTTTAAAACCGATGAATTGTGGATTTCCATGCGGAACGGTCTTGTGTACACAGCTGCTACGATTTGTATTCAGATTATATGGGGTGTTGGACTGGCCTTGCTTCTGGATCGCTGTTTAAGCGCAAAGGTTTCCCGGGCTTTTAGGCTTATTTTTATGATTCCCTGGACTTTTCCGGTAATTGTTACCGTTTTGGTATGGGGCTGGCTCTACAGTGATCAGGGTATTATTTCCACGATGTTGTTTCAAAATAATTTAATTTCTGAGCCCATGTCCTATCTTGCTTCAAAAGCCACGGCTTTGCCGGCGGTTATATTTGTTCATTCCTGGACAGGGGTACCGCTCATGATGATGTCAACCCTGGCGGGGCTTCAGACAATCCCTCAGGATGAATATGATGTCGCACGGATTGAAGGGGCTTCTCCCCTTCAGGTACTCCGTTTTGTCATTATGCCAAATGTTAGTCGTATTTTACAGGTTATCATCGTTCTGCGCTGTGTCTGGATATTCAATAATTTCAATCTGATATTCCTTCTCACCGGCGGCGGACCGGGGGTATCAACCCAGAATCTTCCGATTATTGCTTACCGGTATGGCTGGCAGACCTTTGAAATGGGTAAGTCTTCGGCGGTGTCGGTAATTATGCTTATATTGTTGGTGATTATGTTCTGTGTTTATCAGCTTGTGAACAAAAAAGTTAAGGGAGGCGACGACGATGCGTTCTGATTTTGCTTTCGCTAAACAGAAAAGGCAAACAGGGCTAGTAGTAGGAAGGACATTCCTTATTATTTTTCTTGCACTCTTTACCTTCCTGGCAGTATTCCCCCTCTTCTGGCTCATTTCAACTTCCCTCCGTACCGGGATGGATGTATACAGTCCTCATTTGTTTCCCGAAAAGGTGATGTTTGACAGTTATGAATACATTTTGAAACATTCGCCATTCATTATCTGGTTCAAAAACAGTGTGGTTGTATCACTGATTTCAACCCTGGCTTCGGTGATCGTGGCGTCTCTGGCGGCGTATAGTATGTCGCGGTTTGTAACTCCCTGGAAAAAATTTATTTCCAAATCCATTTTGATGGCCTATATGTTTCCGGGGGTGCTGCTGCTGCTGCCGCTCTTTGTACTGTTTGTAAAGATCCAACTGTTGGATAAGCAGCTGGGATTAATAATTGCTTACAGTATGTCAAATCTTCCTTTTGCCATGTGGCTTCTTATCGCGTATTTTGACACCATCCCAAAGGATCTGGATGAGGCGGCCAAGATTGACGGGGCAAATAACAACTTTATATTCTGGCGGATGATTATGCCCATAGCCGCCCCCGGGTTGGCGACATCGGCGATATTTGTATTCATCAATGCCTGGAATGAATTTGTGCTTGCCCTGGTACTGATTAACAGTGATGTCAACAAAACCCTTCCCGTAGGATTATACGCCACCATGGGGGGAAAGGCCGGTGAATGGGTGTTCTGGGATGACCGGATGGCAAACTCAGCCATGGTGATATTGCCCATGCTTATCGTGTTTTTTGCATTAAACAAATATATTACCAAGGGATTAACCGCCGGCGCCCTTAAAGGGTAGTGCGGTATAAACGGAGGACAAAATGGATTATGTAACTATGCAAAACAAAAAGATCCCCATCGTCGCCGATGTGGATGTATTTGTCGCCGGCGGTGGATGCGCCGGTGTGGGCGCCGGAATTGCCGCCGCGCGGATCGGCGCCAAAGTATTGGTGGCCGAACGGATGTTCTATTTGGGCGGCATGATGACCGGCGGCCTCATGAGCAAGATCGCCATCGGCGAAGTGAATCATGGACTGGGGGAGGAGCTGATCAAGCGCCTTGACGTGTATCAGCATTCCAATTGGCTTGCCAGCAGATCCGAAGTGCCCATTGATCCAGAGGTGACTAAATTCATGCTGGACAAAATGGTAATCGAGGAGGCAGGTGCAGAAGTATTGTTCGGAACCACTATCACCGATGTTATTTCCGATGGCAGAAGCATTAGGACGGTTGTCATCGACAGTGTAAACGGATTGGAAGCAGTCCGGGCTAAGTATTTTATCGACTGTACCGGTGACGGGCAGCTTGGTTTTAAGGCCGGGGCATCCTATGTGGTGGGCAACGATCAAGGCTACAGTTCTTCACCGACACTGATGTTCCGTATCGCCAATGTGGATATAGAAAAACTGATCTCGGAAATGGACGCCCGTCCTGAACTCCGCGAGTCCGTTAAGAACACCTACACAAATCATAAAATATCCCCCAAACAGAATCGGGAAAATATTGCCCACGACAAGTATGCACACTTTGCGGATTTTGTTCCCTACATTCAGCAGAAGGCAAAGGAAAACCCCGGCATGTTTACCCAGTGGGAACTGGACATGATGCTCCAGCGGGGGCTTATTTTTATGAATCAGCCCCAGGGCACTCATGTGCTGGTTAATTCCACCAGGATTCCCTACTTTAAAGGAAATGATAACAAGGAATTGACCAGTGCCTATATTTCCGGCAGGAAACAGGTGGAGGCTACTTTCCGGTTTATGAAAGCCTTTGTTCCGGGTTTTGAAAAATCCTTTATCATGGATACCGGAAGCCTATTGGGTATCCGCGAATCCCGGCGGATCACCGGGGACTATATCTTTACCGATAAGGATGTGGTGTCATATCAGAAATTTGATGATGCAGTGGTGAGCAACCAAGGGGGCATAGAAATTCATGCTACCGATGGTCATGAAACGGATATTCAGGAACTTAAAAAAAATGACCACTACAATGTGCCCTATCGCAGTATCATTGCCAAAGATTTTGATAACCTCTATATGGCAGGCCGCTGTTTCAGTGCGAACCATCCGGCTTTGTCGGCAGCCCGGAATATTTCCTATTGTATGGCCTTGGGCCAAGCCGCAGGAACTGCCGGATCCCAGCTGGTTAAAGCGGGAAAACAGAATGTCCGGGACATTGATATAAAGGAATTGCAGCAAAAACTGGTTTCCATCATTTAACGGAAAGGCCTACTTAAAATTTTCTTTCTCGATATTGCCGATCTCCGCCACTTTTGGCGTCGATGATCCATCCTTAAATTCCAGGCCTACCCAGTCGGCCAGTATGGCCTTGGCAAGTTCCGCGCCGATCACCCGTTCGCCAAAGCAGGCTACGTTGCCCTTATTGCTCAGCACCGAGCGCCGGGCGGAAAAGATGTCGTGGCATACCGCAGCGCGGATACCCTTGAACTTGTTTGCCGACATGCACATCCCGATCCCGGTACCGCAGATAAGGACCCCCCGCTTTTCGTATTTTGATTCGATGATTTTTTTGCAGACCTTCGCCGCCACCAATGGATAGGCGGTTTTGTCATCACAATTCGATACACCCACATCCTCAACGGCGATGTTCATTTCTTCCAGAAGCTTTTTAAAGCTGTTCTTTAAATTGACCGCCGCTTCGTCACAACCGATTACGATATCTCTCATGATGCTCTCCTTTATAAAAGTTCCAGAATGCCGTCGGCCATAGCGGTGAGGATGAGTTTGCAGGAGGTGGCCCCCGCGTCATACACACCCTTTGACCGCTCCCCAAGCCGGGCGGACCGGCCGAACTTTGCTTCCAGTTCCTTTGTTGATTCCCAGCCTTCTTCGGCTGCTTTCTTTAATTCTTCCAATGCGGCGGCAAGATTCGACTCGTTAAGATCCGTTTGCTTTTCCGCAGCCTTGTCCATCACATCGCAGACCGGGGCCAGGGTGTCCACCAGGGTCTTGTCCCCAGGGCGGGCTTCCACAATATCGTAAAGCGCAAGGAGCCCGGAGCGGAGCATGGCCGCCAGTTCCGATGTACCGATTTCTGTGTGCTCCGCGCCGGTCTCGGCCATCTGGGTAAAGATCGTCCCGTAGATAGGGCCCATGGAGCCGCCTATTTTGCTGAACAAAAGGGTCCCCAGCTCATCCAGGCCCTCAGTAAAACTGATGTCCTTAGCAGCAATACTGTCGGCAAACATGGTAAAGCCCTTGTTCATGTTCATGCCGTGATCCCCGTCGCCGATAAGGCCGTCCACTTCACTCAGGTAGTCCTTGTTCTGCTGCACCGCCAGTACGATCTTTTCCAGTACCGGCTTCCCGTCTTTATTCTTGAATACCGCCGCCATGAGTCCCTCCTACCGTGTCACCTTACCGCTGTTTCAAACCCATGCTGTAGCAGGGCATGTCGATCAGGGTTTTGAGTTCGTCGTCAAGCTTCATTACCGTCAGGGTAGCGCCCATCATCTCCAGGGAGGTAAAGTAATTCCCCACGTAGGAACGGTGTATCCTGATACCCTGTGCGGTCAGTATCTTTTCGATCTCATCGTAGAGTACGTAGAGTTCCATCACCGGGGTGGCACCCAGGCCGGAAACCAGTACCACCGTTTCGTCCCCTGCCTTAAAGGGATAATCGCTTACCACTACGTCGACCATACGTTTCGCCATGTCCGCGGCGCTTTGCAGGGGGCAGACTTCGATCCCCGGTTCCCCATGATGGCCGATACCTACTTCCATGGTCCCGTCCTTGATCTGGAAATTGGGATGCCCCACCGCAGGAAGGGTGCAGGGGGTAAGGCCGATCCCTACGCTGCGGGTATTGTCGATGGCCTTTTGCGCCGCGGTGA
>BNVE01000183.1 GCA_025997875.1 Spirochaetia bacterium
AAAACGGCGCGCAATCTACCTCCAGGACTAGTAAATAATGAAAAATAGCATATTCCATTATCTAAACTTGGGTCTACAAATACAAATGTGTCACTGATTATTTTGATTTTGCGAATTTCCAACTGTTTATGTGCTTTTATCCTGCTTAATGGCTCTTCTCCCCTGTTTTTTATTATTACATTTTCTATGTAGTGCTCTGATTTTGCATTTACCAAAGATTCGGTTAAATTATAAATTTCAAAGTCCTGTGACATTTCTTGAAGCATATTCCTGTAACTGCTTATAACATATTCATCCCATATGTCTGAGATTAAGATTTTAACCTTTTTATTGTTGTCGGCTAATAATGTATCAACCATGGACAAAAAATTATTTTTCTGTTCAGATCGTGTCAAATCGAGAATAAAAGAGTGATTCAAACCCGCAAAAAACAGGTTTTGCTTGTAAATTGAAAAGACTGACGGTATCGACAAATTCGATTCACCGATTGCGTTCATATATTTTACTTGTTTATAGTAGTTGTTAGGAACTGGCTTGTGACGTTGTATAATGTCTGCAAGACCACTCTCATATCTACCCCAATTTGTGTGTATTCGGTTTTCATAACCATCACTTTCAGTACACAAGATGCTTATGGAAATTTTCTTTATTAGATTGATAATACCATCCCTGTCAATACTTACCGCTTGAAACTGTGAAAGTGGTGGATTTAAACGCTTTAACATTTCGAAAGAAATATCAACAAGCACCACATATAAATTCTCATTTACTTTATTTACAAGTCCGCCACATTCAAAAGAAACCCAGGGCTTCTCTATATTTTCAGCGGTTATACAAACAATGCCAAAATCACTGCTTGATAGTCTTGAAAATATCTCTTGAGCAAAAAGATTTCCAACACCAATCCCTGATGAAATAAATGTGTCAATATTGTCCCTGAATAACATATCAAGGATTTCATCCCTTATATATGAGACAATCTCATGACTTAAACTACCAGACCAACTCAAAAATCCCTGTTTTTTGTTTGACATATTATCCCCCAATATAACCATGCGATGACTTTAATAACCAACGATTATTTTTGGAAAGTCATTCCGCACACACTTCTTTCTACATCTTTTTTATACGCAATAATGGGCGTATAGCCATCTACTCTGATGGTGCCAGGCACCCCATCGTTCCCCCAAATTTTCGACCGCCTTCGGCGGTATACCCCTTTAAATGGTTAAAGGGTTTAATTGTTAAAAAGCCCGGACGGCACGAACACAGTGAGTACCATTCTTGCTGTTGTAGTTGAGCTGACTGCCATTGCTGAAATTCTGGCCCCACGCGCCACCAATATTGTTCTCCGACGAGGACCAGTACTCTGTCACAAACGTTCCGCCTAATCCCGCTACTTTAAGATTGTAATAAATAAGATTCAGCTCGTCCTTATTGGGTAGGCGCCAGCCACCCAATCCACCGCCTCTGTAATTATTTGCAGTAGCCACCGCAGTATTCCAATTGAACTCACCTAAATCAATACTACATTCTTTATATTTACCACCCTGTGCATAAAAAACTGTTCCTCCGCCGGGTCCTTGTTCACCTATTAAATAATCATTGTTAAAAACCATATCAACTATACTCCGCGATTTTATTTCCACATTCTGCTTCTTTTCCCTTCCATTGGCGAACTTGAACACAACCGTATACGTACCGGGCTTATCTATCTCAATCGTATAGGTATCAGTACCCCACATGGTGGCAATTTCTTTCCCATTAAAAAACAACGTACCCGCTTCCTCTGCCAGTACCTTTATCCCTATCCCTGTGGTAGATGTCCCGCCGCTCTGTACTCTATTTGTCGTTGTACCTGAAGCTACTCGCTGGGTAATGGTCGTAATAAAACCATCCATTTTGGTGGCCGCTTCTTCGATAGCGTTTAGGTACATCGGTGCCCCGCCCATTATTTCCAATGTATTAACGTCCAGCAGCGAAGCAGTTACCACGATCATTGCGCCGAGTTTTTGCACCTGACCACGCACCACCCAATCAGCGTTGGCGGCTTTGCCGAGGCTCGCTGTTTTTGTATCGTTGGATAGGTCGCTCATTTGAAAACGGTGTTCATTCATTACGGCTAAAGTGTTTCCGCGAGTATACACGCGGGCTACATTTTTCGCTTGTAATTCAATCCCGAATATTTCCGCGATTGTTTCCGCATCGCTTGCGGCGTTCCCGCTTGTCGCGGTAAAAGGCGCAACGGCAACCCTCGCCTGTTGTGCAAAACAGACACCGCACAAAGCCGCAAACATAAAACCAAATAAAATCTTTTTCACCATTCTATCCCCCTCACACTCCTCGTAAACTCCCCGCCCAAATCCTGCTCAATATTCCTGAACGCCCGTTTCAGCGCTTCCTCCCTGCTCTCGGGGTGTCGGAATAGCGGGTATTTTTTCCTGTATGTCACCAGCGGCGTCCCATCCTGCGCCTCCATGGTTATGTCAAGGACAGGCTCCACCGTATGGTAATTCTTTGTTTCGCTTTCGTTGGCCTGGAAGTTGATAAAAACGGTATAGACGCCCCCTGAATCGGCAAGGAGGAAGCCGTCCCTCCGCAGTATCTCCGCCGTCTTGAGCGCGATGGTACGGGCGGACTCATCGTTAAGGCTGATAGTCGCGGTAAGGCGTTTTTTGTTCGCTTCTATAGAATTGTCAAAGCTGGTCACAATAGCGGGTAAAAAGACATAACCGGAGCGCGTATCACTATTAAGCAATACCGCCATGTCCGCGTAATTCGCCGTTACCACCGCAAGCCGCCGGGCCTCAACCAGTTTCGGTATTGCCGACCGGGGGTTCGGGGTGTTTTCGTAACGTTTCAGCAGCTCCCGCAACGCCAGCGCGTTTGCCTGAATCCGGGCATCGTACTTTTTTCCCGCCTCCGCCCGGTCGATATAGGCCAGGGCGTGGTACACGCCGGTTTTGTCCCGGTACAGGTCCGCAAACTCCACGCCGAAAAATTCCGCCTCGGAACTAATCACGGTATTCTGGGAAACCCGGGTGTTTTCCGCTGCCCCGCGGGCTATGCCCATGGCATCGTTATAGGTGTACAAAAGTGCCCGGGTGTCCCCTACTTTGGTTTGGAAGAACTGCGAAATCTGGGCCACCGCCCTGGTACGCGCTTCCTCCGCCGTCCCCCCTTCACCGATACCGGCCACATACTGTTCCGGCGGGTAGACAAGGCCCCGTTTGGTGAGCCACAGGGGGGCGTCCTGGGCAAAGGCGGGCAGGGAAATCAGGAGTAGAAAACCAAAAACAGCGGTGTTTTTACGCATGAAAACCTTCCTCAGCATCTTTCTTTAAGGAAAATACCTCCGGGTCCCTTGCCGGGAAGTCTTTATGATATTGAATCAGGCTGGCGGCCAGGATTTTAAGGTGTTTCCGGGCCGGCCGGCTTATTTGAGTCAGCTCAAAGGGCAAATTCCCTATTTTTTGGTTTACTTCTTCCATAAATAATCCTTTCTAAGACATTTTTATATAACATCTAAGACATTTTTGTCAATAACTCTGAAATGGCTTTAAAGTCCTTTCCCTTGCCAAAATTTCACGGTTTAAGTAATCTATAAAGAGGGGGAAATCCCTAAATTTATGATTTTCAGGGGTCCCTTTGGGTGCTATGTCAACGATTAATGAGCGTGTAAAGGTGGTCCGCAAGCACTTTAAGATGAACCAAGCCGAATTTGCCGCTAAAATCTATGTCAACAGCGGCTTTCTTTCCGCCCTTGAACATGGCAACAAACGGGTGACCGAACGGGTCCGCAAACTTATCTCCGTGACCTTCGGCATCAATGAGGAATGGCTCCGGGATGGGACCGGGGAGATGATCGCCGACGAAAACCCCGATTACGAGATTCAGGAGATTGTTGAACTCTACAAGCAGCTCAGCCCCTATTTCAAAAATTATTTCCGGCGGCAGTTAAAGGACATTATGGAATACGAGCGGTTGAACAGGAAAGAATGATTTATTACCCCAAAAGCCAATCCAGGGCGTTTATCTGCCGGATGCCGTTGTAGGAGGCCGGCGGATCATCATCCAGGGTGATGAGGTACTTGGGATTGTGATCGGAAATTTTATCAAGGGGGGCAAGCTCCCGTTCCAGGGTGGGCTTGTCCCGAACGGTCAGGGCAGCCTGATAATACTCCGGACTGCCGTTCTTTACTGCCACAAAATCCACCTCGGCGGCGTCCACTTTGCCGATACACACCTCATACTCCCGCCTGCGGAGTTCCAGAAACACCACATTTTCCAGCATACGGCCCTGATCGGCGCCCTCGCTTCCCAGCAAATAATAACGGAGCCCCAAATCGGCAAGATAATATTTATCACCTGTTTTGAGGTGCTGCTTACCCTTTACGTCATAGCGCCCGGCCCGGTACAGGATGAAGCTGTCCGTAAGGGCGGTAAGATACGTTTCCACCGTATGAACCGAAATTTTTCTGCCCGCGCTGGTCATAGTGTCGGCTATTTTCTTTGTAGAAGACAAATTCCCGATATTATCAAAAAGAAAGCGGATGACACTTTCCAGCATGAATACATCACTGATGTTTTTCCGGGCCACTACATCCTTCAAAACCACCGTATTGAAGATCCCTCCCAGATAATCCCGGATAGCCCCCTGGCTGCCATCCAATTCCAAAGTATAGGGAAAGGAGCTGTTAAACAGATAGTCCCGGTATCTCCGGGAGAGGTCGGATACCGGTTCGGCGAAAGCGGACACATACTCTTTAAAGGACAGGGGCAGCATGGGGATCTCCACATAGCGCCCGGAGAGCAGACTGGCAATTTCCCCGGAGAGCATATAGGCGTTGGAACCCGTTACATAGATATCCACATTATCCCGGATATACAAACCGTCCACCGCCCGCTCAAATTCCGGGACCCCTTGAATTTCATCCAGAAAGATATAGTTCATTTTGCCGCTTACCAGCCGCTTTTTAAGATATTCATACAAAGTTTCCCAGGACAAAAGCTCCCGGTAATCGGGATTTTCAAGATTGAGCGCCTGAATTTGCTCCGCGGCGACTCCATTATCCTCAAGATACTCCCGAAACAGATCCAAAAGGGTTGATTTTCCGCACCGGCGTATCCCGGTAACGACTTTAATGAGCTTTTTATCCTTAAAATTGATGAGTTTATTCAGATAAGCGGTTCTTCGTACCATAATAGAAACATCCCTTTATTGCAATGATATGCAATAAAGGGATAAAAATCAATAGTTTTTACATCATGTTACAAAAACTTTATATTTTTACGAACTTTTTGTAGTCTATTGCAATATTCTAGTCATCACTGGTCTTAAGCACCGCCAAAAAGGCACTCTGGGGCAGCTCCACATCCCCCACCATCTTCATCCGCTTCTTGCCTTCCTTCTGCTTTTCCAGAAGCTTGCGTTTGCGGCTAATGTCCCCGCCGTAGCACTTGGCAAGCACGTCCTTGCGAAGGGCGTTCACGGTCTCCCGGGCAATGACTTGGCTGCCGATGGCGCCCTGGATGGCTATCTTGAACTGCTGCCGGGAAATTTCGTCCCGCAGGCGCTCGCAGACCACCCGGGCCCGCTCGTAGGCGTTGCCCTTAAAGACCAGTTGGGACAGGGCGTCCACCGCCTTGCCGTTCAGGAGGATGTCCA
>BNVE01000184.1 GCA_025997875.1 Spirochaetia bacterium
AGAACCAAGGACGAAATCCAGAGGACTATCAAAAAATACATGAAGGGAAACAGCTTGAGCTGTTCCCTTATCAGAATAAAGCATGAAGGTTAAAGATACCGCAGGGCTTGCCCTGCGGTTATTCATTACCGGGCGCATACGGCACAAGTAAAGGGAACCGATGCCGTGCCCTGGACACGGGTACTTTTCAGAACGATTAGCGAAACTTTAAAAACGCTAAACCCCCTGGGGAATAGCCGGGGTTTATTACGGGGTCTTACTGATACGGTAAAGCCTGCTGCTGGTAATACCCGGAACGTGAATAACAGGCGGGATATTTCAACTACCGGCAGCAGTGGGGATGCGGTTACCCGTAAGCAGGGTTTTTTCCGGTCTGTATTGGCAACATTAAAAATCAATGACACTACGGCCCCTTTGGTTTCTTTGCTTCGTATTTTAACAGAACGATCTTCTTCTTTGGATAGTGCAGGACACTTGGGGAATTATATCCGGGGGTTATTTGTACAAGCGGAAAGTATAGCGGAAACGGGTCATGTATCGGCCTACTACCGGAAACAGGAGGACACGGCATACACCGAAGCGATTCCCCAGCGGTCTCTTTTTATGGTTATCCGGCTGGTTACGGTGGGTCTTGTCCGGGATTATCTTTTACGGCGGTTTCTGAAAAGCAATGAAGAACTGGTTTTGAAGTCCGGTATTTGCCGGGAAATTATATTGGACAGCAAAATCCACTAAGGGGGCGCCAAATGAATTCATGCGAAACATTGAGCGTGTTTGTTGAAACAATGCAACACGGCGAGAGGCCCAAAAAAGGCTACCGCTGTAAAAAATTTTGGAGGGCCGATGATGGCACGGATTTTTAATGGGCAGTCTGCGTTACGCATAACGATTAAAACCTTTACCGATTTAGAGGGTATTCTTTCGGCGGCTATCAAGTATCACAAGCCTGATGGCGTGTGCGGGGAGTTTTCCGCTGGCATTGCCGATAGCGCAAAGGGGGTTATTTTCCATGAGTGCATTGAGGGGGAGATTGACGTTTCCGGCTGGTGGGGGTTTTGGGCGTATATCACCTTTGCCGATGGAAGAACGGCTGCGGGGGAAACGGCAAAGGTGTATGTCTGGAATGAGGGGGGCGGATAATGGCAAAACGTAAAACGCCTGAAGAAAGATACCGGGAGAATGTACGCAACCAACAGAAAATTCTTGAGGAATTCGCGTCCCATGAGATTGAGTGGGCTGATGATTTATTGCTCTGGTATGGAATTCGCAAACAGGAAATTCCCGATGATGAATACCGGGCTGTAGCGTTTTTCAAAAATCGGGAATACCTCCGCAAGCCGGGGTCTTTGACACTGGTGTATGAAATATATCTGCGCTGTATGCGGGAATTGCCGGAATATACAAGGGAAATTGCTTTTGATTTATTGGCGTTTCGCTTCAAGATGTACGCCGAGGTGTTGAAAAAGGGGGATATGACTAATGGCCGAGCCGATAGGGGACGAGAGTATTTATCTGCGGATTTCCCAATTTGAAAAGGGACTTATTCAGTACACGGACACAACCAACGCTTTTCGTCTGTTCACAAAATACGGCAAGGATATTCGGTATAATGCTCCGTGGAAAAAATGGCTGGTGTGGAATGGTGCCTATTGGGAATTGGACGAGGGCTATATGGTGCATGACAAGGGCCTCCAGATGATCAGGGGTATTTATGCTGAATTGATTAAAACAGCCGACTACCGGGATCGCCTTGACATCGAGAAACACGCCATGCAGAGCGAGAGCGCCCGGCGGCGCAAGGCGTTCATTGAGGTTGCATCGTGGATACCGGATCTGAATGTGAAAACCGACCACCTTGATACTAACCCCTGGCTGCTTAATGTGGAGAACGGCACTATTGATTTGAGAACCGGGGAGCTGCGGGAACACCGGCAAGAGGACATGATTACCAAGATTGCCCATGTTACTTATGACAAAAATGCCGATTGTCCTATCTGGCGTAATTTCCTTATGGAGATAATGAACTACAACGCCGAATTGATACGGTTTATTCAGACGGCGGCGGGATGGGCCATTACCGGAAACACCTCGGAACAGTCAATGTTTATTCTCTTTGGGACGGGGGCCAATGGCAAGAGTACGTTCCTCAATACGATAATGAATTTGTTAGGCGATTACGCCATTGCCACGCCTACGGAAACCTTTATGAAAAAGAGCGGGGATCAGATTACCAATGACATTGCTCGATTGCGGGGAACCCGGTTTGTTACTACCACGGAGGCGGAACAGGGGCGCAGGCTTTCTGAACCGCTTATAAAGCAGATTACAGGGAATGACCGGATGACGGCACGGTTTCTGTACGGGGAGTTTTTCAGCTTTGTGCCTACGTTCAAGATTTTCATGGCCACGAACCATAAACCTGTCATCAAGGGAACCGACCACGGCATTTGGCGGCGCATAAAACTGATACCCTTTACTAACCGCATACCGGAGGAAAAGCAGGATAAGAACCTTGAAGAAAAATTGATGGCAGAGGCAAGCGGAATTCTGAACTGGCTTTTGGAAGGGGCTAAACGCTGGACAATGGAGCGGCTTAAAACGCCGCAGATTATTACCAGCGCGACCGATGAATACCGGGGGGAAATGGACGTTATCGGCAACTTTATCCGGGAACGGTGCGCCCAGGGGCCGGGGGCTTCTATCAGGGCAAGGGAACTGTTCAAGTGCTATCAGGACTGGTGCGACGATAACAACGAACACGCCTGTAGTGAACGGTTCCTTGGGCTGCGCCTGAAAGAATTGGGACTTGAGCAGAAACGGCTTGCCGATGGGCGGTATTGGAAAGGGATTATGGTCAAGAGCCAGCCGACTTAGTTTTTTGTTTTGTTCCTCTCCCCCCTGCCCCCTCTCCTTGGTTTGCCGTGAAAGCATGGTAGTAACCTAAAACGGGAAAACTGCCGTGTGATTGGCTGGTGTTGAGTGGGTGTAACCGGATTTTATTCTTGTAAAAACAAGCGGATTTTTTTTGAAAAATATTTCCTGCATACAAATCTGAAAATGGTAAGCAAAAAGTGGCTGTTTTGCGGGGTACGCGCGCTCCCCGCTTGCCCAAAAAAATACCGCAAGTCTGTAATTTAGTGCCGGGACGTGCCGGGTTCTGCCGGGTTTCGGGAAATCGTAAACTACACTTTTCCGATGGTGATTGAGTGGGATTGAGGTTCTTCTGTTATTCTTTATATTTTATTTATGTATCATAAATAAAAAAAAGGATAAATATATAAAATATATATTTATATAGGGAAAAGGGAAATTCGTGAATTTATCATTCATTCATACACTAAGCCGAGAGCGGCTCATCGGGGATTTCCCCGGCGCAAGTCCCGAAGGCGCTTGCGCCGTAGGGTCTTGTGCCGGGGCTTTGGGAAAAACTTCTTTTGGGGAAGCGGCCCGCCGTCCCTTTAGGGTCGGCGGGTTTTACGGAGCGGCTTCATCGGTTACGGCTCGGCGCTTTATCACTGCGGGGAATGTGGCAGTTTGGGGTTCTTCACTTTTTCATCACCGGACGGCGGCCGCCTGTCCGCTTGCGGTCAGGCGGTTATTGCGGAGAAACTTTTCATCACGGAGTTTCGGGGCGGTTCTTTTATTTACGTCAGCCGTGGGGCGGACTACGAACAGCATGATGGGAACACGAAAAGCCGGGCGGGCATAGTACGACCCGCTGCGGAATGGCGTGGGCGGGGACTGGCCTTGCAAAGGCCAACAGCACCCCCTCCCCCTTCCCCCCCACATCGCTTCCTTATCGGGGGTGGGGGTTGGGGGGGAAGGGGGAGGGGGTGCGCAAGCCCATGCCATTCCGCCGTAGTACGATCAGCGTGAAGGTTGCGCGGCCCTGGGTGGGCTTAGTACGATGAGCTCCCCACGGTGCCTAAACACTTACAGTAAATTTAACATTTACAAGAGCGGTAAGGATGTTGCTTTCGCAACAATTACAGGAGGGGTTTTTTGTGCCGTTTTACAACTGCGTTTTTTATGGTCGATAATTGCGGGGCTAAAAAGATCGGTTTATGTTTACAGTAAATGTTTGAAAACACGGGCGGCGCTTGCGCCGCTGGGATAATGCTATTGCCAATAAATGCCGGGGCAAGAGGGGCGTGAGGATTAGCCCCTCTTGCCCCGGCCCCGACCGGCAGGACGCCGGGCGGGGTTGCGATGATGCCCTTTGGGATGATTGCCGTGTTTTCCTTTGGCGGTGAATTTAACACAATAGCGGAGCCGGGCTTTTTTGTCCCGCCTTTACAACGGCCTTTTATACTGCGGGAAAATTCGGCACAAAAAAGGGCGGCGTTAATGAGTTGCAAAAATTGCGGAACGGAGCGATAGCGTAGTGGAGCAATTTTGATCTTTTTTCTTCTTCCCTTCGGGCGCAGCCCGGACCGCCGCAGGCGGTTCTTTCTTCTCTCGTTATGCGCCACATTAAAAATACGAAAAACAGGATAAAACGGTTTTCAAAGTCCTGGACGTGAAAAGATACGGCTATGAGTTCTGCGGCTTTTCTATGGGCTTCTATGAACGAAATTCAGGGGTGTTTTTGCGGGGGGCTGTTGGAAGTAAAAAGCTGTTTCTGCGTTCTGTTATGCGAAATTCGGCGTTTAAGACATCATAAAAGACATCAGATACCTGTCCTTTTCGGTCTTTTTTAATTCCTCTCAATCTCATTGAGGTATTGACTAATTCCTTATACTGTAATAAGTTATACCTATCAATCCCACTTGGGAGTAGTCAAATAGACGGGGTAGCGAATGTTTGCCGCGTTTGTTCGGCTCGCCTGTATCTGTATCGCTTTGCGTTGTGTGAACACGCCCTAGATGTGCATTTCCCCATTTTAATACCGTATCATAATACCAAACCGATTCTCAACAATATAGGCTTTTTCTGGTTCAAAATTTGTAACCGTTCACGCCACTACATGTAGTGCCTTTATTTGTATATATACACTACATACAGCGTTTTAGAAATGTTACTACACCATATATAGACATACCCCGTGAACGGTTACCAAAATTCCATCCTCCAACCATGGGTCCGAACACTCCCCAGTTGTCCGAAAGCTCAAATAAAAGTTTTTTATTAAGAGCCGTAGCCCTTTTGGGGTTTAATACCCCGCCGCTCTGCGGCGCTTAAAAAAGAGAGTAAGGTGTGATAGAATGGAACGATGAGCGAATATATACACAAATCACATAATGTATCGGTGCTGTTATATCATATAGTATGCCCTGCGAAGTATCGAAGGATAGTGATTAGCGAAGAAGTAGATACGACGTTAAAGGAAGTATGCATAGAAATAAGTAAGAGGTATGAGATAAAATTTATAGAAATAGGGACGGAGGGAGACCATGTGCATTTTCTGGTACAATTGGTGCCCAAATATAGCCCAACGAAAATAGTGACTACGATAAAAAGTA
>BNVE01000185.1 GCA_025997875.1 Spirochaetia bacterium
GGAAAATAACGTCACACTTCGCTGAAATTTTTCTGAAAAAAACTAATAAACCACTGGAGTTGGGAAATTTAAATTCAAAAAGAGACTGGGGTTTTGCCGGTGATTATGTGGAAATGATGTGGATGATGTTACAATGTAATATTCCGGATACTTATGTCATCGCCACAGGTGAGACGCATTCAATTCGGGAATTTGTAGAAGTTGTTGGTGAAATATGCGGTTTTGAAATTGAATGGCAGGGAAAAAACGAAAATGAGACTGGTCTTGATAAAAAAAATGGAGAGATATTAGTTAAGGTAAATCCAAAATATTTTCGCCCAGCGGAAGTAGAATTACTACTTGGAAATTCTGAAAAAGCAAGAAGGGCTTTGGGGTGGAATGTAAAAACAGACTTCAAACATCTGTGTGAAATGATGATAAAACGGGATATTGAAAGGGTTAATAATAACTCATTTTCCGGAAATGGCATTCAAGTATAAAATGAAAGTTTTACAAGTAAATAAATTATACTATCCTTCCTTGGGCGGTATTGAAGTTATAGTACAGGATATTGCCGAAGGATTAAAATCTCTTACAAAGATGACGGTACTTGCATGTCAGGAAAAGGGTAAAACAGAAATTAGTATTATAAATGATGTTTGTGTATACAAGGCTGGAAGTTTTGGAAAATTTTACTCTCTTCCCATTTCCTTGAGTTTTTTTTATTTCTTTAAGAAACTATTAAAAAATCAGGATGTTCTGCATATTCATTTGCCATTTCCTCTCGTAAATATTGCTTTGTTCACTAATAAATTTCGAGGGCGAATTATTATTTCATGGCATAGTGATATTGTAAGACAAAAAGTTGGAGCTTTTTTCCTAAGACCATTAATCAACAATACGCTTAAACGGGCAGATTTAATTGTTGTAGCTGCAAAAGGTACTATTGATGGTTCACCATATTTGTCAGAATATAGAGATAAATGTATCATCATTCCATATGGTGTTAAACTTGATAAATTTCAATTGTATCATAATACAAATTTTCCTGTCAAAAATTGTGTATTAAAATTTATTTTTATTGGACGTTTGGTTTATTATAAGGGATGTGAAGTATTATTACGCGCGCTTGCTCGAACAGAAAATGCGAGTCTTGTTATAATTGGAGATGGGTATCTTGCAGCGCGCTTGAAAGAAGTGACTTCAGAATTAAATATTGTTGATCGTGTTCAATATTTAGGATCAGTATCGGAAGAGGAAAAACATCGCCAGTTACAAATGTGTGATGTTTTTATATTACCTTCGATTGAAAAAAGTGAGGCATTTGGTATTGTTCAAATAGAGGCAATGGCCTATGGAAAACCAGTTATAAATACAAATCTTATGAGTGGAGTCCCTGATGTCAGTATACATAATGAAACAGGGCTTACTGTTGAACCAAACGATATAGATGCTTTGGCTAAGGCTATTAAGTGGTTTGTGCAACATCCCAATGAACGAAAGACGATGGGATTGAATGCCCGTAAGCGGGTGGAGGAATATTTTACCTATGAAAGGGAAATGGATGGAATACTTAAGGTTTATAAATTAAATCCTTAAAATCAATCTATAATAAATATTGGAAGGAGACTATAATAAATTCTTAAGATTATTCTATAGATATGATTGGATGTCCATTCAACAAGCGGCTAATATAATTGACTGGAATAACGTAAACAAACTTAATCTAAATTAGTTATGAAAACTTTATTATTTACAGGAGCAAATGGATTTTTGGGGAAAAACGTATTACCCTTATTAATAGACAAGGGATATAAGATTTCTTCTTTAGGTACTAGAAATACCGATAGTATCTGTGATATTAGCAAGGAAATTCCAAAGCTGAATAATTTTGATATTATTCTTCATGCCGCTGGGAAAGCTCATAGTATTCCCAAAACCAATGATGAGATCAATAAATTTTATAAAGTAAATTACGAAGGCACAAAAAACCTTTGCAAGGGATTAGAGAATTCCGGGCCGCCATCTTCATTTATTTTTATTAGTACTGTTGCCGTATATGGTCGGGACTATGGCGAATTGATAGATGAAAGTCATCCGCTGAATGCTGAAACGCCTTATGGTAAAAGTAAAATCCAGGCAGAAGAATTTTTATTGGAATGGTGTGAGCGGAAAAACGTACGGTTGACGATACTACGCCCTTCGCTTTTGGCCGGAAGAAATCCTCCGGGAAATCTCGGAGCGATGATTAAAGGAATTTCTAAAGGAATGTACTTTAGTATTGCGGGAGGAGAGACAAGAAAAAGTATCGCTATGGTAAACGATATAGGCCGTTTACTTCCTTACTGTGAAGGAAAATCCGGAATATTTAATCTTTGTGATAGTCATAATCCTACATTTAAAGAATTAGAAGAACTTATATCAAGACAATTAGGGAAGCCGTTGCCAATAAATATTCCCATGCGGTCCGCAAAATGCATGGCCAAAATAGGTGATTTATGTAATTTTCTCCCAATAAATACCCAGAAACTCGAAAAGATAACAAAATCATTAACTTTTTCAAATGAAAAAATTAAAAAGGAATTGAATTTTACCCCGTCTGACGTTTTAAGTAATTTTTTAATTTATTAGGCATTATATGACTCGTTTTTTTGACATTTTTTTCTCAAGTCTGGCTGTTATCATTTTATTTCCTTTTATGATTCCGGTTATGATCGGATTAAAGATGACCGGTGAACATGATATTTTCTATGGTCAAAAACGGGTTGGAAAATATGGTAAAGATTTTAGATTATTGAAGTTTGCAACCATGCTTAAAAACTCTCCCAATTTACCCGGAGGCTTATATACCAGTGCCAATGATCCAAGAATGTTACCCATGGGGAAGTTTTTACGCAAAACAAAGATAAATGAACTTCCTCAGTTATTGAATATTCTTATCGGACAGATGAGCATTGTAGGATACAGGCCAACAGTCCAGGAGCATTATGAAGCATATCCTGATGAGGCAAAACGAAAGATATATCATGCAAAACCGGGACTCACTGGTATAGGTTCTATAGTATTCAGGAACGAAGAGGAAATACTCCAACAATTTGAAGATAAAAAGAGTTTTCATCAAAAAATCATTAATCCATATAAAGCAATGCTTGAAAGTTGGTATGTGGATCATAAAAGCATAGTAAATTATTTCAAGATAATATTTATTACAGTTCTTTTGGTATTAAAGCCTAATTCAGGTATCTGGAAGAAGCATTTTAAAGATTTACCGTCTGTTCCTCCAGAATTACAAAAATATATTTAGAGAGAACGAGGATTATTGATGCCTGATATACTTTCCCTCATAGGCCGTACTGAACCGCTCTTTTCCACTGACATTTCCCGGCATGAAAAGGAATTATCTGGTATTGTTACCTCCTCCCGGTTTCTCGTTATAGGTGGCGCCGGGTCTATCGGTTCAGCGGTGGTACATGAAATATTCAGGCGTCAACCAAAACTGCTTCACGTAGTGGATATTAGCGAAAACAACATGGTCGAGCTGGTTCGAGATATCCGCAGTTCCCTGGGGTATATCGACGGCGAGTTTGCTACTTTTGCGATTGACTGCGGGTCTGATGTTTTTGATTCTTTTATAAATAATGGAGATGGATACGACTATGTGTTTAATCTTTCAGCGCTAAAGCATGTGCGGAGTGAGAAAGACCCTTTTACATTGATGTGTATGGTTGATGTCAATATAATTAATACCGATAAGACTATGCAACAGGCAAACGAAAAAGGCGCTAAAAAATATTTCTGTGTTTCTACGGATAAGGCTGCAAATCCGGTAAATATGATGGGCGCCTCGAAGCGTATTATGGAAATGTTTCTTATGCGCCGTTCCCTGGAATTACCGGTTTCTACAGCACGATTTGCAAATGTCGCCTTTTCCGATGGCAGTCTGCTATATGGATTTAACCGGCGTATGGAAAAAGAACAGCCACTTTCGGCGCCCTCTGATGTACGCAGGTATTTTGTAACTCCCCAGGAATCCGGAGAATTGTGCCTCATATCCTGCCTGCTTGGTGAAAATCGGGACATCTTTTTCCCTAAGCTTGATTGCAATATTAACCTGATAACTTTTAGCGAGATAGCGGAACGGTATCTTGAAAGTCGGGGATATGAGCCGGTTCAATGTGCGACAGAGGATGAAGCACGTGGGAAAGTTGGGGAATTAAAAAAGCAAAAAAAATATCCGGTCTATTTCTTTAAGAGTGATACTACTGGTGAAAAGGACTTTGAGGAATTTTATACTGAAAACGAAGAGCTTAATATGGAACGCTTTAATGCGCTTGGCATCATTAAGAACAAATCTATATATGATGAACAAAAGCTAAAGATGTTTACGGACACGGTTCAGTCATTGCGGAAGAAAGGTGAATGGACCCGCTCGGAATTGATTGAGTTATTTAACGTTATGATCCCCGAATTTAATCATAAAGAAACAGGAAAATTTCTGGATGAAAGGATGTAGAAGGATTAATAATGGACGAAAAAATTAAAGATGATGAAATCAGCCTGATTGATCTCTTTGTGGTTCTATTACATCGAAAGGTCATGATCATCACGATCACCCTTATTGCCATAATAGGGGTGGTATTATATTCAGTTATCTCATTGAAACTGCCTACTGATAAGACCTATCTCCCCAATGTCTATACCCCTGAAGCATTAATGTTGATTAACGACCAGCAGTCTCAAAGCAGCGGCTTATCCTCCATGCTCAGCAGTTCCGGCAGCCTGGGAAGTCTTGCGGGATTAATGGGGCTTAGTTTAGGGAGTTCTACCAACAGCCAGCTTGCGGTATTTCTCACCGGTTCTAATTCAATGCTGGATGCCGTAGTAGATAAGTTCGATCTGATAACCCGGTATAAGATTGACAAGCCCGGGAAAAAAGCAAAATCCCCCCGTGCCGACAGTCGCAAGACCCTCAAGAAAAAACTTACCGCCGAAACTGATACTGAAAGCGGCGTGTTCAGTATCAGTTTTACCGATACAGACCCGGTCTTTGCCCGGGAAGTGGTGAATTTTTGTGTTGAGTATCTGGAGCGGCGTTTTGATGAGATGGGCATTGATAAGAACAAGATAGAGAAAGATAACCTTGAAGTAAACATCGAAAACACCTTTAAGGAGATCCAGCGCCTGGAACTGGAAAGCCGGCAATTGGAACGGTCGGTGGGTATGGGTAACCTAAGTGGAAATACTCCCGCCATAAGCCTGGAGCTCAACCGCATCGAACTGGAGCTTGAGGCCCAGAAGCAAATCTATACCCAGCTTAAAATCCAGTATGAACTCCTAAAAGTAACCATGGCAAGCGAAAGCCCGGTCTTCCAGGTGCTGGAATATGCCGAAGTACCGGACCAGAAGTCCGGGCCCAGCCGAGGGCTGCTGTGTATCATCGTGACCTTTGCGGCTGGTTTCTTCTCGGTGTTCCTGGCCT
>BNVE01000186.1 GCA_025997875.1 Spirochaetia bacterium
TACCGCAGTGGTAAAGCCCGCAATAAGGCAAATACCGCGAAGGAAAAAACCCTTAAGAAAAAGACAGCCGTAGAGTGACAGAAAACAGAAAACAAAGGGTATATAAAAATTGATATAAAAGAGCCGGCGGTTGTCTGCCGGTGTATTGTCAAAATAAGGCAACAGTTCAGCTGCGGTATGAACATACTTTACCGTGAATATAAGGCCGGCGCTTACCATGAAAACCGCAGCGGCGACGGCAGGCAGGGTCTTACAAAACAGGCGCCTTATATCCATGCCCTGAATATAACCTATTTTACCGATCCC
Organism: Spirochaetia bacterium; assembly: GCA_025997875.1. Lineage (GTDB taxonomy): Bacteria > Spirochaetota > Spirochaetia > Treponematales > Breznakiellaceae > BNUT01. The sequence continues at coordinate 307 of BNVE01000186.1, forward strand.
AGTATACCGGCAACAAAGCGCTTCTGTTGGGTAAAGAAAAGTATCACCGTAGGCAGGGTACAGATGGTCACCGCCAACATCAGGATGCCGTAATCGGTGACGTACCCCGAGGTAAGACTGGTAATCAAAAGGGGCATGGTCCGGCTTTCCTGGCTCTGTATAACGATCAGGGGCCAAAGGTAACTGTTCCAGTTGTTCATAAAGGTAACGATTCCGGCGGCGGCGAAGGTGGGCGCCATCACGGGCAGGTAGATCCGGGCGTAGATGCCGAATTCACCCATCCCGTCCACCCGGGCGGCCTGTACAATCTCCAGGGGAAAAGACATGCTGCTCTGGCGGAAAAAGAAAATAAGAAAAGCCGTGGAAACAGAGGGCAATATAACCCCCAGGGTGGAATCCAGCAGGCTTACCATGCTGAACATCTTGAACAGGGGGATCATGATTGACGCGAAGGGTACCATCATGGAGAGGAGGAGCAGGGACATAAGGCGGTCCTTGTTCCGGTCCCGGTATACCTGGAAGCCGTAGCCCGCCATGGAGCACACAAACAAACCGGCAATAGTCCCGATCACCGTATTCCGCAGGGAGTTCCAGAAGGCCCGGCCCACGGATACGGTGGCAAAGAGCTGTTTGACATTTCCAATAAAATAGGTCCCGAAAAATACCTTACCTTTAATAATTTCCACACTCCGGTTTGTAGCAGCTGAAATCATCCAGAGAAAAGGAAAGGCTGAAAAGACACAAACCACGATGAGAAAAAGATACATGCACAGATTAGTTATGCTGATGTGTTTTTTCATTTATTGTCCCCCAGTTTCATCTGTACAAAGGACAGCAGGGCTACCATGATCAGAATTGCATAAGATACCGCCGAAGCATAACCGAACTGCGGGTTATACACAAAGGACAGATTGTAGATATACTGCGATATGGTTATGGTCGAGTTTCCCGGACCGCCGTTGGTCAGGTTTTTTACTTCATCAAAAAGCTGAAGGGTTCCGTTGGTGGACATGATGGTGGTAAGCAGGATTACAGGCTTTAAGAGGGGCAGGGTAAATTTAAAGAACTGCTGCGCCGGGGAGGCCCCGTCCATACGGGCCGCTTCGTACACCGAGGTGTCAATATTTTGCAGCCCCGCCAGATAAAAAATCGTATTGTACCCGGTCCAGCGCCAGGTAATAACCAGGATGATGATAAACTTTGCCCACACCGGATGACTCAGCCAGCTTATGGGGCCTGCAATAATATGGGTCTTGAGCAGGAAAAAATTGACAATGCCGTCTACCGCAAAAAATGATTTGAAGATCATTGCGGAAGACACCAGGGCGGTTGCACAGGGAAGAAAAACCAGGGTTCTGAAAAAACCCCTGAATTTAAGTTTTTCCGAATTAAGTATCGACGCCAGAATCAGCGCCGTGAATAGCATGATCGGTACCTGGATGATCAGGTATTCAAAAACATTGACAACGGAATTGAGAAACACCGCATCCTGAAACAGACGATAGTAATTCCGAATGCCCGTAAAGCGCAGGTTACTGCCCAGCCCTGACTGCAGGGACAGGACAAATGCGTGAACCATGGGATAGAAGGATAAAATGAAGATCAGCAATGCTGCGGGGGCCACAAAAAACCAACCCCAGCGGCTGTACTTTCTTTCCAGGCTTGCTGTTCTCATAACATACTCCTATCCCAGCCTCAACTCATTAGAGTTGTTCAATAACTTCAGTTATTGAACAACTTCTGCTGAAAAATGCAAAATGCTCTGCATTTTGCAAGACTTGTGAGAGAACCAACCGGGTTCTTGAACAAGTCCATTATTGCCCAATCAGGAATTCGGTGTCTTTCTGAGCCTTGGTCAAAGCGGCGTCAATGGCCGTACCCTTAACAATGTCCGCCAGGGCAAGGGCTACATTGTTCCGGGCTTCGTAGTTGAACATGCCGTATTTAATGTTCGGTACTTTACCGGCATAGCCTACAATTTCCTGATAAATTTTCTGGCCCCCGAAGAAGGCATTGGGCTGTCCGTACACCGGCGTCTGGCTTGCGGGAAGCCAGGTAGCGATTGCCCCGGAAGAGGGCAGAATGGTTTCGTAGAGGGCTACGCTGCCGGCAAAAGTCTTGTTAAGAAAATCCGCCGCCACATCGGGGTTCTTTGAATTCGCCAGAATCACCCAGCTTGACCCGCCTACGCTTGAGTAGTTGGTACCCCCGGTAATGTTAAGACGGGGAGTGGTAGTTACCGCCCACTTGCCCGACTGGGAAGCTTCTGCGGAGATGGACCCCACTATCCAGCAGCCGTTTACGGTGGATGCCACAGTACCGTTATTCAGGGTGGCAATATAGGCGTTCCAGTCCGCCACCAGCATGATAACCCCTGCATCAACCATGGCCTTGTACACCCGGGCGGCTTCCTTTAACACAGCGTTGTTGGCAATGTTGACCTTTCCCGATGCATCAAAGAACCAGGCCCCGGCGCTTTGCAGCATGGCCGGAACCAGATCGTTCTCGTTGCCAACTGCGGAGATCATGGAGACGCCGGTCTTGGCTTTTACGGTTTTGCCCAATTCAGTAAAACGGTCCCAGGTAATGTCGTTAAAATCTTCCACCTTGAGGCCGGCCTGCTCAACAATATCCCTGCGCAGGAAGGTGGCGCTGGCGCCGTTGTCAAAGGGGACGCCGTAATGTTTACCATCAATGGTCGCCACATCAACCTTGTACTGGGCAAATTTGGATACATCCACTTTACCGTCCAGGGGCAGGAAGCCCCTGGAAAAGGTGGTAACATTTTTCTGAATGGCGTTGTCCTGCATCAGAACAATGTCCGGCAGATTGCCGGTCTGATTCGCCGACAGGGAGGTGGTGAGCTTCTGCTGAACATCATCCCAGGCAGTTTCCACCACATTCACCTTTACATTGGGCTTTTCTTTTTGGTAGATCTTCGCCGCTTCATTCATGGCGTACACATTAAAAGAGGGGTCCCAGCACCAGACCGTCAGGGTTACCGGCGCGTTGGGGTCCGCTGCGGCTGCGGCAGGCGCAGCCTTCTTATTACATCCGGCCAATAAGAGCATACCGGCCAAAATCAGGATAGGCATGGTGAAACAAAATCTTTTCATATCATTTCCTCCAAAGGATCAAGATTATCTGTATTATAAGGCCGATCTTCCGGGGGCGAAAGTTACAAAAATACCCGTTTTGAGAATTTTTTATAGTACTTTTGTACTATCGATTTTACCGATTGGATGAGCTGAAAGGTTTTCATGGCGTCCGCTATGTCTTGTAGGGGCTTGACCCTTGCCTGGGAACAGCGGACAAATTCCTTTAGCATATGCTCGAAACCATAAAAGGCAAAGTTGTTCAACTGTGCATAATTCATATTGAGGATCTTGGTACCCCCGTTGGCAAGAAAATCAATGGAACAAAGCTCCGACGCATCAGCATTTTCAATCCGTACCAGAGGCTGGTTATAAATTACATTACGGACATTATCCACAATAAGCTGACGGGTATTGCCCGAAACCTCAACCCGTTCCATGGGATAATCTCCGCAGAGGAAGGAATTACTTTGGATGTTTCCAATCGTTCCCTTCTCGCCTTCAAACACAATATTATAGCCAACCCGCCGATCATCTTCTGCCAGCCGCCGGACATCCAGCAGGTTTATTTCCCCCAGAAGCATCCGGGCAAGATCCAGATGATGGCTGATATGATTGGAAACAAAGGCCGCTTCGCTGCCATAGGCTCCGGCGTGGAAACCGGAATGGTACATATAGGCTTTGCCGAATTCCGCAGAATCTATGATATGTTTTGCCAATGTATAGGCAGGCATATAACGCCGGTTATACCGGGGCATCGCAAAGTGTCCGGTCTGTTTTTGCAGCTCGATGAGTTCCTCCCCTTCGGAGAGACTGTGGCAGATGGGCCGCTCACAGAGGACATCGGCCCCGGCAAGCAGGCAGACTTTTGTTATTTCAAATTGTTTTGATTCATCGGCGGGAAACGCAATGACAAGATCGGGATGTACGCGATCCAGCATTTCATGGTAATCAGAAAAGTTTCCCTTGACCGTATACATATCGGCAAAACGCCGGGTCTCTTTTTCTTCTCCGCAGACAGCTTCCAGCCGGACATCAAGACCTTTTGTATATTCATAAATAAAATCATAGATCATGCCGCCGCAGCCGACGATTGCCAATTTGTTCATTTGATTACCGGAAAATAATTATCGTGGCCGGGAACTACAAAATCCGCCATGGCCGCAATTTTTTTTATTGATTCCGCAGACTGCGCCTGATCAACAGCGTTATAATATCCCGCCTTGGCCTGAAAAAAATCCTTGGTCATTACCGCATCGCCGCAGATAATCACCCTGCCATAATCACTTTCAAAAAAAAGTCCCGTGGTTCCGGCGGTATGTCCGGGTAACGGAATTGCCTCAATACCCTCTATGAGTCCTAAATCAAAGGGGATGATTTTCATGGCTAATTCACGGGTACGTTTATCATCCGATTTTTTCATGTCCGCAAGATCGATCCCGCTCATATACCACCGGGCGCCCTCAAACAATTCCAACCCTTCAAAATGATCCCCATGCGCATGGGTAATAAAAACGGCGCCTATAGCATCAGGCCGCAGCCCCGAACGGTCAAAGAGGACCTTGGCCATTTGTTCAGGCGGCAAGGAAGGATCTGTCACAATGTTTTGTTTTCCCTTAATCAGCGCAGAAGTGCAAAGCACATCCCGGTGGGCCTCTGTCTCCGACTCTCCCCAAAAGCGGTTACGGGTAAAACGGCCGATGGTTAATACATGAAATTCAAACATCTACACATCCTATTCAATAACTAATAATTGATGGACACCGAGGGATTCTAATTCCAGGGTAAAACCATTTTCAAAACGGATCATCTTTACCTTCTGTCCATCTTCCGTTGCCAATACCCCGGCAGGTGAATAATCAGGGAGCCTGACGGTGATCTTCACCGGCCCTAGGGGGATATTTTTTTCCGCATAACCATGGGCAAAACCGGTATGATTAATATTTATCAGATGGATAATAAGGCGTTTTTCCTGGCGGTAACATTTAAAATCAATATAGGCGTCACATTCCACCTGTACCGACAATTTATCCTTCGTAAGATACCTCACCATATT
>BNVE01000187.1 GCA_025997875.1 Spirochaetia bacterium
CGTCGATTTCCTGGGGGGTAAGCACTGCGGTGGGCTCATCAAAAATAAGGATGTCCGCATCCCGGTAGAGGATCTTGAGGATCTCCACCCGCTGCTGCATCCCTACGGTGATATTCTCGATCCGGGCCTTTGGGTCCACCGCCAGGCCATAGGCGGCGGAAAGCTCCGCAACCCGCTTTTCCGCTGTCTGCAAATCCAGGTTTCCCGCAGAATTCCGGGGCTCAAGGCCCAAGACGATGTTTTCGGTGACCGTAAAGTTGTGGACCAGCTTGAAATGCTGGTGGACCATGCCGATCCTAAGGGCCGTGGCGTCGTTGGGGCTGCGGATATACACTTCCTGCCCCCGGATTTTGATAATCCCCCCGTCACTTTCGTAAAGTCCGAAGAGGATGGACATAAGGGTGGACTTGCCCGCCCCGTTTTCCCCCAAAAGGGCATGGATTTCCCCCTGGTCAACCGTGAAGTTGACCCGGTCGTTAGCCACTACCCCAGGAAAAACCTTGGTGATATCCAGCATTTCAATGGCAGGCTCGCCCACACGCAACTCCTTCAATATGTGGAAATCCGTGGACCCCTCTTACTTAATCGTCAACCGCCTTTAAGTTCTGCGGAAAGCCGGGAAGCTTCTTCGCCTCTGCGTTGGTGGCGGCGATTTTGATCTGCCCGGAAGTGATCCGTCCCTTGACTTGTTCAAGCTGGCTTACGATGTCGGCGGAAAGGGCGCTGTTGGCGGTGGAGTAGCCTACCCCGTTGGCCTTCAGGTCAAAGGTAATAACCTCACCCCTAAAGGTATTGTTTTTTACCGCGTTCAGGGCATAGATCAAACTGGTTTCTACCCGCTTGAGCATGGAGGTCAATACCGCAGAATCGGCGTTATTGTAGAGCCCCTCCTCAAACTGATCTGAATCGACCCCGATGGCCCAAACATTCTGCCCTGCGGTCCGGTATTCCTTGGCCTGGGCAATGGCGCCGTTCCCGCTGCCCCCCGCGGCGGAATAGATGGCGTATACCCCGGAATCGTACCAGTTCTTTGCCTGGGTTTTGGCAAGGGCGGGGGCGCCCCAGTCGTTGGTATAAAAATCCACGATCTGGGCGTTGGGGATGATCGAAAGGATGCCCTGCACATAGCCGACCTCAAACTTGGTGATCGTGGCTCCCGGAACTCCGCCGATAAAGCCGAACCGGGGATTTGCAATGCCGTCGGCCCTGGCCTTAAGGGCCGCCGCAGCGCCCACCAGGAAGGAGCCTTCGTGTTCGGCATAAATGGCCTGCATCACATTGGGAAGGTTCACCCAGTCCACATCCACGATCATGTACTTTTGGCTGGGGTTCTTTGCGGCAACTTCCCCCAGGGCATCCGCAAAGGTAAAGCCCGTGGTTACGATAAGATCGTAGCCCTCGTCGGTGGCCTGCCGGAGATTGGGAATGTACATATCCTGGGTCTGGGCGGTGACCGCATCGTAGCTCTTACCCCGCAGACTGGTGTTCTGCCAGGTATCACCGTAGAATTCCAGAATCCCCCGCCAGGCCGCGGCGTTGAAGGATTTATCGTCAATGCCGGTGGCGTCGGTAAGGAGCCGTATCGTTACCCCGGGTTCGGCGGCGCTTAACTGCGGCGTACCGGGAGCGGCAGCCGCAGGGCCATTGTTTTTTTTGCATGCGCCAAAAAACGCCAGGGATATGACGGCGATAAGCGCAGCGCCAATTAACACTCTTTTCATTTTATTCCTCCGGTTATTTATACTGAACGTAAAGATACGTTCTTTAAGTACCTGATTAAATCTAGCCCCGAATAAGACCCTTGAATCCGCTCTTCTTCCCGCCGATCCCCGGCAGGTTGATGCTGGGCTTGTGGGCATCCTGGGGGCCAAAGAAGACAAAATAGCCCGCGGGAATCCAGAGGCTGGTCCCTTCAACCGTGTCGGTAAAAAATTCAGCGTCCGCTTCTTCATTGTACCCTGCGGAATTTTTCAGGAAGGACACGGGAATCCACCCAGTCCGGTCCACCCCGGAGATCACAAAATGGATGTCGATATGCTTATAATGAACTTCCCAGCGTTTTTCCGAAACCGGAATGGGCTTTATGTCCCCCGGGTTAAAGAAGTATTCGGTTCCCTCGATGTCGTACTTCGGCTCCCTAAGGGATTCCAGGGGATGCTTTTTAAAGAAGGCAACTATCTTGTCGCCCTCCGGAATAAGAACCCCGTATTTGCTGATATTCTTAATCTCATCAATAATCATGATGCACTCCTTTTGTAACATGTAGGCTTTCATTCTAATGAGATATGTCTTTTTTAACAAGTCATGCATCCACAGACTTGGCGGAGGGGCCTCTAGCCCGCCAGCATAACTCTTCCCTATAATCGAAACAGGGGGTATATGGAGATCCCATGGAAAAGAATGAAATTTTAGTTGTTTACGGTGAAGATCCCGCTGAAATGGCCGGCAAGATTGCCTGCGAAGCTCATCTTGCGGAGCTTATCGGGGATAAAAAGAAGCGCATCGGCCTTAAGCCCAACCTGGTGGTTTCCCGCCCCGCCGAGGAGGGGGCCACCACCCACCCGGAAATTGCCGCAGGGCTTATCGATTATCTGCAAAAAAACGGCTTTAACAATCTCGTGATCCTGGAAGGCTCCTGGGTGGGGGACAATACTCAGGACGCCTTCCGCTATTGCGGCTACGACCAGCTTGCCCGGCAGAAGAAGGTGGAGCTTATCGACACCCAGCTGGACAAGGCAAAGCCCTATGACTGCAAAGGGATGAAGATTGAAATTTGCGACAGCGCCCGGGCAGTGGATTTCATGATCAACCTGCCGGTGATGAAGGGCCACTGCCAGACCCTGCTGACCTGCGCCTTAAAAAACAACAAGGGGATCCTGCCCGACCGGGAAAAGCGGCGTTTCCACAGCCTGGGTCTCCACAAGCCCATTGCCCACCTGAACACGGCGGCCCGGAACGACTTTATCCTGGTGGACGGAATCTGCGGGGACCTGGATTTTGAGGAGGGGGGCAACCCCGTAAGCGCAGGCCGCCTCTTTGCCGCCCGGGACCCGGTGCTCTGCGACGCCTGGGCAGCGGAACAGATGGGCTACGCCGTCGGCGAGATACCCTACATCGGCCTGGCGGAAAAGCTGGGTGTCGGGGTAGGGGACCCCGCAAAGGCGCAGGTACGGGAACTGAACCAGCCCCTTAAGGCCGCCGTTGCCCGGCCCGGTGGCAAGGTGCGGCAGCTTGCCCAATATATAGAAGAACAGGATGCATGCAGCGCCTGTTACGCCGCCCTGATCTTTGCCCTCTCCCGGATGAACCATACTGAACTGGGCCGCCTGAAGGGCAAAATCCCCATCGGCCAGGGCTTTCGGGGCAAAAAAGGCAGCCTGGGGGTGGGCCGCTGCACCCAGGGCTTTGCCGCCTCCTGTCCCGGCTGTCCTCCGTCCGGGGCGGAGGTTCTGGGTTTTTTGCGGGGGCATTCATGAAATGGCTCATCAGAAAGTGTGGGTAGATTTAGGCCCTCCCCGGAAGCAGCAGGTTAACGCCCGGGCATCTGAACATGACCAGCGCAATTAAATCCTCTTAATCTCCCCCTTGCGTTTTTCTTGGAATGAAATTAAACTTTGTGTTATGGAATCCACATATAAATTGAACACAAGGGAATTGAAAACGGATTTTATTACGGCAATCTGCGGCATATATCCCGACCGGGATATTGAAATAACCGTCAGGGAAACTATTGATGAAACAGACTACCTGCTTGAGGCTCCCGCCAACCGCGAACGGCTTTTGAAGGCGGTCGATAATATCAAACAGGGGCAAAACCTTGTCGCCTTTGAAAATCTTGAAAGCGCCGTTAAGCGCACGCAGGAATAGGCTTGCCTTGTGATAAGTTTTGAGAAATCCGCGTTTGAAGAATACCGGGAATGGGCTGTGGAAGATAAAAAAATCTTTGCTAAAATCAACGCGCTTATTACCGAAATAATGCGAGACCCCTTTCATGGCTCCGGTAAACCAGAGCCGCTTAAAGAAAATTTGTCGGGCTATTGGTCCCGCCGTATCACGCAGGAACATCGGCTGGTCTATACCGTTTCGTCCAGTCATATTGTCATCTCCTCCTGCAAGTATCATTACTGAGCGGTTAAACCGTTCCCCTTGTTCCATCGCTGTGGTGAAAAACTCCACTTCTTTGATTGGGTTTGGGACGGGGTTTCAATAGGGTTTAATCAAGGGCTTATAATTTATTTTTACAAGCCCATTTTACCGTTTTAACTTTGGCTCTTTGCAAATGCGAATGGGAACCAATAGGGATTGGGATACAACTGAATGAGCAGCCTCCCATCAATGGATATGAGATCATGCCAGATTATAAGCTTGTAAAATCCGGTTGGACTCTGCATATTTGTATCATCAAAGGTGATACGCGATCCTTCCTGTATGAGATCTTCCAGCCCTTCCAGTGCAACCGTATGTTCCTTACCATCCTCGATTTTAAAACTTAACATGGTATCTGTTATACCATTGCCGCTTGTGTCCAAATAAATTTTTATATCCATCCTGCCTTTTTTATCAACCGATGAAGTTTTCATCGTGACCGTACCGGTTTTTTCACCGGCCAAAGCCGCACTGACACTCATAAACAGAAATATGGTCAGGATCAGTCCGATTTTGTTTAACCTTTTCATAAAAGCCTCCAAAATAAAGTTTATGGTTTACAACCATATAGTATATATAGCAAATTCCGTGCCACCTAAAAACATATCTTTTTGTGTCACATTCCAATGTTTTTACCCAATTTTATATGACAATTGCGTAACAATTACCCATTACGAGGATTTTTTACTCACCTTGTATAATGCCCTTATACTTTATGATGTTTTTACAAATATTTTTAATACGCCTGAGTCAATTCTTTGCGAACCATTGAAGCTACCAATTCTGATGGCGTTTGGTGAGATGCCATTGCCTTTGCGTTCAGAAGTCGTGCCGTTTGTTCGTCCAGAATTACCATTTGCGCACGGTGTTCAGAAAAGAAACCGCCCCCTGCGCCAACGTTAATTTTAGGGGTTGTTTTTGTCCAAAGCTCATCAAGAGCGTCTGCTTCTTCTTCGGTCATTTCAGCCATGTTTTCTCCTAGTCAATAATGCCTCATACGCAGGGCGTAACGGCATTGCATGAAACACATTAATCCTATCTCCGTCAATCCGGTTATACATGATTTCAATAGGATTAGCCTTCGTGTCGAGCCCAATCAGCAAGAATTTGTTATCCTCTCCCTCAACAGGGTCTTCAAATATGTAGGTCTCAAAAGCCGAAAGAATATCAGCTTCAGTTACTCTATGTTTGAAAGCGGCATGATTGAATTTGATACTGCCTTTTATATACATAACGCTTTTCCCGCTGTTTCGCAATACCAATTATGGAAAATGATACAGAAACGATAGCAAGGA
>BNVE01000188.1 GCA_025997875.1 Spirochaetia bacterium
CAAAGAAGAAAAGGAACTCGAAAAGGAAGCAACCATATGGGTCAGCGGTTTAGACCGTATTCATGCTGCCCGAAAGATACTAACCTGTTATGATTTTTCCGCTACTCCTTTTGCTCCTTCCGGTAATAAGAACAATCCCGAAGGTCTCTTTGATTGGATAGTAAGCGATTTTGGACTTAATGACGGTATCGAATCCGGTTTGGTAAAAACGCCCCGTGTGGTTGTCCGTGATGACGGAATCCCAGACGCTAAAAGTTTCCGCTCCAAATTATACCACATCTATACCGACCCCACCGTAAAGGATGACATTAACCGCAAAGCAGAACCGCAAGAACCATTACCGGATTTAATTAACCAAGCCTATTATCTTTTAGGAAAAGATTGGCTGGAAACCTATAATGAATGGAATAAAAAAGGTTCCGCAGTTCCACCTGTAATGATAACCGTAGCCAATCGCACCGAGACCGCCGCCCGAATAAAATACGCTTTTGAGCATAAGCGTATCCCAGTAGATGAATTATGTGAGCCTGATTATCTCAAACACATCGACTCAAATACCGTAGAGCAAGACGATGATTTACGGGAAATCGTTAATACAGTAGGACAGAAAGGTAAGCCAGGCGAACAGATTAGAAATGTAATATCTGTCGGAATGCTCACCGAAGGATGGGACGCAAAAACCGTCACCCATATTTTAGGTTTAAGGGCTTTTACCAGTCAATTACTTTGCGAACAAGTAGTTGGACGGGGACTCCGCCGAACATCGTATGACATCGAAGAAACAGGTGAAGATGGCAAAGCCGCTATGTATTCCCCAGAATATGTAAATATATTCGGTATCCCTTTTACCTTCCTTCCCCACGAGACGGATGAGGGCGGTAGTATTCCGCCAAAGCCAAAAACAACGATAGAAGCATTAGCAGGAAAAAAGGAATTTCAAATTGACTGGCCTAATATCACACGCATAAACCGAGAGCTAAACCCAAAACTACACATTGATATTTCCCACATTCCATCACTTGTCCTGGACGCTTCTCAAACCCGGCTTCGAGCCGATATGGCCCCTATACTGAATGGAAAGTTCGATTTAGAAAAATGCACCGATATTGACCTACAAAAACTTGAAGCAAACCTACGCTTGCAGCGTGTCGTCTTTCTTGCGGCCGGTGAAGTGTATGAGATGATGAAATCATCGTGGCAAAATGAAGGAACAAAATTTGCTCTTTTAGGTCAGGTTATCAACATTGTTGAGCAATATCTTAATTTCGGTAAAATCACGATTGAGCCACGCTTATTTGAAACTGATACATTGCGAAGAAAGATATTGTTTATGGCTAACATGAATTTGATAGTCCAGCACCTCTGGAGTTATATCAAATTGGAGCAATCAGACAAAATAATCCCTGTTTTTGACGAAAATAAAAAGGTCCGCTCTACTGCCGATATGCCTACTTGGTACACCAGCAAGCCAAATTTTCCCACGAGGAAATCTCATATCAGTCATTGCGTTTTTGACAGCACATGGGAAGCCACCGAAAGTTATGTGTTGGAAAAAAACCCACATGTCGCCGCTTGGGTAAAAAACGACCACATCGGATTTGAGATAGGCTATATCTATAATGGCGTATTTCATAAATACTACCCCGACTTTCTGATAAAACTGGATAATGGTAAAACCTTGGTGCTTGAAACAAAAGGTCAAGACAATCCCATTGTAAAAGAAAAAAGGAAAGCCCTCGCCGAATGGATAGAAGCGGTCAATTCCATAGAGGAATTTGGGGTATGGTGTAGCGATATTTCTTTCAATGTCTCTGATGTTGATGGGATTATTGAGAAACATTTATAGGAAGAAGGACTGGAAATAACAATTCATGAAAACAGTTTTTGTTATCGGGGCAGGAGCAAGCAAAGAAATTGGTATGCCTACTGGTGATGAACTAAAATCAACTATATCACTTCTTCTTAAAGTAAAAGAAGGTACGGTTCAGGGATATGAGAATAGTCCTTTAGACATAAAGAATGCGATTTATTGCCTTTCTGATGCTGACCCAAAGGAAATTAGCAAGTATAATGATGCTATGACAGCTATTAGTGAAGGATTACCTTATGATATTTCTATTGACAATTTCATAGATAAGCATAAAGAAAATAACTATATTGTATCATTAGGAAAATTAATGATTGTTTATGCAATACTTTATGCTGAAAAAAACTCTAACTTATATTCAAAGGATAAAAACATTTATGCCAATTATCCTTCAAATACATGGTATATTCCTTTTTTTCAAAGACTTATGGAAAACTGCCATAACTCAATAGACGAAATCAAAGAAAGATTAAATGATATTACATTTATTATTTTTAATTATGATCGTTGTTTTGAAACATTTTTTCGTCTTGCCTTAATGAAAAATTACTTAATGGATTTATTAACAGCAGAAGAAATTGTCTCTGAAATGAACATTATCCACCCTTACGGAATTGTAGGAAACAGTCCATTAGGCGTTATGCCTGAATACACTGGCGGTAGTTCCTCGGCAAAGCCGGGGGACTTTGTTTCACAGAGTTTAGTAAATATTTCAAAAGAAATAAAGTCTTTTACAGAAAGTATCGATCCGAAAGATGAGAATAACAAAAAGTTAGTTGAAGCCTGTGCTAAAACGGAAAAGATAATATTTTTAGGATTTGCCTTTGCCTTACAAAATATGAAATTATTATATCCTTCGCCAAGAAAAGATCATCTACATTTATATGGGACACGCAAGGGAATGTCTGATTATGAAATGCAACGCTTACCATTCCTTTGGAGCTTTATTCATGATGCATTACATCCCACATTGATTGATGTAAAATGCGTTGATTTTTTCAAAGAGTTTCAGTATTCTCTTTCCTTTATTAATTAATTACCAATAGTCATATTACTTCTTTTATCATCTTTAACAATAAATTATTTAATGTGAATAATGACTAATTCTTTAAGAATATAAAAATGAACGATAAAAGACTCTCCAATTATTACCATTTCTTATCCTGCTGGTATTTATCTACCGACCTAAAACCCCATAATCAAGCCGCTGATGGACTCCGTTATATGGACGCTACATACCTCGCCAGCCAGCTCGGTTTTAAGCCACGGATGATCTATAAACTTACTCGACAATTATTAGACAATAAGGAAATAACACCAGTTTCAAAATCATACAATGGCAAAGGCTTTAATCACTCATCCTGTTCCAAATTATACCAACTTGATAAGGATATTATTGAAAATTACTTATTACTGATAAAAATGAAATATCGTAGAATCCCCGATTATGTTGCGTTCTTCACTAACTCAATGAACTAATTAAGCATGGAAAACGAAATAAACACTATTCCACAAACAGCGGCGTATTCCAAACTTGTCAAAATTATTCAGGATAGGACAGGAATCGACATTCTAACTGGACTACCACTAAAAAAAATTAGTTCCGATTTACTATCATCAGACTTTGATCCTTTACCAATTTTAAATCAAATACAGGAGATTATTTATGAACTTTAACAGAATGTTTAATAGTATAAACCCACAATCGGTTAAAAATGATACAGATGTCTTAAAAACCAGAAACTATGACGATAACCATGATAAAAATAAGCGGATTTATCAGATTTCTAATACAGATGGTAAAAAGTCTATCAAGAAGTGGCGGGCCAATCAATACTGAAACTTTTCATAACAACAATCATCTGTTTAAGACATCATCTACCTGATTTTGAATCTTTTGAATAAAAATCTTAATACCTTCCGGCGTTCCTTTTTCCATATCCTCCGGATCCAAAAGTAATGCTTTGACCATATCACCAAGAGCAATCAATTCTGAATGGACATCTGCTAAAATCTGAATCTTGGCTTCCACTTCTTTTCTAAACAAAAATACAATATTGTCATTATCAGCCATAAAACCTCCTCTCATTATTCAAAATAACCACACGCCAAGGAAATTATTCTTAAATCTCCACAACACCAAGACCTTTAAGATAGCGTTCTGTGATGGCAATACTGGAATGGAATAAAAGTTTTGACACCCGGTAGATGTCCTTGTTCTTCTTATACTCAGCCACGGCGTAGTAATGACGAAAATCGTGACTACTATATTGGTTCCTAATCAGGCCAGCCTTATAGAGCCGCTCCATTTGCTTCTTAACCCGTGTTTTGAGCGCGTTGCTGGTGAAATCAGCGAAAGGTTTATGTGTAGTCAGCCCTGCTTCCTTAATAGCCTGTATCGCTTCTTGGGGTATCTCACCAGCAATGTCTATCTGCTTGCTTCTGGCGTTAAACTTGGTTCCCCAGATAGTCATTCCCGGTAAGGCTCCTATACGGAAACCACGAGAATACAAACAGGTAATAACGGCTTTTTCCAGTGGAGGAACATTGTTTAAGATGACCTTAATTTCATCATCGGTAGGTATAACGGTCGTTTTCGATGCCCTATTGGAAGGTTTTGCTCTGGTTCCACGGAACGGATTACTAACCGCCTTATGTCTCCGGGACATAAAGGTAAAAAATGATGAAGCAATCGAGACTTCCAACCGGATAGAAGCCGCCGCCCGCCCCTCTTGCCGTAAAGAGTAAATATACTGGTCAGCCTGAGCCGGGGTCGTTGCCAATAACTTAATTTTATTCTGTGAAGCATACCGTTCCAATTTTCTTAATCCGGTCTTATAGGCTGATTTAGTGGAAAGGCTGTTGTTAGGGCTTATGGATTTGAGGAATACCGCCTTTTCCTTGCTGTAATCAATACCGGCGATTCCTACCTCATGTTTGAGTTCGTCAGAAAGCCGCTGGGTGGTCATAATCCGGCAGAGTTGTTCCAACTGCTCTAAATTGAGGTCGGAAAGCTGCGGCTGGGTCTTTGCAATCCTTGTAGCCAAGGCATCTATGTCAATCGAAGGCGTTATCTGTCTATTCACCATTCCGGTCATAATTCCTCCTAAAATAGGGAAGACTCATATATGTCCATTATGAGTCCAGTTTCCTCAAAAAAATTACTCTGGCACCTTTTCCAGATACTCATAAAGCAGCCCAAGGCTTTTTCTGACCCTGATTTTTATTTCCTCGAATAATCCAAAATCCCGGCTCAATGGGTCGGGTTTTATGTATTCAAGGACTTCCTCGGCGCAACCGATAAAAGATTGCACTTGGTATTTATTGACGGCGTAAGCCTTGACAGAGGCTTTGAGGTATATTTCCACCGATTCAGGATCCCAAAAGAAGTCGATAAGCGTTTCGTAA
>BNVE01000189.1 GCA_025997875.1 Spirochaetia bacterium
TTAATCCCCCCGCACATGGCAATACAGTGAACAGAGGTAATAAGGCCGATAACAAACAGCATACCGTACCCCATACCGGCTTCAGCCAGTGGGAAGGCAGAGGTGATGGTACTAATCCCAAGACCCCGCAGCAACACATAAAGGGAAAGGATTATGACCAGCGTCCCGATGATCTCCGTTACCGGGGCTGCGGCTTTGCCGTTCAGAACCTTATAATCCAGTTTTTCTATCGCTGCTTTAATCTCGTTAAAGGTAACAACCGAGGCATTATAGGTAACGGTAGCTGTCCCGGTGCTGTAATTTACTGTTGCGTTCTCGACCCCTACGGTGCTTTTCAGTTTTTTTTCAATCCGGTTCTGGCAGTTTACACAGGTCATTCCGCCGATACGGATTGTTTCAGTTTTCATTCTTTTCCTCTCTCCTCTTGTTTTACGTCTCAAATATAGCCGGTAATTGTGTCAGAATTATGTCGATTGAAAAAAGTTCTTGATTTTTTGAATTTTTCTCTTTGGGTGGAATGAAGAACCCGGAATTGACACAATTTTGACATAATTCAATGGTATTGTAGGATCATGAACGACAAGCAGACCGTTTTAGTGGTGGATGATGAGCTTAAAATCCTTGAATTGGTGAAATCCTACCTTGAAATGAACGGTTACAAGGCCCTTTGCGCCAAAAACGGCAGAGAAGGCATGAATTTGTTTGAGCAAAACCCGGTTTCTCTGATACTTCTTGACCTCATGCTGCCCGACTTTTCCGGGGAAGAATTCTGCAAAAAAATACGACAGGTGTCGGATATTCCCATTATTATGATCACGGCGAAGATTGAGGAAGAAAGCATTATCCACGGCCTCAATATCGGGGCGGACGATTATGTAACCAAGCCTTTCAGTCCCCGGCAGCTTATGGCCCGTGTCCAGGCGGCATTGCGGCGGAAAGCGGACAACGCCGGGGGTATGGATGGCGGCTTCCTCTCCTACGGCGATCTGGTGGTGGACACTGAAAAGCGGGCCGTTAGCCGCAATGGTGAACCGGTCGCCCTGACCCGTGATGAATACAATATCCTTAGTCTTTTAATGTCCCGGCAGGCGAAGATCTTTACCCGTGATGAAATTCTGGAAGCGATTAAGGGGGAAGATTTTGGAGGTTTTGACCGTTCTATCGACAGCCATATCAAGCGGCTCCGGGCAAAAATCGGGGACGATCCAAAGACACCCCGGTATATTCTGACCGTCTATGGCATGGGGTATAGGATAGGAGAATCATGAAAAAAAATTTCCCAATTAGCCTTCAAAACCGGCTGGCTCTGACCTACGCCCTTTTTATCAGCCTTGCACTGGTGGCGTTAACTATCATCATCAATATTTTTACCGGCATTGTTTTTACCTCGCTGGTGAAAACCAACATTGCCGGTAAAAGCGCCGAAATTGTCCGGGCAATTGGAGAACAATACAACCCCATGAGCCGGAATTTTGACACTGTTACTCTTGAGGCGATGGGTATGTACTTTGTCCATGAGGGCTATATCGTAACCGTGGAAGATGAAGGGGGCGGCCTTGTGTGGGATGCCCGTTCCTGCGATATGCGGGAATGTACGATGGTGATAAATGATATTGCTGATCGTATGGAAGGACGTTTTGGTTTTAGAGGCGGCGCACTGCGGAGAGACCAGTACCCGGTGCGTTTTTCCGGCAGAACCGTGGGAACCGTTAGTATTGAAACCTACGGCCCATTTTTTTACAGTGAAACGGAAAGTGCGTTTTTAACTTCGATTAACCGGCTTTTGGTTATAGCTACGATTATTCTGACCTGTGCAAGTTTTATGATTTCAATTATTCTTTCCCGTGCCATTGCCCGGCCTGTAAACAAGTCCGCCGAGGCTGCCCGGCAGATAGCCGAAGCCCATTCAGGAGGATCAAGCGGGAAGCCGATTATTCGGATTGATGATCGATACCAGACAAGGGAACTTGGGGAACTGGCCCGATCAATCAACAGCCTGGCTGCCGAACTGGAAGAAGCGGAACGCAAGCAAAAACAGCTAACCAGCGATATTGCCCATGAACTGCGTACCCCCCTTACCTGTTTGCGGGGCGGCATTGAGGCCATGATAGACGGTGTATATAAACCTGACAGGGAACATCTTGAAAGCTGTCTTGAGGAAACCATACGGCTTGCCGGTTTGGTTCAGGACTTGAATACCCTTACTGCCCTGGAATGGGAAAATATTACGATCAACAAAACTGAATTTGATCTTGGTTCACTTTTACGCATAACGGCGGAACAATTCAAAGCCGCCGCCATTGAAAAGGGCATTGAAATAAAACTTGATCTTATGGAAAGTCCGGTAAACGCCGACTATGACCGGCTCAAGCAGGTTTTTATTAATTTGTTATCCAATGCCGTAAAATATACCGACCGGGGGAGTGTTACCGTTAGTGTCAAAGGGGCCGCCGATCCCGGCGCACAGTGGGAGGTTTCCATTGCCGATACCGGTATCGGCATACCGGAAACAGATTTACCCCATGTTTTTGAACGTTTCTACCGCTCCGATAAATCACGTAACCGCAGCACCGGCGGGGCGGGTATCGGGCTGACTATAGCCGCTGCCATTGTTCACGCCCACGGCGGAAATATTCGAGCGGAGAGCGCCGAAACAGGGAGTGTTTTTAAGGTGGCGCTAAATGTTACCTGAATACTGCCGCCGCCAAGCGCGGCGCGGAAACCGTTCACATTGTCTACACGGCCAAGCCTGATATAACTGTATGATGTAGAAAATGTAGTATAAAAAAGCACAAGGCAATTTCCAGACCAGATCATTATATCGCCTTCATGTATCGTCCCCGGATTGGCCGCATTGTGGCAGAGGAGACTATAATGCCGCATCCCCTAGTGGCACTTTAGATAATACTGCATTTTTCCCGGCTTGTCAAATACTCGATATATATCCTCGAAAAACTCAAAAATCTTCACAAATTAGGGAAAACCCTTAGATACATCCCGAATTAGGCGGGTTATTTTTGGCTCATTAGGAGGCCATTATGCCCGATTACCTTCATAGTCTCATACCCCTTGCCGATTTCAAGGCCCTGCTTTCCATTGACGAACGGGAGGACGCCCTTTCCCGCTTCTGCCTGACAACGGCTACCTACACCATAGAGCAATACTGCCATAGGCGGCTGCTTAAAAAGCGGCGATCTGAATATCTGCCCTTTGCGGGGGACTATGAACTCCCCCTGGGGGATTACCCGGTACGGGAGATTCTGGCGGTATACCTTACCCACCCCGCGAAAGAAAGCGAACTGGTGGAACCGGATTTTTACCACACCATACCGGACTGTGGGGATGTTGAGGATATTCCTTTTTGTCTTTCGGTCTCGCCGGGGCTGCGGATGGTCCGGGGACTGTCTGCGCTGAAAGTCCTTTATTGGGCGGGGTATCGGGCCGGGAAAGTGCCGGCCGACTTGTCATCGGCCTGTCTGGAACTGGCGGCCTGGAATATGAGCCGTTACCGGGGGCGGCGTATCGGCATGACCGGGGCGGTACGGGGGAATGGCGGCCTAAAGTCTGATGGGGAGCATTTGGAACCTTCCATGCCGGAGAACGTAAAGGCCCTTCTGGAGCCGTATCAAAGGCGTGTCATCTAAAATGCCCTCCGTGGCATTTTAGATGACTTGGAGTTTTACAGAGTAAAACTCCACCTAAAGCATTAAAACACCGCCATCCATGGCGGGGAGGAAAAATGAGTGATTTTATCGAGCAAAAAATTCTGTCCGCCATTGAAAGCCTTTTGACCGGGCGGGTCAATGAACTGTTGGGAGAGGCGGAATTTCAGATTGCGCCCCTGGAGTTTAATGCCCCTGCCGGGGTCGGGGTAGTGGAACCGGTTTTGCGGCTAACGGAATGTGAGCGGTCGGAGAAGGAACGGATTGTCCGGTTAGACAGTTATGCCCTGACAGTTACTTTGCAAGTCCCGGAAGGACCGTATGGTGGTCGGGACGCCTACGCTTACGGGGCGGTGATTAGCAGGGCGGTTGCGGAAAATTGCACCCTGGGAGGCGTGGCGGACAGGGCGGTTATGACGGGGAAAAAGTATGTTCCCCCGAAAACGCCGCATTGCGGAGAAGGCTGGCAGGTGGTGATTACCCTGCGGATAACTGTCGAATAAACGCCCTCCGTGGCGTTTATTCGACTTGGAGTTTTGCAGAGCAAAACTCCACCTAAAGCATTTGATACGCCGGCATCCGTGCCGGGGGGAAAGGGAAAAATGAGTTTTGTTAATGGGCGGGACTGCTGCATCACCTTGAAAACGCAATACCGGGAAATGGGGCTGCCCTATGCGGAAGAAACGATTAGGGAAGCGGTATCGGTTTTGAAGGAAGAAGCGGCCATTGAGGGGGCCGGGGCTTGCGGGGCTATCCGGCGAAGCCAAGGGGTTACGGGCTGTGTGGTCACGCCTCTTTCTCTGGAAACAGCGCCCTTCCTCTTTGTGCTGGCCTTGGGGCGGTCAGGGCTGCCGGTGTTTGTGAGCGGGACACGGGGTTTATATCGCCACACGGTAAATCTTTCGGCAATGGAAAAAGGTCTCCGTTTTGATCTGATACAGGAACGGGGAGAACTGCGGACACTCTATGAAGGGTGCAAGGTTAAAGATTTTGAACTGCGGATTATGAGGGGCGAAGCGGTAAAACTGAGACTGGACATAACCGGGGATCATCCTCCGGTTTCGTATTCATACCCGAATAGTCCCTCGGTATGCGGGGGAGAACGGTTCAAAGAAGATGGCGTTGTCTACAAGATAAATGACATTGAACAAAAAAATATCTATGGCCTGACTATCTCCACCCGGAAAGACGGGGGGACACAAACCGAAGTACGGATACACCGGATATTGGAACAGGGAATAGAACCACCCCCGCTTATTGAACATTTAGAAATCACCGGGCAACTGTTCCGGGATACCTACGATTACCGATTGTACGGGGCTTTCCGGCTTTCCCTCTCCCGGCTGGTGCTGATGGCTGATGAAACGGCGATCAACAGCGGGGATACGGTTATCGGCCCCCTGCGGTATTACTGCGCCGGTTTGCTTTCTGTGGATGTCTTTTCTACAGATGAGGGGATTATCGAATGAGATTTTATGACATTGATACCGCCCTGATTGAAGCCATAGAACGGGGAGACAGCCCGGTACGCCTGGGGATTAG
>BNVE01000190.1 GCA_025997875.1 Spirochaetia bacterium
GCTGCTTCTGGATGGCGGCGTCCAGCTCGGCGGCGGCATCAGCCCACTTTCCCTCCTGGGCTGCCAAAACGGAATCCAGGGATTCACGCTGCTTCTGGATGGCGGCGTCCAGCTCGGCGGCGGCATCCGCCCAGGACTGCCGCTGGGCCTTCGTGTTGGCGTCCAATTCTGCGGAAACATCGGCCCACTTTCCCTGCTGGGCTGCCAAGGCGGAATCCATGGACTCCAGCTGCTTCTTGACATCGGCGTCCAGCTCGGCGGCGGCATCAGCCCACTTTCCCTCCTGGGCTGCCAAAACAGAATCCAGGGATTCACGCTGCTTTCTGGCGGCAACGTCCAGCTCCGCCGCCGTATCTACCCATTTTTTCTGCTGAGCCGCCAAAGCGGCATCCAGGGCTCCCCGCTGTGACGCTGCGGCGGCATCCAGTTCCGCAACAACTCCGGCCCAGGATTCACGCTGCGCCTTTGCGGCGGCGTCCAATTCTGCGGAAACATCGGCCCATTTTCCCTGCTGGGCTGCCAAGGCGGAATCCAGGGACTCCAACTGCTTCTTGACATCGGCGTCCAGTTCGGCGGCGGCATCCGCCCACTTTTCCTCCTGGACTGCCAAAACGGAATCCAGGGATTCACGCTGCTTCTGGATGGCGGCGTCCAGCTCGGCGGCGGCATCCGCCCAGGACTGCCGCTGGGCCTTCGTGTCGGCGTCCAATTCTGCGGAAACATCGGCCCACTTTCCCTGCTGGGCTGCCAAAGCGGAATCCAGAGACTCCAACTGCTTCTTGACATCGATGTCCATGCCTGCGGCGGCATCCGCCCATTTTTCCTGCCGGGCCGCTAAAGCGGAATCCAGGGACTCCAACTGCTTCTTGACATCGGCGTCCATGCCTGCGGCGGCATCGGCCCACTTTCCCTGCTGGGCTGCCAGGGCTGAATCCAGGGACTCCAATTGCTTCTTGACATCGGCGTCCAGTTCGGCGGCGGCATCGGCCCACTTTCCTTCCTGGGCTGCCAAAACGGAATCCAGGGATTCACGCTGCTTCTGGATGGCGGCGTCCAGCTCGGCGGCGGCATCCGCCCAGGATTGCTGGTGGGCTATCAAAGCGGCATCCAGGGATTCACGCTGCTTCCGGGCGGCGGCGTCCAGCTCCGCCGCCGTATCTACCCATTTTTTCTGCTGAGCCGCCAAAGCGGCATCCAGAGCTCCCCGCTGTGACGCTGCGGCGGCATCCAGTTCCGCAACAACTCCGGCCCAGGATTCCTGCTGCGCCTTTGCGGCGGCATCCAGCTCCGCAAGGGCGGTGTCCCATTTTTCCTGCTCTTTCTTTACGATAGAGTCAAGTTCCCCGGAAAGGCCGGTCCAGGACTGACGCTGGGACTCGGCGGCGGCGTCAAGTTCCGCGGCAAGGCCGGTCCATTTTTCCCGCTGGGTCTCCATGGCGGCGCCGATTTCTTTGGATACCCCATCCCAGGTTTCCCGCTGGTTTGTCAAGGCGGAATCCAGGGATTCCCGCTCCGACCTGGCAAGGGCGTGCAGTTCCTGGACATCCTTTTTCCACTCCTCCCGGTAGAGCTTCTGCTTTGCTTCGATTTCGCCGGTTTCGCCCTTCCATTCATCCCGGTGGGCCTTGAGGAGTTCCTGCATTTCGGTGATCCGGATTTTTGCGTTATCCTGCACGGATTTGAGCTTTTCTTCCACTGCGGTCTGGAGCCGCTTGACCCGTTCCTGGGCCTGTTCCCGAAGCTTTACCAGGGCGGTATCTTCCAGTTTGTCCGCCCGCTGCCCGGCCTGTTCCACCGCTTCGTGCAGGGCCTTATCAATAAGGGCCATGTCCCGCTCAATGTTTGCCGCCCGCTCCTGTTCGATCCTGTTCACCGCTTCCCGGTGATCCTCCACCTGGCGTTCGATGGTCTCCGCGTGGACCTCAAGGTCGGAAATGGTGGATTGTACCGAAGCAATAAGGGATTCGGAGGTTTTTTCCAGGGCGGCGCTGTTCTCCCGCTCAAAGCGGTTTTCCAGTTCCCCCAGACTTTTTTCCATCGCCGCAAGGCGGTTCCGGGCTTCGTTCACCTGCTTACCGGCGCTTTCTACAAAAGAAGATTCTTCCCGGATACGGTTCAGATTTTCCTGGACCCGGCCGGTCATTTTTACCAGTTCTTCCAGTGACTTGTCATAGGCGTTTATCCGTTCATCAATGCGGGCCACCGCCGCAGCCTTATCCGCCAGTTCCTGATCGGTAAGCTGGAGGCGCTTCATCAATTCCCGGGCGGACTTTTGCTCCACATCCAGATCGAGGCCGTAATTTTTAACGGAAGCGGCTTTTTCTTCCGCAAAGGCCGCCAGATCGGCCTTGAGCTTGTCCGCGTACTTGCGTACCTTTTCGAGGGTGCGGTTGTTCCGGTCAATATGCCGGAAAAGGATCAGGGTCAAGGCGACAATGCCGAGGGTTATCAGATTTCCTGCCGTAAATAAGCCCATTTGCCTCTACCCTAACACATATTCACCTAATTGGCGATAGTCATGAAAGACAAAGTCCGCCCGATTCCGGCCCTTTCCCCGCAGAAGGCCCCCCGGGGGCGAACAGATCAGGGCGGTCTTCATCCCCGCATTTTTCGCCCCCATAACATCGTAGGCCAGGCTGTTCCCCACATAGAGGAGCCGTTCCGGCTTAAGGCCCATAACACGGGCAAGTTCCCCAAAGGGCTTCGGGTCCGGTTTCAGCCGGCCCGTTTCTTCGGAACAGCAAACCGCATCCCAAAAGCCCGCAAGGTCCAGATGCTCAAGCTTCTGTTTTGGGGGAAAGTCCGAAAGAAGCCCCAGCTTGAGCCCCGCCGCCCGCAGCGCTTCCAGGGTTTCCGGTACATGGGGAAAGGTTTTTATTTTTTTAAAATGAAGCGCCCATCCCCGGTAGATGGACTTCTCGGTTTTTTCTTTGATAAAGGCCGCATCCTTTTTAAGAAAGGCCCCCATGTGCCGGGCCTGGGCATCGTAAAAATCTTCCCCGGGCAGGGTTTTCGGGCTAAGCTTACCGGGAATTTTATCCCGCAGAACATCCCGGGCTTTTCCAAAGGTCCAAACGAGGGGAAATTCCCTTAAAATGAAGGGGATAAGCCTGAGGTTAAGGCGGTAGTTTGGGTAGAGCGTACCATCCAGATCAAAGGCGACGCCATCTATGTCGTTTTTCATTACTTTCATACTACAAAAAATTCGCAGAAGAAGAAAGAGGCAGTATAAGGGCATCAGCTATTCCAAATTCGAAAGAACCACAGACCACACAGACCCTCACAGACAGATTAACGGACGATCCTTATGATTTCCGCCTTGGGGAACGCACAAAAATTTACCAGAAAACCCAATTTTAGCCCGGTTGCTGTCAAATAATTCATAACCTGCGCCTTGGATTCACTGGCAAGTTTGGTTACCGCCTTTATTTCTATGATGATCTTTTCAAAACAAACAAAATCCGCCAGATAAAACTGCTTTAACGGCTTGCCATCGTACAATATAGACAGCCTTTTTTGCGCTTCATAGGGAATTTTTGCGTTTTGCAGCTCAATTTCCAAGGCTTCCTGATATACCGCTTCCAGAAAACCACATCCCAACTTCCTGTTTACCTCATAGATGCAAGCGCGAATACGGTAACTTTCATCTTTATAGTAAAGTTCCTTTGTTTTTGTATCTTCACCCATACTTTATTATCGTCTTTGTCCGTGGTTTTTATAAAATTAACCACCGACCTCACAGACCCTCACGGACAAAGGAAAGGATAAGAAAGCAGGAGTCCGTGCTGTCCGTGAGGTCTGTGGTTAAATTTGGAATTCCTGTAACGGTATAACCAAAAGTGGAATGGTGAAAAAAACACCCCCCGGAAACCAGGGGGTGTTTGCCGGAAACCCCCGAACAGGGGAAGTACCCGGCTAAAGCTCTGGGAACAGCTTAGAGTGTTGTTGGGTCAGACCACACAATAGAGGATGATGTATTAATTTGGTTAGCCTGAACACCAAACTGGTACTGCTTACCCTCGATCACGTTTCCAGCAGTTGCACTCGAATTGTTAACTGTAAGCGTAATTAACGCATTCCACTTGTCGCGCGCTATATTGACAGTAGGCGTATCACCATTTGATTTATAGGTATTAGCATTGATAGCGGGACCAGCAAGGGGGGCTGACGTGATAGTCTTTGTACTAACTTCCCGAAAGTATACTTGATAACTTATAGCATCCTCAGCAGCATCCCAAGTCAGATGCAACAGATGAGCTGTCAAGTTTTTCTCTACTTTCACATTGGTGGGGGCCGCCGCAGCGAAAGCAGTGTAGCTTCCCACAGTACCGTTCACTTCCTGGGTGCCGTTCTGGCAGCCAGCCAAGCCGAATACCAGCGCCAATGCCAGCATTCCCATAAAAATCACTTTGTAGTTCTTCATTAAAGAACCTCCCTAAAAAATATTCAAGCCGGACCAGGTCCAGCCAGAAGCACAAAAGGAAAGGGATACCAAGGCAGCGGGGAGGCGTTCCCTCCGCCACTGCTGCAGATAGTTGCGATGTACCACCCGTTTGTATTCAAATTCCGGCCTGCCGAAGTTCAGGATAAGCCCCAGGGGAACCCCCGCGGCATTCATACGCCACCAGAGATCGCGGCAAACGCCGGGGCTTATTTCCCACTGGTAGAGGACAAGGCGGACCAGTACTTTGCGGTTGAGAAAGGTAAAATCAGCTTTAATGAATTCCGCAGGATCCTCTTGCGGACCGTATTGCGGCGTCCCCGCAATACACGGCAGGATCACGTCCTGTTCGCAGCCGTAGCGGCGGCCCCTGTACTGCGCGGCCAGGGCGCCGACATAGCGTTTGCGCCGGTAGCCCGGGCCGAGCTCGGCATGGATTTTCCGGGCTTTCCGGTAGATTTCGTGGAGGATGTTATGGACGCGGAGCGTGCCCGCGGGGGCGTTCCGGTCAGTTGATCTTAGTAAGTATTGTTCGCTTGCTGCATGGGGGGGGGGGGGGGGGGGGTATTTCGTTATAATATAAGGAATTAGCTACAACCCCGGGGGTCCGGGGGGAAGGGGGTTTAAAAAAAAGGAAAGCCCCCGGGGGGTTTGGGTATCGGTTTGGGGCTTGTTTTTTTCCTTCAAAACAAAACCCCCTTTAAAAAAAATTAAAAAAGAAAGTTTTGTCCGG
>BNVE01000191.1 GCA_025997875.1 Spirochaetia bacterium
TGTATTGTAGGCATCAACAAAGACAAGCAATATATTGCCAGTATCATTATCCATATTTCCCGCCCCCATTACTTTTATTGTTAAAAAAAGAAATATAAATGCTGCATTTATAATTTTTTTCATTTCTTAAATCTCCCATTGAATAAATTTTTCGTTAAATCTTTCACCCTGCTAAGGGGATTTGAAGGATCGTCAGGAGTATTCCCCATAAAAGCCCATTTTTTAATTTTTACCATCTTGCCGCCCGCTTTTCAAGCCTTTTTCATTAATTTGGTCGTTTTTATGAGGTAAAAAAGTACATGAGGGGCCCTGCAAGCGGGATGAGCTTGTACCTGGGGCAAACCACCGCTATAATCTAAAAATTGATGAATCGCCCCCCTCTGCGTAATTTTATCGAAAAGTTCAACGCCGAAGCCGGATTCACCGGAGCCGCAAACACGGAAGCCGCAAAAGCGGCCCTCATCCGTTATGACGAGCCCATGTCGGCCCACACCACTTTCAAGGTTGGCGGCCCCGCCGATGTCTGGGTGCAGCCCCGGGGGGAGGGCTTTCCGGCATACGCGGCAATGCTGCTCAAGGCGGCCCATGCTGCGGGGATACCGGTCTTTGTCCTGGGGGGCGGGGCCAACATCGTGGTCAGCGATAGGGGCATCCGGGGGATAGTGCTGGACACCAATGGGTTTAAGGGGCAATTCACCGTGGATAATGATGAAGGGGATGACAAGTCAAAGGGCAGCGTGAAAGTTCCGGCGGGAACCCCTGTGGACACCCTGGTTGACGCACTGGCAGGGGAGGGCTGGGGGGGGCTTGAGTTCCTGGCGGGGATGCCCGGCACGGTGGGGGGGGCGGTGTGGATGAACGCCCGGTGTTATGAAAAATCGATCTCCGATGTGCTTATGGAAACTGAAATTCTCGACGAGAACCGGGAGCCGCAATGCATCCCCTTTAAAAGCGCCGATTTCGATTATAAACGCAGCCCCTTCCAGACCCGGGATGCGCTGATCCTGTCCGCCCGGTTCGCCGTGCAGGCCCGGAACTGCCGGGAAATCCGCCGGGAGATGGAAGCCCGCCTGCAGGATCGAAAAGAAAAGGGCCATTACCGTTTCCCCTCGGCGGGATCGGCCTTCAAGAACAACCGGGAATTCGGGAAGCCCACGGGCAAGATCATCGACGAACTGGGACTCCGGGGCCTGCAATCCGGGGGCGCCCAGGTAGCCCCTTTCCACGGCAACATCATCATCAACACCGGGAACGCAACTGCCGCCGACATCCGCGCCCTGGTCAACAGGGTGCAGGAAAAGGCCCGGACCGCCCGGGGGATAGAGCTGGAGAGCGAGATACTCTTTGTGGGGGACTGGCCGCATGAGCGGCGTCATTGACAAAGCCCGGGAACCTTTCCTATACTAACATGATAACAATGATAATGGGGTTAAAATGTCCAATGGACCGCTGCTTGCGTTTGTAAATTTTATCAAAGGCTCATATATCATCGTTGAAGGCAAGCAGAATGCGGATCGTTTCTTTATAATCCGCCAGGGAAGGGTGCGGATTTCCAAGGAAGTTGAGGTAGTGGAGGAGGAAGAGGGTCATTTTTTGGGGCCCGGTGACTTTTTTGGGGTTGTTTCCACCATGTCCTCCCATAGCCATATCGAAACCGCCCAGGCGGTGACCGATGTTACCCTTATTTCAGTCCAGAAAGATCAGTATCCCCAGCTTATCCAGAACAATACCCCGGTGGCCATGAAGATCATCCTCCAGTTCTCCAGGCGGATGCGCTACCTGGACGAAGCCCTTACCCGGCTGACCCTTAAGGATAACGCGGAAAGCAATGCTTCCCACCTCTTCAACGTAGGGGAGTATTACGCCAGACAGAGCCAGTACGATCAGGCTTTTTATGCCTATCATCAGTATGTTAAACATTGCCCCGGGGGGCAGGATGTAAATCTCGCCCGGGAACGGATGATGAAGATAGCCCCCTATGCCAAATCGGTCAAAACGGAGTTCAGGCCGGAGGAAACGATCCGGACCTACGCCAAGGGGGCCATGCTCTTTGCCGAAGGGGAGAGCGGGGACGAACTCTATATCATCCAGAAGGGGTCGGTAAAGATCGCCAAAATCGTGGATAATAATGAGGTGCTCCTGGCGGTTTTAAAAACCGGGGATATCTTTGGAGAAATGGCCCTTTTGGAAGCCAAGCCCCGGACCGCCTGTGCCGTGGCCTATGAAGACTGCAAGGTCCTGGCGGTAAACCGCGTCAACTTTCAATTGATGATAGCCACCCAGCCCCAGATCATTGCCCGGCTTACCACCCTCCTTTCGGAACGTATCTGGTTTATCTACAAGCAGCTTGCCAATACCCTGTTGAAGGCGCCCATGGGCAGAATCTACGACGCCCTGCTCATTCAGCTTGAAAAAGACCGGGTAGACCTCAAGTCCAGCGGCTCCCATTTTTTCGATTTTGGCCCCAAGGAATTGTTGAACATGGTCGGCGTTAACCAGGGGGATGGCGCCGCCCTGCTCCATAAGCTGCTGCAAAACCGGAATATCCAGCTGATGAATGACAAGATTTTCTCGATGAATGTTGCGGAGATCATTAAGCAGGCCGAGTATTACCGGAAGATGCAGAAAATCGGAAAAAACACAAATTAGCGTGGATTACTTCATAATATAGGTCTTAATCGGCAGAAACCCGTTGAAACTCACCGAAGCATAGCTGCCGGTGTAGGCCCCGGTGGAGAGGAAGTAGAGCCGGTCGCCGACTTTCAGGTCCACCGGGAGGCGGTATTTGTAATCCTCGTAGAGGATGTCCATGCTGTCGCAGGTGGGGCCCGCCAGGATCACCTCCGCCTCCTTGCCGCCGGCGCTGTCCTTGCTGGTGATGATGGGGTACTTGATGGACTCGTCCAGGGTTTCGATGAGGCCGTTGAATTTGCCCGTGTCCAGGTAGACCCAGCGGTTCAGGGCGGTGTTGTTCTTGCGGGAGATCAGGACCACCTCGGACACCAGGATGCCGCTGTTGCCCACCAGGGAGCGGCCCGGCTCCAGGATGATCTTGGGGAGGTCATCCCCAAAGTCGTCAACAAGATAGCGTTTTATTTCCGCCGCGTATTCGCTCAAGTCGTTGGTAGGGGTGGTGTAGGCGGCGGGAAAGCCGCCCCCCATGTTGATCATGGAAAGTTTGATCCCCTCGTCCTCTTCCAGGGAGGTAAAAAGGTACTTGGTCTTGGCAATGGCATCGTCCCACTGGCCGATATCCCGCTGCTGGCTTCCCACATGGAAGG
Source organism: Spirochaetia bacterium (assembly GCA_025997875.1). Taxonomy (GTDB): domain Bacteria; phylum Spirochaetota; class Spirochaetia; order Treponematales; family Breznakiellaceae; genus BNUT01. The sequence continues at coordinate 3,282 of BNVE01000191.1, forward strand.
AGATGCCGTAGGGGGTAAGCCCCAGGTCCCGGGCCAGGATGAGCAGATCGTAGGCCATGTCCGGGTGGCAGCCGAATTTGCGGGACAGGGGCCAGTCTGCGGTGGTGGAATTTTCCACCAGGATGCGGACGTAAATTTTTGCCCCCGGCGCGTTTTGGGCGATGTTCTTGAGGTCCTCCTTGCTGTCGGTGGCGAACATCCGCACCCCTTTTTCGTAAAAGTAGGCAATGTCCCTGGCCTTCTTGATGGTATTGCCGTAGGAGCAGCGTTCGGGGCTTATCCCCAGGGAAAGAACCAGATCCAGCTCCGGCCGGGAAGCGATGTCAAAATTGGAGTCCATTTCCGCCAGCATGGAGATAATTTCCTTTTCCGGGTTGGCCTTTACGGCGTAATAGATCTGGCTGTAGGGGAAGAGCCCCCGGAGCCGCTGGTAGTTCATCCGAATCGTTTGCAGATTCACCACGATGCAGGGGGTTTCCAGTTCTTTGGAAAAATCGAGAAAACCCTGCCAATCCTTATCGGAAACATAATCGGCCCTGTTTATCATCCCTTAACCGCCTGAAAAAAAGTAGTAAAAAAGCCTAACACATTCGTTTTATGTGTTCTAGTACCGATAATATGATAATGAAGATGATGATAACAGGAAATTTACCACAAAGAAAGAGGGGAAGGGCTACTGATTTTATCTTCCTTCGTGTCCTTTGTGTCCTTTGCGGTTTATTTTTCTTCTCCGGCCCCCTCCGGGCGCAGGATGCGGACCCGGCAGCCGAAGCCCCGGCTCCCGCAGCTGCCGCAGACAGGGCGCTGCCCCGGAACTTTCGGCAAATCAGCTTGGGAATGGGCCTTGATGAGCTTAAGAGGACCCTTGCGGCGGACTTGCTCTTCAATTTCCGGGGCGACCGGGATGTATCGTTCCTCCCCACCCGGGAGCAGAGCCTGGTGGAAACCACCGGCTTTTCCTTTATCAGACGGGCTTTTTTCCAGCTCCGGGAAGGAACGGTATTCATCATGGCCTTTACCCTGAATACCGGCATGGTGGATCATTATTCGGTGTTTACATCCCTGGTGGATAAATACGGCCAGCCCGATTCCTTCAGCCCCCAACAGGCGATCTGGGAAACCGGAACCACCCGTCTGGCCCTGGAGCGGCCCCTTACGGTAAAATACATAGACATGACCGTTTTTAAAGATATCATCGGCGAATCCGAAGTGGTTGAATCCGCAGAGATCTACCTCCGCCAGGACTTCCTCGATGGCCTTTGAGATTAAGAAATCGTGGATCATATTCTTCTTCATTCTGATTATGCCTTGTCTGGTATATGCTGCGCCGGGTAAGGAAGGGGCCCTCAAGTTTGAAAAGCGGGAACTGAGTATACAACGGGCCGCTTTGGGACCGGTGTCCATGGAGGCGGAGCTTGCCCGTACCGACCAGGAACGGGCGCAGGGGCTCATGTACCGGGAAAGCCTGGATGACGGCAAGGGGATGCTCTTTATCTTCGACCGGGATCAGCGTATGTCCTTCTGGATGAAGAATACCCTTATCCCCCTCTCTATCGCCTTTATCGCCTCCGACGGCAGGATCACCGAAATAAAGGACATGGAACCCCTCAGCCTGTCCACGGTGAATTCGGAACGTTCCGTGCGCTACGCCCTGGAGGTAAACCGGGGCTGGTTCGGCCGGGCGGGGATCGGCATTGGAGATATCGTACAATTCTGACATTGCGGGCGGATTGCGCAATTCCTTACATAAAAATCTTACCGAAGGGAACGGATTCTTCAGGTTAAAAATCTTACCATGGTGTAGCCCGGAGAACCCTCTCAAGAGGATTTGAAAGTATCCGCGAGAGCGAACAGAGAATC
>BNVE01000192.1 GCA_025997875.1 Spirochaetia bacterium
ACTGCTTAAGACATTACAGCTGGGGAAGAAATACAGCCTCAGACTCAAACGCCGCATATTGAGCTGGGGGTTTGAACAACATCTTGAGGCCGTCCTCTCGCTCTGATGCTTCATGCGTTTGTCGTGAGGAGCGGGGGACCTTGACGAGAGCGCCCCGCTCCCCTAGTATTATTGCACCATGAATGCCGATGAACTCCGTTCCAAATACATAGAATTTTTCAAGTCCAAGGGCCATGCCCAGATTCAGGGCAAGTCACTCATTCCCGACAACGATCCCACGGTGCTCTTTACCACCGCCGGGATGCACCCCCTGGTGCCCTATCTTTTGGGGGAAAACCACCCCGCGGGGAAGCGGCTCACGGACTACCAGAAGTGTATCCGTACCGGGGATATTGACGCGGTGGGGGACTCCAGCCACCTCACCTTTTTTGAAATGCTGGGGAACTGGTCCCTGGGGGATTATTTCAAGGAAGGGGCCATCGAGATGAGTTTTGAATTTCTCACCTCGCCCCAATGGCTGGGTATTCCCATCGAAAAACTCGGGGTTACGGTGTTCCAGGGCGAAGGGGACATAAGCCGGGACGATGAATCCGCCGCAGTCTGGAAACGGATGGGGATTCCCGAAAGCCGTATCAGTTACCGGCCCCGGGAAGACAACTGGTGGGGCCCTGCGGGGAGCACCGGCCCCTGCGGCCCGGATTCGGAGATGTTCTACGATTTCGGCAAAGAGCCTTGCGGCCCGGACTGCGGCCCCGGCTGCTCCTGCGGGAAGTGGCTGGAAATCTGGAACGATGTGTTCATGCAGTACAACAAGAACGCCGAAGGTGCCTACGAACCCCTGGCCCGCAAGTGCGTGGATACCGGCATGGGCATTGAGCGGACCGTGACGATCCTGAACGGCAAAAAATCGGTCTACGATACGGAAATTTTTGCCCCCATTATCCGGGGGATAGAGAAAGCCATAGCGGCGGGCGGTAACGGCGGCGCAGTCTACACCTACGGAACGGATCCTGAAAAAGACAAATCGGTGCGGATCATCAGCGACCATGTGCGATCCTCAACCTTCATCCTGGGGGACCCCAAAGCGGTAAGCCCCTCCAACGTGGGGGCGGGCTATGTGCTCCGCAGGCTTATTCGCCGGAGTGTGCGGCACTGCCGCAAGCTGGGGATCGCCGGTAGCCCCTTACTTTCCCCTATCGCCGAAATCATTGTAGACCAATTAAAAGGGCCCTATCCGGAACTGCTGGAAAACCGGGCCTTTATCATCGACGAACTCAACAAGGAGGAGGAGAAATTCCTGGAAACCCTCCAGAAGGGGGAACACGAGTTTGAAAAGCTCCTTCCCAACCTCCTTAAGGACCCCCGGAAGATCATGTCCGGGCGACTGGCCTTCAAACTCTACGACACCTACGGCTTCCCCATCGAGCTGACCGAGGAACTGGCGGCGGAAAACGGCATGACCGTGAACCGCGCCGAATTTGACGAGGCCTTCAAGAAGCACCAGGAGCTTTCCCGGGCGGGGAGCGAGCAGGTCTTCAAGGGCGGCCTTTCGGACCATTCGGAGACCACCACCAGGTACCATACCGCAACCCACCTGCTGCAAAAGGCCCTGCGCATGGTTCTGGGGGATCATGTGGCCCAGAAAGGCTCCAATATCACCGCGGAACGGATGCGCTTCGACTTTTCCCACAACGCCCCCATGACGGCGGAAGAAATCGCCAAAGTCCAGGAAATTGTCAACCAGCAGATTCAGCGGGATCTTCCGGTCAAAATGGAAGTGATGAGCCTGGACGAAGCCAAGGCTTCCGGGGCCATGGCCCTGTTCGGGGAAAAATACGAATCCCAGGTCAAGGTCTACTCTATCGGGGATTTTTCGAAAGAGGTTTGCGGCGGCCCCCATGTGGAGCATACCGGAACCATGGGAAAATTCATCATACAGAAGGAGCAATCCTCCTCCGCCGGGGTCAGGCGTATCAGGGCGGTCCTGGAATAGGGCGTTTTGTACTTATACTTTTGTTGTAATTTTGGTATATTAAGGATAAGGGTAAATATGAAGCAAATTGTAACTATACGTTTTTATACGGTAATCGCCGTTACCGCTCTTCTGCTTGGCTCATGCAAGGGCACAGCGGTGGCAACCCCTACGCCGCTGGACAGCCCGGCAGGGGCGGATGTTCCAAAGGAACAGGAGATTGGGACGGCTAAAGTTGTAGCCACCGTAAACTCGGATCGTATCTTTGTCAGGGATCTGCAGCTTAGGTTTGACCGGCAGGATGCCCTGCGGGTCCGGATGGGCGGCAGGGAGATAAGCGATCCTGCCGAACTGCTGCAAGTACGGCAACAGCTGCTGGACGACATGATTATCGAACGGCTGATTCTGCAGGATGCGGAAAAGAACGGCGTCAGGGTAAGCGATGCCGAACTGGATGAGCAGATCCGTGCGGTCCGGGCCAGCGCGGGGGTCGAATTATCGAACCAGGAATTTGAAGATCGTATTAATCAGCAATATGGAATGGATCTTGCCGCATTTAAAACCCAGGTCCGCAATCAATTAATTGAGCAGCGTTATATGATGGAGCAATACCTGCCCCGGAATGCCGCAAGAAACGGCATTCCCGTCTCGGATGCGGATATTGATGAAATATTGGAACAGATGGTGCAGCAGTACCGTATGCAGGAGCAGCAGGTTACCGGCCGCCTGCCCGATCGCGATGAAGCCATCACTTCGATTACCCGGCAAACAGGGGCCGATCTTGATACCCTGAAGGGGCGCCTGCGGGACCAGTACATTAATCAGCAATATTTCCTTTCATTGGGCGGCGGCGATGCTACGGAGGAGGAGATTGCAACCCGTTATCGGATAAACCGGGAATATTATAAACGGGCCGAAACCATTTCCTTTGACTATATACAGTTCCCCCGGACCAACCGGGAAGCGGCGGTCAGCCTTGCCCGGGAAATAGGAACCAGTACTTCCGCATTTAACGACAAATTTGACCTGGGCAGACGGTCCAACAGCCCATTCAATATTGGAAACCTTGCCAATATGCCCCTGGAATACCCGAACGCTCAGGATACGGCCCGTTTTCTCCAGGCCTGGGGTTTGGAATTTATGACCAAGGCCGCGGCATTATCGGAAAAAAACAACCTTTCAGGCTTAATTGAAACCCCCCAGGGGTTTTTTATCATCAAGCTGACCAGAAAATACGATAAAAAAATCCTGGAACTGGATGATGATATACAGGTTGGGCTCCCCATAACCCTCCGGCAAAGTATTAACGAAGAGATCCTTCAGGAGCATTTGAATATCGGCCTGGAAAAGGTGTTACAAGATATAGCCGCGGAACTTAAGGCAAAAGGTACCGTCAAAATCACTGAAGAAAACCTTAACTGGTAGGGTTCATGGCGTCACGCAGAAAAGGACGGATTTTGGCCTTCCAGGCCCTCTATTCCTGGGAAGTAAAGGGCGGTTCCCCGGTAATCCCCGAGGGCCTGCTGGATTTTTCCTGGCTGGAAAGCGATAAAAGGGCGGCCCTGGAAGAGGATATTTCCGGCTTTTCCCGCCTTCTGGTGGTGGGCGCCATTGAAAATATCACGGCCATTGACGCCATGATCCGGCGGCACCTGGAAAATTGGGATATTTCCCGGCTTAACCGGGTAGACTTGGCCATCCTCAGGCTGAGCGCCTACACCCTTATGTACCAAACCGATGTGGCCCCCTCCATTGTGATCAACGAGGCTATCGGCATATCAAAGGAATTCGGTACCGACGATTCATTCCGCTTTATCAATGGCGTACTGGATAGCATCAAACGCACCCTGCAGGGCGCGCCGGGTTCAAGTCCCCTGCAAAGCAAATGAAAAAGCCCTCCCGTCAAGGCCGCAGACCGGCCTTCCCCCCGGGGTTGCAGAAAAAAAATCTTAAAGTTATTTTTTCCGCCGGGATTGTCCTTGTTGCCGGGGTCTGCATGGGGCTGATTTTTCTCTCCCTCAGCCCGGGGAGGAGCCTTTTCAGCGTCTCCGGGGTCTCGGATCGGGATGTCTTTCACCGTCTGCTCCGGTCTTACGATACTTTTATTGCCGCTTCGCCGGGAATATCCGGCGAAGCTTTCGGCGCGGCTGCCCAAATGCTCGACAAGCTTGAACAAAACGCCCTGGGGGTGGAGTCCCACCTTTCGGTTTTGAAACGCCGCCGGAACCTTGCCCGGCAGTCCCCCCGCTTCCTTGGCCAATACCAGAACGCTGCCGTACGCGCCGCAGCGGCCTTCCCCTACTCCGAGCCCCTGGCCGCAGTAGCCGCCGGGGCGCTGCTGCAAAATTCCCCGGCAGCCGGAGGGCCTTCGGAAAAGCTCCCCCCGGAACTCGCCGGCCCCCTGAGAAACTACGTATCCCTGATTGCCGAAACCCGGCTCAGCCCCCTGGCCCTGGGTGTCCACGCCCTTTTGGGGGACCTGGAAAGCCCCAGCAGCGCCGCCGCAGCCCGCATGGAACCCTTCCTGGCCGCCGGCCTGCCCCTTCTTCGCGGCAGCCTTCCCGCAGATGAGGAGAACCGCCTTATCGCCAACCTGGGGATACTTCAGCTTTTGCAACAGGATATTCTCGGTGCGGCGGTGCAGGTACAGACCATTTCGGCGGGGACCGCGGAGGTGGCGCTACTCCATTTTATCGCCGAATATTATTACGATTTTGGGGACCCCCTCCGGGGGGCGGAAATATTTTCCCGGTTCAGCGATGAAGCAAGCATGATCCGCTCCGCCGATTCCCTCTGGCTGGGGAAGCAGGCCGCCTCCGCCCGGAATATCTGGAAAATTCTCGCCGCATCCCAAGGCGATCCCAATGAAGCCCCATCTTCCGCTTCCGGAGGGGAAAGCCGGCCTGGGGCCCCGGCGGCAAGTTCCCCGCCGGAAATACGGATACGAAGCCTGTATAACCTGG
>BNVE01000193.1 GCA_025997875.1 Spirochaetia bacterium
GCGAGTAAAGTTGCTATAAATAACAGTACCAATACAATCACCGTGGAGAAAGACGGAACGTATGTTTTAAGCGGAACACTTAGCAATGGGAAAGTCCTTTTCAAGAAAAAGACGGAACAATACATCATCCTGAATGGCGTAAATATCACCACAAGCGAAGGTTCACCCTTTGCAATCACCGGGGGTGATAAAAAAATCCTTACCCTCGCGGCAGGTTCGAATAATTTTCTTACCGATGGCAGTACCTATCCGGCGACCGGTGATGATGGTAAGAAATATGACCCAAATGGCGCGCTGTTTGCGGATTTATCGCTCACCATAAATGGTACGGGCAGCCTTACGGTAACGGGGAAAAGCAATAACGGTATCTCCGTCAAAGACCATCTTAAAATTATGAGCGGTACGATAACCGTAGGTTCGCCGGATAATCCCCTGAAGGGTAATGATTCAATCGTGATAAAAGGCGGGAGCATTACGCTTACGGCAACCGGCGGTGATGGTATGAAAACCAATACTGATAAGCAGACAGGTTTTATTTATATTTCAAATGCAAATCTTAATATTACGGCTTCCAAGAGCGGCATGGAAGCGTATGAGGCGATCCGGATTGAGAGCGGGAACATAAACATAAAAGGTGGCGGCGGTTTTTCTTCCGGCGCCGGATATCATCCGATGAGTGTGCTGAATGAACTGAATGCGATTGAGTGCGACGGCAATATTCTTGTCGAAGGGGGAACGGTCACCATTGATTCTGCTTCCGGCGGTATAAGCGGAATAAAATCCAAGTATGATGATGATGCTGGGGTTTCCCATGTTCCAAGTACCGTAATAATTTCCGGTGGCAGTTTCAATATTAAGTCAAATTCAACCGCCATTCATTCAGATGGCTTGTTGGTAATTGACGGCGGAACTATCAATGTAACGAATTCCTATGAAGGCATAGAAGGCGCCAAGGTAGTTATAAAAGACGGAACAATTTCCGTGGATGCATACGATGACGGTATTAATGCGGACGGTGATTCAACTGCCTCAAGTCATGTTACCCAGGGCTGCGATATTATTGTTACCGGCGGAAATATAACGGTAAAGGGAGGATTACCTGTCGGCGCCGGCTTTGATGCTAACGGAATTATTCTTATTTCCGGCGGTGTGATTAACTCCTATGGCGGTGGGGAAGATGCGTTTCATAACGGGGGCGGCGTCGTTATTCAGGGCGGCGCCGTGTATGGCACAGGGCCAGTTATACCGGTTGACATAGGGGCTAATTCAGGACAAATCAGTCTTGGCCTTGCCTGGAATGCTTCCCAGGCAGCGCCGGTCAATGTCGTTATAAAAGATGATCAGGGCACAACGGTTGTTAATAAGACTTTCGACCACTCCTTTAGGACATGCCTTATAAGCGTTCCCGGTTTTGTGAAGGATGGCGCCTATTCACTTGCGGTAAATTCCATCCTGCTTAATCCGTCTTTTACGCTTCCTAATGTGGTAAACAAAATTGAGTTATAAGGAATACAAAGTGAAACTGCGTTTTTTATTTGTGTTGTTGATAGTATTATTATCTGTTTCTTCCTGTGAACATACGGTGTCCGGCGAGGCGCCCGATTTACCGGAGAACTATCCTGATCCGGACCTTCCGGTTGTGCAGGCTGAACAACTGCCGGCCGGGTGGGGTGATATGTCAAACATACCTGCGGCCATACCGGATGGTATCGCAAAGAAGTCTGTAATACAGGCTTTTGATATCAGTGATTCAGATCCGGATACAACGATTTCAACGACAGCGGGGGCTGATGCCGTCATTATCCTGGCGGATAATGCCAGTTCTGTCAGTGGTTCTGATACAAGTGGTGTTGCCATAACCGGGAATGTAATAAAGATTACGAAAGAGGGAACCTATGCTTTAAACGGCAGCCTTTCTAACGGAAAAGTCATTGTAGACGTCAATAAACAGGTGTTTCTTGTTCTTAATGGCGTAAGTATAACATCAAATGACGGTTCCCCCCTTGCGATATTCAACAGTAAGAAGAAGGTCGTTACCCTTGCAGCAGGTACTGAGAACGTTTTAACCGATGCGATTACGTATTCGTATATCTATGATGGAGAAGGTACCGGCAAAGAACCGAACGGAGCGCTGTTCTCGCAGAAAGCGCTTACCATAAATGGTACGGGCAGCCTTCAGGTAACGGGTAGATCAAACAATGGTATCTCGTGCAAAGGCGATCTCAAAATTATGAGCGGTACGATAAGGGTTAATTCGCCGGATAATGCCCTGAAGGGTAACGATTCAATCGTGATAAAGGGGGGAACCATTACCCTTAATTCCGCGGAAGATGGGATGAAAACAAATACCGATGACGCGGATGCAAAAAAACTTGCCGAACAGTTAATCTATATTGAGAATGCAACCCTAAATGTTACTGCCGGTAAGGACGGTATACAGGCATACGAGGCTGTCTGGATAAAGGGAGCTAATACCAATATTACCGTTAAAACAGGCGGTGGTTCAACGGGTTCCGTATATGAAGGCGCAGATAGTCTGAAAGCGATAAAAGCTGCTCTGGGTATTCTGATTGAAGGGGGAACTATCAATCTGGATGCCCGGGATGACGCAATCCATAGTAATGATACGGTTATTATTTCAGGTGGGAATATAAACATAAAAACAGATGATGACGGGATCCATGGTGATGAACTTGTGCTGGTAGAGGGCGGCGCTATTTCTGTAACCCAATCCTATGAAGGGTTAGAGGCAGCCAAGGTGGTCATTAAAAACGGATCAATTATCCTCAATGCTTCTGACGATGGTATCAGCGCAAGCATAGGCGAACATCAGGCCAGCAGTGAAGCGCATGTCATATTTGCCGGTGGAAATACCAGGATACATGCGCGGGGTGATGGTGTTGACGCCAATGGCAGCATTCTCTTTACGGGTGGTGAATTCGGCATCGTTCATTACGGTTCGCGGACTGAGCACGAACCAATAGATACCGACCTGGGCTGGCTGATACGGGGCGGGACACTTTATGCCGCAAGCGACGGGGACTTTCAATGGCCCCTCCGTAATGAGGAACTGCAAAAGTGTATTTTATTTGTCTTTAACCAAAAAGACGCCGGAACCCGCTTCGTTATTAAGGATTTAGAAAAAAACATAGCCGCAGATTGGACGCCTGACAAAGCCTTTAGCCGGATTATGATGAGCAGCCCTGGTTTGAATGGTGATACAAATGAAGTTTATTCTTTGTATATCAATACTGAAAAGGTGAAGAGTTTTACCCTGCCGTATCAGGCTAATAAGCTTGACCTTTAGGAGTTGTATATGGCCCCGTTAATGAAAAAAGGCTGGCTATTTGCAATTTTGTTGGTACTGGCCTTTACCGGCTGTCCCGATCCTAACAGCCCCACCCCGGCGGAACTCATTCCGGAAACTATACCGATACCGGAAACCACGCCCCCGGCGGAAAAAAGCCTTGCTAAAATCGAGATTGTAACGCCTCCCGCTAAAATAGATTATCTTCTTGGAGACATACCTGATTTTAATGATTTGGTCATAAAAAATATTTACACCGATGGAACAGAATCACTAACATCGGAGTATGATATACGGTATGACACGTTTACTGCGGGAACAAGAACCGTTACCATCATATCAAAAGAACAAAGTGAACTGACGGCGAGTTTTGATATAACGGTAGCAGAAACCCTGATAGATACGGGGCTGCCGGTTATTTACCTGGATACGGTGAATGGACAAGAAATTACTTCCAGGGAAGATTACCTAAAGACAAATATCAAAATTGTTGATGCAGCCAACCCCGGGAACAACCTTGAAAATACGGCATATAAGGACGAAATACGCGGCAGGGGGAATACTTCGTGGGGGGCTCCTAAAAAGCCGTATCGGATAAAATTTGATAAAAAGACATCCTTGTTTGGGTATGAAAAGGCGAAGAGTTGGGTGTTATTAGCCAATTATCTTGACCCGACATTACTTATGAATACGGTGGCCTTTGAACTGGGCGCCCGGTTCGGCCTGCCATTTACCAATCACTATCAACATGTGGAACTCGTTTTAAACGGAACCTATCAGGGAAGTTACGTGCTGACCGAACAGGTACAGGTGGGTAAAGGCCGGGTAGATATTGATGAAGACGATGGCTTTTTGGTTGAATTAGATCGGTACTATGATGAAGATCCCAAATTCAGAACCGATGTATATCAGCTTCCCGTCATGATTAAGTCGCCGGAAGATTTAAGCGATCCCACCGGTTATGATTTTGTCAAAAATTCCATAAACGCCCTTGAGGCCGCATTACAGGGCGATTCGTTTCCTGAAAGCGGGTACCGTGATTTAATCAATATGGATACCTTTGTGGATTTTATATTGATAAATGAAATTGTAGACAATGGAGAACTGGGTTGGCCCAAAAGCACCTATATGTATAAAGACGCGGGGGCCGCAAAAATCAGCATGGGACCTTTATGGGATTTTGATTGGGGTTTTGGAAGTCCGGGCAATTATTTTATCCATGCTGACCGTAGAACCGGCATGCATAGTTTCTTCCGGCGCTTCTTTGATGATCCCGTTTTCCGCACACAATATAAGGCGCACTGGAATACCCATTATGGTGATATAGCGGATATTGTGTCATTTATTGATGCAACGGCGGCTTCACTGGAAAAATCACAGGTCCTAAATGCCGGAAGGTGGGAGGCCGTTGATTATGCCCAGATAATATCAAGGATGAAAACATGGTGGATGCAGCGGATGGCCTACCTGGACACTGAAATCAATAAGTACTAAGGGGGCAGCAATTCTAAATTTACCCGATTTATGATAAAATAGGGGCATGGGTGGGGAAACATTTAAACGGCTGATGGGGAATCTGGACAAAGCAGCGGAGAAGATACCCGACAACCGGCATGGGCCGAATAC
>BNVE01000194.1 GCA_025997875.1 Spirochaetia bacterium
CTGGTTGGGTAGAGCAGGTCCTGCAGGGCCGGGATAAGCAGCCCCTGGGGGGCCCTTATTTGCTCACCGTTAATGGTTTTGATAAGGGACCCTTCCACAACCTGCTGGTCCGCGGCGGGGGTATTGGGTGCAGCGTAGATGATTTCCGCCCCGGAGGATGTTTCGCTCACCGTAAGACCCAGCCAGGGACGCTCGGCCTTCCCCCCCCGGATCATTGCCGGCAGGGCTGCGGCAAGCCGTTCCGCAGGGACCGCAAAGTTAAGCCCCTGGTACTGTTCAATCCCCGCAAAGACGATGCCCACCAGCCGTCCCGAGGTATCCACCACGGGCCCCCCGGAATTACCGTGGTTCACCGCCGCATCGATCTGGATCACGTCGCCGATCTGCAAAAAGCGCCTGCTGAGGGCGGACACGATCCCCGAGGTAACGGTCTTTTCCAGCCCCCCGGGGGACCCGATAGCCAGAACGGTGTCCCCCACCCGGGGAATAACCCGGTCCACCACGGAGAAAACGTATTCCGGGCTCAGTTCAGCCTTGATAAGGGCCAGGTCCATGGCCTTGTCCCAGCCGATTACCTTGGCGGGGATACGGGCGCTGGCGGCGTCCCCCATGCGGATAAACATCCGGGAATAGCCTTCGTAGGAGGGGTCCACCTCGCTGGTGATGACGTGGTAGTTGGTAATCAAAAGCCCGGAGGCGTCCACGAAAAAGGCGGACCCCAGGACCCGGTCGGGGTAGCCCCGGCCCCTTTCGATGCGATAACCCCGGTCCACCAGTACCGTGGCGACCCCCTTTATCATCTCCTGGGGGCCGTCCCGCCCTTCCGCATACTGCCGCAGTTCCGGGGGGATAGTACCGCCCCCAGATTCGGCGGCGGCAAGGAAGAAGGCCGCGGTCCGGCGCTGCCTGACCTTTACCGCATGTTCAAGAAAGCGGAGGGCATCCTCAAATTCCAGAGGCCGTAAACCATGGGCCTGAACCGCCGCAAGAAAGGCTCCAAGATCATTATTCCCATCACTTAAAAGCTTTTTGGCATTGGCCAGGACAAAATCAGGCTCATTCCCGGTATTTTCTACCCCCACCCCCAGGCTGGCAAGGGAACGGGCCAGGGAAGCGGCGTCATCCCAGCGTTCACCATTTACGGCTTCAAGCTGGGCCTGCTTCAAATTTTCAATCGCCTCCGCTTCCAGGGCATCCAGGGTTTCCGCTCCCGCAAGTTCCGGGGCGGTAATTCCGGTATACACCACACGGTAGGTCCCGATAAGATGAATGGCCCGGGCAGGGTCTGTTTTTATATAACGGCGGATATCATCCAGCCGGAATTCATTGGTAGACCGCCGGGGGGCAAGCCGTTTTTCCTGGGTTGTGGTGGATAAACAGGACAAGAAAAGAGAACCAAAAAGCAGTACCAGACAGAGGAGCCATTCTTTTTGAATATTCCTGCGATTCATCAATTCAATTCCCCTGCCTTGTTTCAGAATGTTCCCGGACACCGTCGCCATCGGTGTCCCATGAATAAATTATACTCCCATCGGGAAGAAATTGCTCCCCGGTCTCAAAAATTCCGTCTCCGTCCCAATCGCTTTCAACCAAATCTATAATCTTTTCATACGAGAAGGGGTTATTCTCATCTACGGATGCGCCATTCCTGAAATGCCGCACCGTCTCCATCCGGGAATCCAGGTCCAGATCCAGGCGCTGGATACTTGGCTGCCCCCGGACAAATTCAGTCACCGACACCGGCTCGGGCCGGTTATGCAGAAATTCCCGGGCCCGCCGGGGGACGCCATTTTCCATATCAATCCATTCCAGTGCGTCCTTAAATTCCGTACTGGGCCGCTGGATGGTCAGGGCAAAGGAAACCAGAGTCCGCCGGGTAAGGCGCATCTGCTGCATCTCCCCCTGGGGGTACAGAAGCCCGGGCTCCCCGCCGCCCCCGGTAAGTTCGGTAAAGCGGATGGGGGTATAGAGGAAGCCGCCGGGCCGGGGAATATAGACAATATCCTCAAGGGTTGCGCTCCGCACCGCCGGATAACGCTCCCAGATGATCCGTATCTTGGTCCGCTCCTTATCGCTTATGGGCAGCGCAAAGGCCCCGCTGCCGGGCTCCCCGGTTCCAAGCTGCCCCGACATTGCCGGCATCTCAGGGTAGATTACCTGTTCGGCCAGGATACCGTTCCCCGCGGCAAAGGTGATATGCAGTTCCGTAAGGCCGTCCTGGTCTGGGTCCCAAAAATATTCCTGTACCGCCCCGTCCCGGTAGATGGTACGGGTTTCGGGAAAGCCGTCCTTATCGGTATCCTCTGTAATAACACCGGAGAAGCCCAGAAGGTTTCGTTTAAAAAGAGCCCTGCCTTCCCGGTTACGGAGGAGCGCCCAGGTTGAAAGGATCAGGTCCTTGTCCAGCGCCCTGCCCGGCCATATATCGCTTGCGGCGACCCTGGGGACGGCAAAGAGTTCCTCCGTGGCCTGCTCTTCGTCTATCAAACCCAGGTTGAGGCTTACCGGGATGGAGGCGAGATCGCTTTTTCCCAGGGCCCTATAGGCCTGCACCAGACGCCGGGCTTCGGCGGTATCCCGGACAAAGGGGGCGGCCATATAGGCAAGCCGCGGCTCTGCATCCAAAAGATAGGGCAGCCGCTGCAGTACAAGGGTGATCAGGGCCTGATCGTTTTCGGCGGGGAGTGTATTTTTAGTATAATCTAAAAAGATGAGGGCAGGACCGCTCTCGCGGGGATAACGGTCCAGGGCTTCCGCCATTACCCGGCGGAATTCTACCCGGTCGGAAAGCCCCTTTAATGCCAAAAGCCGCAGCCGCTCCGCATCTACCCCCACCGGGGCCTGGGACAGGACCTGGAGGGCCTCGGAAAAGTTCCGCAGTTGTACCAAGACTTCCGCCTCCAGAAGCCGCGCTTTGGCGGCGGAATACTTTGTCCAGCGCCGCGCCTCGAGGCCACGCCGCAGGGCCTCCAGCACCGCGCCCCGGGGGCTGTTTTCATGGAAACGGGCCAAGGCAAGGAGGTATGAAATATCCGAAGAAACATCGGCAAAGTCCCCCCCCCGTTCCAGAACAACAAGGGCTTCGGGCCAGCGGTTTTCCCCTATGAGCTGCTCCGCCCATGCGGTATAGAGCTCCGCCGCAGCGGCGGAAACCCTGGTCCCGGTCTGGGAAAAACCCGAAAGGGCCGGGATAAGCATAAAGAGGATAAACAAAAACGGCGCCCGGCACCTCATATCACGGAAGTCCCGTCTTTTGGGGCAGAACTTTCATCTTTAGCGGGAACAAAGGAAAGCTTGTTTTCCCGGGGGGCAATCCCCAGAATGACCCGTACCTCATCATCAATCAGGGTTTCCCGGGCCATGAGCTCATCGGCAAGTTTTTCCAGTTCCGTTTTGTGGGCTTCCAAGATACTCTGGGCGGCTTGTCGGCACCTGTCGAGGATTTCCTTAACCGCCTTATCGATCTGCCGGGCGGTATCTTCCGAATAGTCCTTGTGACGGGCAATCTCCTTGCCGATGAAGATGGGCTCATCCTCCTGACCATAGGCGATGGGGCCTATTTCCGCCGCCATGCCCCATTCGCAGACCATGTGGCGGGCCATTTCGCTGGCCTGCTGGATATCCTGCTTGGTACCGGTGGTGGTTTCATCGTAGAAAAGCTTCTCCGCAATCCAGCCGCCGTAACAGATCACGATCCGGTCCTCGATCCAGCCCCTGGTGCGGCTGTAGCTGTCCTCTTCGGGGAGGGACATGGCCATACCCAGGGCCCGGCCGTGGGGCACAATGGTGACCTTGTGGAGGGGATCGGCGTTCTTAAGGAAGTAGTGAAGCACCGTGTGGCCCGCTTCGTGGATGGCGGTCATGCGCCGTTCCTTGTCGGAGATAACCAGGGTGGTCCGGGCCACCCCCATGAGTATCTTGTCACGGGCTTCCTCAAAATCGGGCATCTCCACCGCAGGCTTGTCTTGGCGGGCCGCATAGAGGGCCGCCTCATTTACTAAATTGGCGATGTCGGCGCCGCTCATCCCCGGGGTTGCCCGGGCGATACGGGAAAGATCGATGTCCGTTCCCAGGGGAATTTTGGAGGAGTGAATCTGGAGGATGGCCTCCCGCTCCTTGATATCCGGCATGGCAACCACCACCTGGCGGTCAAAACGGCCGGGCCGCAACAGCGCCGGGTCCAGCACATCCGGGCGGTTTGTCGCCGCCAGGATGATCACCCCGTCCTTGGAATCGAAGCCGTCCATCTCAACCAGAAGCTGGTTTAAGGTCTGTTCACGCTCATCGTGGCCGCCGCCGTAACCGGCCCCCCGGGTGCGGCCCACCGCGTCAAGTTCGTCGATAAAGATGATGCAGGGGGCGCTCTTGCGGCCCTGCTCAAAAAGGTCCCGGACCCGGCTGGCCCCGACACCCACAAACATCTCCACAAAATCCGAGCCGGACATGTGGAAGTAGGCCACCCCGGCCTCCCCCGCCACTGCCCGGGCCATCAGGGTCTTGCCGGTTCCGGGCATCCCCACCAAAAGGACCCCCTTGGGAATCCGGGCCCCCATCTTGGTAAATTTCTGGGGGTTCTTGAGGAAGGCCACCACTTCTTCAAGTTCGTACTTGGCGTCCTTCTGGCCGGCCACATCGGCAAAACTGACCTTTTTGCCCTCTTCGTGGTAACGCTTGGCCCGGCTCTTGCCGAACTGAAAGGCCTTGTTCCCCGTGCCCTGCATGTTCCGCATCATAAACCGGATAAAGGCGAGGCGGATGAGCCAGGGGGGGATTTGCGGCATGATCGGCAGGGGGCTGAGGCCGGTAGCCGCCCCGCACGCGCTGGTGTTCCTGTCCCGCAGGCTGGTCAGC
>BNVE01000195.1 GCA_025997875.1 Spirochaetia bacterium
AAAATCGGAAGCGCAATTCGTCGCCGAAATCCGCGCCCAACAGGCGGCATTGGTAACGCCCATACCCCCCGCAGCCCAACGCGCCGCCTACCGCTCAGGGGACAGCGCCAAAATCGCCGCCGCCGGTACCACTGCCGCCGATGCCGACTATATCGCCGCCCTGGCTGCCCTTGCGGAAATAGAGTAACCGGGGGCCAGCCACGGAGCGAAGGGGAGACATCCCCTTCATCTCTTTCAAACCCGTGAAAGCATATCCCATCCGACCTTCACAAAGAGCAGCGCCAACACCGCAAGGATAAAATAGCGGATCAGTTTTGCGCCTTTTTTTATTGCCAGCCCTGAACCCAGGTAACTTCCGGCAATGCTGAATGCCCCGGCGCAGAAGCCCAGGGGTAATATGACCCGGCCATTGATGAGAAATACCGTGAGAGCGCCTATGTTGGAAGCCATGTTGACGAATTTGGAATTCCCCGAGGCGGTACGGGGGGTGAGTTTCGCAAGTCCCGTGTAGAGGAGGATGAGGAAGGTGCCGGCGCCGGGTCCGAAGAAACCATCGTAGGCCCCGATTACAAAGGAGATGACAATCGAAAAAACCAATGCATGGTGGCGGGGCAAGGGTGTGACATCATCGTTAAAGTGTTTGTTTCTAAACACGAAGAAGGCGGTTACGGGCAGCACGACGAGGAGCAGTTTCTGTAACCAGGATTCATCGACCAGCAGGGTGAGGGAGGAGCCCAGGGCGGAGCCAATCAGCGCCGCCGCAATGGAAGGGATGCAGAGGAAGAGGTCCACGAATTTGTTCCGGTAATACCGGATTGAGGCGGTCACCGAGCCCATGCTGCTGGAAAGCTTGTTGGTTCCCAGGGCAAAGTGCATGGGAAGCCCCGCCAGGAGGTAGGCGGGGAGGGAGATGAGGCCCCCGCCTCCGGCGATGGAATCGATAAAACCCGCGAGAAAGATCAGGGGGCAGACAATTGCAAAGGTTAAGAGGTTTAGTTCCATTATGATTCCGTCTCCTTTAACGCTAATGACCAAAGTTTCAAAAAGGGATCGATTTCTGTCCGCACCCGTTTGAGGAAGGACAGGTCCGTTCCGGGGGGCCGGCGGCCTCCCGTTCCTGCGCAGTCGGGGAAATGGGCCCAGAGGTAATCGCAGGTGTCCAGGAGGTATTCTGTCTCCGCCGCCTCCGCCGGAATTTCCCCTTTGAGGATGCCCCGCAGAGTCAGGATGGCTTCCTGTTCCCGGCGGATAAAGTTCTGGAGTTTATCGGTTTTTTGCTGAACGCCGGCGTCCTGCGAAGGCGGCGCAAGTGGTATGGATGGCGGCGCAAGGGGTACGGATGGTGACGTGAAGGGTAAGGATGGCGGCAGCGGTTCTATGCCCGGCGGAGAAGGGCAGCCTTCGTTTAACAGGGCAAGGGCCTGTTCCAGGCTGACCGTTTCGATGCCCAGGGGGAGGCCGGAGCCGCTGATGTCCCGGAGCCGCGCGGCTCCGGCACTGTCTCCAACGCTTCCGGCGTTCCCGCTGCTTCCTGCGCCGAATTCCCGTTCAAACAGATCCCGGTAGCCCCGCATGGCCGGATCGCTGCGGACCGGGACGCCGGATTTTGATTGGACCCCAAAGGCGGCGGGGCGGAAGGCGGCCTCGATGTTGAGGATACCCCTCAGGCGGTTCTGCCCCCGCAGCCGTTCCAGATGGCCCGGGGTGGATCGGGCGTGGTAAGCGTCCAAGGTAAAGGAAAAGTCTATACCTGAGGTAATTACCGGCCCCGATCCTATCCGCAGGGCGATTGCCACGGCGGTCAGGCCGACCGAACCCAGGGGCAGAAAACTTTCCGGGAGCAGCCCTGCCTCCTTAAGCCGGTCAAAAAGGCTCAAGCTCGTCCAGGGGGTAAAAAAGAGCAGGCTCTGTCCCCCCAAAATTTCAGCGGTGGCGGGCAGGGCGGAAAAGTCCATGGCCACCGGAATTTCCCAATCCCCGCCGCCGATAAAATCCCGCAGATTCCAGTGCTGGCTTTCCAGGGCGACCACCAGATCGGGCTTGATGTTCCTTCCCTTTAATGCCGAAAGGGCGGTATCCACGCAGATGATTTTGAAGGGCCGCCCGGCGGGATCGCCAAGCCCTGTCCCCGATTCCCCGGATGATGCCCCGAAGGCGGCCCCAAGCCCGTCCAGGGTTTTGTCCAGGGAAGGGCCCGCCCCAAGGACCAGGACGGGGCTGCCGCCGAAGGAGAGGCAGGACAGGGAAGGGCTGCGGGGGAGCAGCGCAAGGTTCCGCAGCCCGTTCCGGATATAGCGCCGCCCCAGCTTGACCAGGGTCATGGCGTTGCCCCAATCCAGGGCAATATCCCGGCGGAGCGCATCCGCAAGGGCCTCGTAGAGCTCCGCTTCCAGACGCCAGGCCCCGCCAAGGCGGAGCATCTCTACCCGGCGAAAACGACGGCTGCCCCAGGCATCCCTGACAAAGCCGCAGAGGGCGGCGCTTTCCCGCAGCCCGCAAAAACGCAGCCGGGAGTTTTGCAGCAGGGCAGCATCCATCTGTTCAAGGGAGAAGTCCATCAACTTTTCATCGGTTTCGATACAGAGCACCGCCGAATCGGCCTGTATGGCCTGTAATTTCCCCAAAAAATTTTGAAGCCCGTAACCGTAGAGGGGGGAGGGGCAAAAATAGAGGGTCCGGTTTAAGAGGGGGACCGCATCTGCCGCCCGTTCCGCCTGGGCTATGGGGTCAATGGTGGAAAGAAGGGTTTTCCCCCTGTAGGAAACAGAAAAACCCCGCCGTCCTTCGATTCGCCTGGGGACATTATCGCCTAATATCCCCGGGATATCATTGGGCATGTAGTAATGCTAGTTCCAGAAATACTTAAAGAAGGTATCTATAAAACGGTCCTCCAGTTTTTCGCTTTTTAAAAAGAAAGAATGTATCGACTGTTCGGTAAAATAGCTAAGCGCATAGGAATAGTAGGTCTTGACCATTTCAAGGTCTTCCTCCTTCGCGGTACTTTCCTCCAGGGGATAGAGGATAACAATATTGTTTCCCAGGACCATGGGCTTTGAGGGGGTGTATAGGGGAGTGGAGAAAGCGGTGATCCAGAAATTATCATTGGACGCCGCACTGGCAAGCTCCGCCGCCGAAAAGGATGAGAGCCGGGGCAAGAATTCCACATCGCCGTAGTTGACGGAAACAGGGCCAAAGCTGAATTTTTGCAGCCTCTTCTGGTAGACCGCCTCGTCAAAACCGGTGCTTCCAATCCTTACCCGGTTTCCATTTTCGTCTTCGGACCAGACAGGGGTCTGGTTTTGTTCAATTTCTACGGCAATCCTTGCCAGGTCTTCCGCTTCCTTAAAGTAGTAGTCTTCAATCCGGCCCTTTGCAAAATCCATCACATAGGAGCGGATCTTGCCCAGCGCCGTCTGATCTCCGGTATCCACAGCATAAGCGCTGTCTTCCGCCCGGAAAAAGGCCCATCCCGAACCCAGTTTGTAGATTTCGCTGAATTCGCCCCGGGAAAGGCCCGCAAGCTGTTCCTGCTGCCCGGCGTCCAGCCCCTCGGAGGAAAATTCATAGGCCATCTTGATACCCATATCCCCGCCCTGTTCGGCATAGCCGTCCTGGGAATGGGTTCTGGCGGCGTCCTCAAAGGTTGAAGTTCCGTTTTTTATAGAGCCAAGAACCTGCTGGGCTTCCCGCTCGCTTGCGTTGATGGTAATCCGGGAAAGATGGAGGGTCCTGAAAAGGGCCGGATTTTCCGCCGCATAGGCGATAATTTCCTGCTCGGGGTAAGCGGTAACGGAGAAGGCGGCCCCGTCAAAACGGCGCTGCCGGGCGGCCATATTGGCGATAAAAGTCACTTCCCCGGGGGCCCTGCTGAGTTCCTCAATGTCCATAAGGTAACGATTTTGGGTAAGCTGTTCCTGAGCTTGCCGCCACATGGTCATTCTGGTGCTGTTATCCACCTGCCGGTACCGGGCGGCGGAGAACCGGCCATTCTCGTCCTGGAACTGCCGGGCCACCTCAAGATCGACCGTTTCCTTGGGGGTGGTATACCCCGCTTTTTTCATCTCCTGAAGAATTGCCGTATGAACTACGGCTTCCTCAAAGGCCTGCCGCCAGATTTGATAGCCCATGAATTGGGAATTGTTTTCGTTTATCGAAGACCGCTGGTTGCTTTCGATAAGGGCGTACATTTGGGAAAAATAATTTCCCGGCACATAGTTTATGGGTATCTTGTCATAGGAGCCGAAATTCAGATCCACCGAAGCTCCCCCCCCCGCGCTGGGCACGATGGCCGGGACAAACACAAAAGCGACGATAACAATGATAAGAATCACAATAGTACCGATAAAAATGAACGGTTGTGCCTTAAACCGGCGGATTAGTTCTGATTTGGAAGAATTTTCATCCACAGCGGGTTGCTTTTTCACCTTATTAGCCATAAAAATCGTACCTCACACCTGTATTAGAGCGTTTTTCGCAGTATGAAAGAATACCATTTATGGGAACCGATGGTCTAGAGGGGCAGAGGCCCCATAAACAGGCGGGGGTGCGTGTCCTTCACGGCATTCGCTCCGCTTGTGGAATTCGCCTACGGAGCCTGCGCTACGCTTGTCTCCTCCGGCGAGGAATTCCAAATGGAGCTCATGCCGTAAATGCCCCGTACCCCCGACCTGGTTCTGCGTGCCCGTGGGACAGCACGGTTGCATGGGGCTGGGGTATGCGCAGGGCAAAAGCATTTACTTTCTTAGACTATATTTGGTAACTTTATATGAAAGAAATTCGGGCTTCACTGCATTTATGCTGGCATCATTCACGAAATGCGCCGTATAATTAAACCATAATTGGTAT
>BNVE01000196.1 GCA_025997875.1 Spirochaetia bacterium
ACAGTAATAACAAATTACGTAAAATCGCATGGGACAGAAGAACACTACAAACAACTATACCGGAAGAGGGAGAAAGAAGAGCCTTCGTTGTTTGACTGATTTTCAAATGAAAATCCTCAAATACTCCACCGCTCTGCGGCGGAGATTTTTATTTTGAGGAAATTCTTGATGTCTTTGATGACTGTTTTTTTCTTGAGGCTTATGACAGAGATAATTCTACCGTAGATGAAGTACGCTGGAAGGGCATTGCGTCCTTTGGTCGGCGTATCTATTTTTTTATTTCCTATTTGCGAGCGGAATAACAGGACCAGAATTATATCTGCCCGTCTTGCTGAGCCGCTTGAAAAGGCGCGTTATGATAAAAACTACCGGAGACAAATCGCAGGGACCCATGACAAATGAACGTATAGTAGAATTACAGAATTTTAAGACCCAGGATTTTAGTGATTGTCCGGTTCAGACTCCGGAACAGCTTAAAGAATTCAATCCAAAATATCCTGATGAACGATTATATCGGCCGATAAAAAAGACCGTACAGATCCGCATTGACGCAGATGTACTTGAATGGCTCAAGCAGACAGGCCCAGGTTATCAAACCCGGGCTAATGCAATCCTGAGAAAGGCCATGTTACAGACCAACTAAGGCATTTTGTTTGTTGTTATGGACAGGAAGATTTTTTGATATGCCTCAATATCTGCGGCGGACATCAATTCTTTGTTTGAGTAAAGATCTATCATAAAATATTGATCCTGCTTGTTGTTGTAATACAGCCCCTTATCAAGAGCCACTTGTGCCTGTTCCGTAATAACATTAATATGTAACAGCAGAAGGCGATAATCATCGCGGGTGATATCATCGGCGGGGATATTTATATCAAAGTGGTCTTCCAGATTCTGGTGATAGTTGAAAAGAAAATCCGTAGGATACATCCAATTGTCTGCGGTATCCATCGGAGTAAGCCGGGAAACTGAAACGGCCGCACCGGAGGCGGAATTGACAAAAACATAACAGGGAAAATCCGCAAGGGGAGGAACCGGTTCTGCTGCCCGGTTATCTGCCTGCATTGCCGCAAGCTGATCCGCAGCCACCGGGACAAAGCCCTCGGGAAGATTTATATTAATCCCCAATTCCGGAAGGGGAGTTTTAACCTCCGGTATTTTCCGGGGCGTATTTTTTTCACAGCCGGAAAAGAACACAAGCAGGATGGGGATAATAAAAAAATATTTTTTCATAACAGGATGCCTGATCAATAGCGGTATTCCTCAATAAACTGATCCTTGAGGGTTAAAAAAGATTTTGAAGGAACAAATTGATACTCAACCCCATCCACAACAGCTTTTAAAGCAATAGCCTTGGATTCAAGCACGGCAATAATATTTTCCGGGGGGGATTTGGTACTTACCCGTAATGTTTTTTTGGAAGAATTTAAATAAAGATAAGAAATTTCTTGTAGAGTATATGAAACCCCATCACCGATAAATGATGCGGAAGTAACTTCATGGGGACTTTTTTTGCTGCCCTTAAAGGAAATATTGCACCTTGCTGCAGAAGCGGGGTCCGTATTGTAAGTGATATCAAGATCAACCAGTACGTTATTGGAATTAACATTTTTCCATTCTGTAGGGGGGATAAAAAACTGCTTAACATTTTCGGATACTAAAAAAAGCTTAAGTTCCGGATTTGTTGCACAAGCCGTAATAAAGATGCAAGCTAATAATACAAATAATTTATAAAAATTCCGCATAAAAAATAAAAAACACCGGGTACACAACAGCGTTGTATACCCGGGTGTTTGGCTTATTCCCCGGTTACCGTGGTGGTATAGGTGGTAACAAACCCGAGCAGACTCTTGGTCTGGAAGTCAACGGTGGACACCTTGGTGATCCCGCCGGCCCGGGCCGCAGCTACGATTCCCGCATCAACATCGCCGAAAAGGCCAAGAATGATGTTGCCGGAAGCCTGGCCGGTCTTGGAACCAATGGCATTACCAGTCGCAGAAACCGGCTGATTAACCGAGGGGCAGCCCATTAAAGCAATGGCAGCCACCAAAACAAAGAGAACAAGTAATTTTTTCATATTTCCCTCCTTCAAGGTGAAAATATCTCGTTTAGAGTCCGCCGACTTTTATTGCATTCATATGAACACAACTATTTCTACAGCATACGCTGCAAAATACCAATGTTTATCAACCAAAACAATCCTACATTACATAAAAAATAATGTCAATACATGTTTTTTAATAAAGCTCAAAAAATTTACCCATTTTTTTCATTTTTTTCCTGCCCCATCAGCCTCTTAAAGGTCCCCTCATCCAGGGTATAGAACTGGATCACCACCATGGCCCCCAAAAGGATAATTGCCGGAATGGGGCCGATAAGGAGCCTGATGGCGGTAATAGCCGCCCCGCCCTGTTCCGCATTGGCGCTGTAGCCCCCCAGGGAGAGGATCGCCCCGGAAAAAAAGACCGAGAGGGCGGTGCCCAGTTTGGAAACAAAGGTCCAGATGCCGTAATAGGCCCCCTCCTTCCGTGCCCCCCCGGATTTAACCGCTACGTAGTCGATGGTGTCCGGCGCCATGGCGTAGGGCGCCACGTAACTGAACCCCACCCCGATGCCCGCATAGGCCATCAGCGCCAGGAAGAAGCCGATCCCGCCCAGCCGGCCAAAGAAGAAGATGATCATGCAGGCGCTGGCAATAATGGCAAAGCATATCTGGTAGGTCCTTTTTTTGCCGATTTTTTTGGAAACCAGCACCGAAACGGGGATAAAAACCATGGCGGTGAGCAGCAGGATCATCATCGCCAGGGGGGTAATGTCGGGCCGGCGGTAAATATATTCGGTGTAATAGGCCAGGATGCTCTGGAGGAAGGTGATTCCCATAATGTGGAGGGTATAGGTAAAGAGGAGGCAGACATAGGGTCGGTTGGAAAACACCCCCTTATAGGTTGAAAAGAACCCTTCCGCCGGGATGTCGGCGGCGCCATGGGCCCGTTCCCGGGTACCAAGGAAGGTAAGGAGGGTAGTGACGGCCATTACCGCCCCCAGGATGAGCCCCGTCATGGACCAGCCCAGCCGGGGGCTGCTGAAAAGCTCCGTCAGGGGCTGCACCACCGCCGCCCCGATTATCGTGCCAAAGACCGCGCAGCCGAAGCGGTAGCCGTTCAGGCTGGTCCGTTCGTGGTAATCCCCGGTCAGTTCCGGGGTCAGGGAAGAGTAGGGGATATTGATCACCGTGGCCGCCGTATTCAGGAGCATCAGGGTGACCATTGCCCAGAGGAACAGGAGGACCGGGCTTAGCGTCGGCGGGGCAGTAAAGAAAAGCCACATGGTCAGCAGCATGGGCAGGGCCCCGAAGAGGAGGTAGGGCCGCCGGCGGCCCCAGCGGGTCCGGGTACGGTCGGAAATATAGCCCATCACCGGATCGGTCACCGCATCCCAGGCCTTCCCCACCATCACCGCAATCCCCGCCCATGCCGCAGCGATCCCCACCGTGTCGGTAAGGTACTTAAGGCACCAAAACCCCATGAGGGTAAAAAACATATTCCCCCCCAGGTCAAAAATACCGAAACCAAGCTTCTGTTTAAGGGTTAAACGGGGATCCGGCATAAAAAACTCCTGTTAAACGGGTAATGAGTACAGAGTAGTGGGTAATTGGGGGATTGGCAAGGTTTCAGGTATCATTGACCAGGGCAAAAGCATTTACTATGAGAAACAAAAAAATCATATATAGCGAGTTGATTAGGAAAGAATAGTGCAAAAATATACCAATTATGGTTTAATTATACGCGCATTTCGTGAATGATGCCAGCATAAACGCAGTGAAGCCCGAATTTCTTTCATATAAAGTTACCAAATATAGTCTAAGAAAGTAAATGCTTTTGCCCTGTATCATTGACTTCCCGGGGTAATTTGCTTAATATTTTATATGTACCCGCTCCCAAATCGGAACGACTAAACATAGGTCCGATTTGCGTAGTGCCGGATTGAGTACTAACCTCGCCGGTTTCATCGGGTGCGTTTTCTTTCCATCCTGTAAGCAGCCATGTCTGGTTGGTTCCATGTAAATCAAGAGAAAGAACAGCCTCGTACTCATTATCAGCAAGGGTGACCGTCTTTTTTATTTCCGAATTCCTGACAATATTCCCCATAATAACGGCCTTTATTACATTGCCGACTACTTCCGGACCCCGCCGGTATCCGATATGGTACAGGCCTTTCTTTTTATCACCCCAAATAAAAGTTACATCCCCGGTTCCGCCGTATTGTTCCAGGTCCGGCCTGATACCTTTGGCGGTAGATTCTTCAGCCCCATTCACAATTTCGATTATCGCAGCCTCTACTGCCGTGACAATCCAGCCTTTTGACTCCATGCGGATACCCCCAATGTAATTAGTTGCGCCAAGAGCGCATATATATAGGGCGCTGGGATGTGTGGCGATTCAATGAAGAGAGAGAAATTCTGAAAAAAGTTTATAAGGGGACTCTACGGCTTTTATTCGCCCTTGCCCCCCAAAATGCCGTAGAGCCTGTCCAGGTCCTCCATGGAATAGTAGTCTATCTGGATGCTGCCTTTTTGGAGGCTGCCGTTGATTACCACCTTGGTGCCTAGGGTGTCGATGAATTTTTGTTCCATGGCGGTAAGTTCGGGCTCCCGTTTGAGGGGGGGCTTTGTTTTGGCGCCCTTTTCGTCTTTTTCCGCCTCGTTGTTGTTGATGGCGGCGGCCCGTTTTTCCGCTTCCCGGACCGAAAGACCCCCTTCCAGAATTTCCTTGTAGAGCAGGGTCTGGTTTTTGGCGCCCGAGACCGAAAGGACAGCCCGGGCGTGGCCGGAGGAAAGTTCCCC
>BNVE01000197.1 GCA_025997875.1 Spirochaetia bacterium
TCTACGGCAGTGTCGGCCCCGAGGTGATGGAAGCAGCCGCCCTGTATCTCATGATCACCTGCCTTTCCTATCCCATGCTGGCGATCTACAACGCCGACGCCGCCCTGTTCCGCGCCGTGGGCAACAGCGGGATCACCATGCGGATTGCGCTGCTGGTCAATGTGATGAACATCGCCGGCAATGCCTATTTCATTTTTGTGCTTCACCTGGGAGTAATGGGGGCGGCCCTGTCCACCCTGATATGCCGGACCACCGCAGCAGTCATAACCTTAATCCTGCTCCACAAGGGCCATGGACGGCCCATTTTCATCCAGGGACTGATGAAGGTCCGTTTTGTCCGTCCCATGCTGCGGAATATCCTCAACGTGGGAATCCCCAGCGGCCTGGAAAGTTCCATGTTCCAGATCGGCCGGCTCCTGACCCAGCGGATTTTACCTGCTTTTGGAACCGCCGCCATCGCGGGGAACGCCATTGCCAGCGTGATCAACTCCTTCTCCTTTATGCCCGGTACGGCCTACGGCATAGCCCTGCTTACCGTCGTGGGACAGTGCGTGGGGGCCGGGGATTACGAGGCCGCAAAAAAGCAGTGCGGGCGGATCATGAAGGTGGCCTATATTACCCTTGTTATTATAAGCGGCCTTATCTATATTTTTATGGACCCCCTGATCAGCCTTTTCAGCCTGAGTGATGAGGCCCACAAATATGCAATAAGCTTTCTGCGGGTTCATTGCATCACCATGGCTGTCGCCTGGCCCATGAGTTTTGCCCTGCCCAATGCCCTGCGGGCCGCAGGGGACGCCCGGTATGTGATGGTCGTCGCCACCGTCTCCATGTGGACCGTCCGGGTCAGCTTCGCCTACCTTCTGGCCTATGTGTTGGGCTTTGGCCCCCTGGGGGTGTGGCTGGGCATGGGAGGGGATTTTCTCTGCCGGGGCGCTTTTTATCTTGCCCGCTGGAAGGGTGGTAAATGGCAGGAAAAGAGGGTTATAGAATAACAATGGATTTATACACTTTACTGATGTCCTACGCCCATAAGCATCGTTCTCCCCGTATCAATATTGCTGAATTTATAAAAACCCTTACAGAGCTGGCAAATTGGAAAGCAGATGTTCAGCCGGAATGGAGAGACTGGACCGTTGGGGTCCGCCCGAAGGTCCTGGCCGGAATAGGCGAGCTGGTGAACAGCGGAAAATGTTCCCTTGAGATGGAGGGAAAGATCCCGGTCCGGATTCTGCTGCTTGATTTTTATCCCGAACTGCTGAAAACAGCCTACGAAAATCCCGATGGCAAGGCGGCGGGACTCCCCTTTCCCAATCAGAAAAGTATGGGCGTACGCATACCCCAGGACCAGCTTCGGGTAATGGATATCCTGGCTCTGGAAGAATACATGAAGTCCCCCCAGGAAACCGAGCTGCCCATACTGGACATCAGGTTCCCCGACAGTTACGGTAATGCCCTGATATTGGCGCCCCAGTTACCCCAGGGTATCCTGGAAGTATCAATGCTTAAGGTCCAGCGTTACATGCAGAACTCTACCAATAAAGATTTCTACATCTCCCGGTTGAAAAGCCAGCTTGCGGGCAAGGAAATCATCCTGAGAAATACAATGGACCGGCTTGAAGAACAGCCCGGTGACTGTATCGACCAGATCAAAGCCGCCGGGGAATTCGCCTGTCTGTTCTGGCCCACCTTCGCCAACCAGATCAGGCTGGAATTGGCAGAAAACGCCTTAAAAAACAACGGACTGAGCCCTTTGGAGCAGGCGGCCCAACAGGCGGTTTATTTTATCCAGTTTTTTGTCGGGTACTATTATTCCAAGACAAACAGAGACCGGGAAAGGGAGGCAGCCCTGACGGAACTTGCAGCCTGTCTGGCCAAGCCCCCCTATTATTTTACGATGATGGATATTCTTGACTTTAAAGACAGCCATTCCCGGCTCCTGGCGAATAGATACAAGCAGGAAGATCTGGACGCCTTTATCAGGGACAAGACCGCCTTCCCCACAGCGGAGGGGGATGCCGCGGAAGCCTTGCCGGAAATGTTCATGTTTTCTAACATCAGCCTTGAACAGATTTTTATCCGCAGAGATAAGGTATTCCCCGTGGTCACAAAATTCGTGGAGGAAGCCCGGATAAAGGTACGGAAAAACATTGAAGAGCGCTGGCTCTCCATATTACAGGAATACCAATCCGAACCGGCCATGGAAAAAGACCAGGACTTTGACCGGCTCCTTGACCGGTGCACCCGCCAATGGGTCCCCATGCTGATGTGCTTCCTGAGAGACAAGAAGCTCTACCTTATCAAGGATGCAATGGAAATTACCTCGGAGGGATCAAAGGACAGAATACGCTTATACAATGATTCGGGAGAGATGGCCCCCCTGACAACCCTGCTGCGGCTGAACCGGAAGGATCTTCTGGCGAATTTGAAGAGCCGCTTACCCTTCTGGTATACAAACCCCATTCTTTTCCGGATCATAGCTTTCTTTAAAAACCTGAGGAGGTCAAAGCGGCATAAATCCCATTCCGGCTCAGCCGAAAAGTCTGCTGCCTTCCCGGCGGCGGAGCGTTCATCTTCGCCGCAGACCCTGGCGGGCATCGCCCAGGCATACCTCCGTGACAATATCCCCGATGGATATACCCTGGAGTCATATCTCTACGAAATGGAAGACCGGTGGCGAAAAGTAGTGTCCAGGGATTCCCGGGATCAGATGGTGAAGGATGTTCAGGACACGATTAAAAAGAAAATGCGCAGTATCATAGATGTCTGGGGTGTACGGCAGCCCAACGCCAATACGATTGGCGATATTGCCGACAGTATCATTCACGAAACTCAGGCGATCCAGGATTTGGATGGTACTAATGCGGTCCGTTCCTATGTGTCGATTTATATCTCTTCTTTGCTGAAAAATTGGAAAAAATAGGGCCGCCTTGCCAGGGCAAAAGCATTTACTTTCTTAGACTATATTTGGTAACTTTATATGAAAGAAATTCGGGCTTCACTGCGTTTATGCTGGCATCATTCACGAAATGCGCGTATAATTAAACCATAATTGGTATATTTTTGCACTATTCTTTCCTAATCAACTCGCTATATATGATTTTTTTGTTTCTCATAGTAAATGCTTTTGCCCTGGCCGCCTTGCGCGGGGTCTTGTGGAATTTCACCTGCATGATCATACTTATTTAATATCCTGTGAATTGAGGTAAAACCATGAGTTCATCTTTTAACCCGGCGGAGATTTCCGAATTTGCCCATTATTACGGCTTTCATTACGATAACCTGGACCCGGTCTCCCTGATGAGGGATGTGCTTAACCACATGGAGCGGGGCCTGCGGGGCCAGAGTTCCAGCCTGGTGATGATCCCCTCCTACATCAGCCCCGTTTCCCATGTACCGGCGGGAAAGACCGTGCTGGCCCTGGACGCGGGGGGCACCAACCTCCGTTCCAGCCTGGTCCGGTTTGACGAAAACGGCAAGGCCATTGCGGAGGGGACCGTGAAGGTTCCCATGCCGGGCACCCAGGGCCGGGTGAGCGCGGCGCAGTTCTTCGATCAGATTGCGGCGACGGCGGGTCCCCTGCTGGAAAAATCCGCCGTGGAAGGGATCGGCTTTACCTTTTCCTATCCCATGGAGATTACCAGCGACGCCGACGGGATACTCTTAAGCTTCAGTAAGGAAGTGGACGCCCCGGAGGTGATCGGGAAGCCTATTGCAAAGGGGCTGCGGGAAGCCCTGGCCCGGCGGAACATCAACTTTAAGGGCCGGATCGTGATGTTAAATGACACGGTGGCAACCCTGCTTTCCGGGCTGGCGGGAATTTCCCCCGACGGGGAGGAAGCTAAAACCACCGACCGCTACGGCAGCCACGGCGGGCCGGTTATCGGCTTTATCCTGGGCACGGGCTTCAATACGGCCTACCCCGAAAAGAGCATCCCCAAGATCGGCTTCCAGTCCGAAACGGCCCCCCAGATTGTGGTCTGCGAAACCGGCAATTTTGCCTACGGCTTCCAGGGGATTCTGGACCGGGAATACGACGCCACCACCAAAAACCCCGGCGTCTATACCCTGGAAAAGGCCAGTTCCGGGGCCTATCTGGGCCCCCTTACCCTGCACATCCTGCAGCAGGCCGTAAGGGACGGCATCCTCAAATTCAAACGTTCCGGGGATCTCCTTGCCCTGCCCGGCCTCCAGACCAGGGACCTGAACCAATTTATGCACCATCCCCTGGCGGCGGAAGGCCCCATCGGGGAACTCATCGGCCTTGATGAGGCGGACACCCTGGCCTCTGTCCAGTACCTCACCTCGATCATCACCGAGCGGGGGGCCCTGCTCTCCGCCGCCGCAGTGGGCGCCGCGGTGGAACGGGTCCAGGCGGGTTTTGAACCCTACGCCCCGGTCCGCGTCGCCGTGGAGGGCACCACCTACATGATCTACAAGGGCATGCGGAAAGCCCTGGAAGCCTGGCTCCATGTGATGCTGGTTTCCGGCAAGCCCCGGTCCTACCTGATGGCCCCGGTAGAACAGGCCAGCCTCTTCGGCGCAGCGGTGGCGGCGCTGTCGCGGTAAGTTATTCCTAAGGATACACTGATTAAAACGGAATCAACCACAGACCACACAGACCTTCCAAGAATTAACCACTGACCACACAGACAACACGGACTCCTGCTTTCCTATCCTTATGTCCGAGAGGGTCCGTGTGGTCGACTTTTCCACTCCTTGGGTAGGAAAGTGGTTAATTCTTTCTCTGTGAGGGGCCGATGTCATAAACGGGAGTCTGGATGTCATAATTGGTATGTTTTTCCCCTTGCGGTAT
>BNVE01000198.1 GCA_025997875.1 Spirochaetia bacterium
CGAAATGCGGTCATAAAGGGGGCGGTCTTTTGTGTAAGGCGCGGCTCATAGATAGTCCAGGCTTCGTTGCGGTCGATGTAGGCAAGGGTTTCCCATTGGTTTTCCGCTTTGTTAAACCAAGTTTCGCTCTGCCGCAGGGCAAACAGGTTCACCGCCGATTGGATAAGGCCGCTTTCTTCGACCCGTAGATATGCTTCATCCGCACCGTTTTGTTGGGTAATCACCTGAACGCTGCTCACCCGACTTTCTACTTCGCTTTCAAAGTAGCGCGATAGGGCGGCAAGGGCATTCACCTGAGCCGCATTCGGATCGGCGCCGGTCCCTTTCTGTGCGATAAACTTTTCTGCCGGATACACCCTGGTTACATTCTGTGCCGGACCTGCCCAGTCGGGCGGGGTTGAGGGTGCGGAGGCGCAGGAAGGGAGTAGTAAAACTGATAGTAAAAGGATTAGTATCCTTACTCTCATCATGACCTTACCGTATCATGAGGTACAGTTTTACTCCGGTCGCCACCGGTTTATTTAGCGTAACAGAAGACTTAGCGCCGGTTTTCCAGTCATCATATGACTGGAGATAAACCGAGTAGGGCCGCATGGTTGGTTGATTCCAAAGGGAATAAACAGTCGGACCTCCCCAAGAGTAGTAACTACCAGCGGGGACAGTGAGATTATATCTAGCACTCCAAATATCAAATCCGGTAAACGTATAGGTGGTTCCGTCTATCGTATCAGTAACGGTTTTGTTAAAGGTAGCACGTCCTACTGTAGGATCGCTGAAAATTAAGGCCTCGGCGAATTTTTCAACCGCGTAGTTAAAGTCAATACCCGCAGTTTGGTTTAATGCTGAAGAAATAGAATCAATATCAATGGAATCATTTGCCAAAATATTTTTAATCAGTTTGGCTCCTCCATAGTTACGTGCAAGATAGGCGCCGAAAGCATATTTATACGAGTACGAGTTAGAATTACTATTCCAATCAGTAACCCCTTCGTTAAAATACCACGTAAGAAAAGGTCTTATTCTAGTTCCAATTGGATGTCTGGAGTTTGTAGGCTCAATGCCGATCAACGGAGCAATCATGTCTTCCGCCAACATGGAAAGCATCTCGTTATACCAACTTGCACTATTTTTCGAATGTTTAACGTTTTTTACATTAAAATTTATCATGTGCTGGAATTCATGTACCAACCCAGAATAGATGTAATCCGGAGAGCTATTCAAAGATCCGGCATCAATATAAAACATTTCAGCCAGGTTCGTCTTGCAGTTCCAATTCCAAGAATCCAAAGAAGTCTGGGCATATAAGTCCTTACCCCAGAAAAAACCTGCTGCTGAACTACCTTGGGCGCCAGTACCGCCATTAAAATCATAAACCAGTATCTGTATTTTTAGATCCCCATCTACGCCACCATTACCACCCGGCCCTCCGCCATATTCATAACCGAGAATTTTGGTTTCCAGGGGGTAGATCTGATCGAATTTGGCGGCCAAATTTTGTGCTGCTGTGTCAGAGACAGGGTATGCGCCCCAATTCTCTATTACCCATATATTGCAATAGGTTCCTATGGCACGTAATGTAGCTGATTTTTGAACCCAATATCTATTACTGTACAGTGCTTCCACCCAGAAATTTTTTGTATCGCCAACTGTACGAGAGATTACACTGGTGGAGCGAAGATGGTCGATGCTTCGATTTTGCAGCATGTCCTGAGTAATAGGCGGCGGATTAGCGTTAAACGCAACCGCTCCGGGATGATGTCCTGGAGGATCATCTTCGCTGTCCAATAAGAAATCGGAGGGACCGATATCTGAACCGGAAATGCTGCGGTAGGTACCTGCGGCACTGCCTGTATCGCCCGCTTTTACAACGGTCGAGTTTGTATTCACCGTGACCAGATATATCTGCCTACCGGGTGATGAACCTAATTTGCCAAGGTCCACTGTTCTGGTGAACTCATACCCGAAATCTATCGGTATTACCACATCATTTGCGACTAGATTTGGTAGTAGACCCGACTCCTGCGGACAGCCAGAAAATCCCAAAAATACCAGACCCATAAGAACCGGCATGAAAAACCTCAGTCTAATTTCCATAGACAACCTCCAAAATTATAGAATATTCGTAACTACCTACTATAACCAAAAACCGCTAATAACGCGATGTTTTTCTACAAACCTTTTTACATCCAACATTTCACTCCCCCTATTCCCAGCCCCCCGCCGGGCCGTCTTTCGCGCTGTCCATCGCCGTGGCTGCCCGCGCGGTGGTGTTGCGCTTCTTGCCACTGGCATACACCGCGTGACCATCACCTGATGCCGTATTTCCCTGTCCATCCGCTGCATTGGAACCATAGATGACCCCTCCCCCACCGGATTTGGTGAAGGTGCTAGCATACACCCCACCACCATCACTACTGGCTGCATTCCCACTGATAGTACCACCGCTCATAGTAAATTTGCCGGACATCAAACCCATATACACACCGCCACCACCGGCGTATTGCCCCTTAGCGGTATTTCCATTGATAGTACCCCCGCTCATAGTGAACGAGCCTGAGTCCACACTTACCCCACCGCCAGAGCCATTGGTGGTATTTCCGCTGATAACACCGTCTTTCATTATGAATGTGCCTCGAACATACACACCGCCACCGGTGCCGCCGTTACCAGTAGTATTTCCGCTGATGGTTCCGTTATTCATGGTGAATGTGCCATTAACACATACACCGCCACCGTGGCCGCTGCCGCCGAGGTTTCTGCCGATGCAGGCGTTTTCACTGATGCTTCCACCGTTCATAGTGAACGTACCTTGAACATATACTCCTCCACCATCAGCGGAAATACCATAAACTGTATTTCCGCTGATGGTTCCCCCGTTCATAGTCAATGCACCGGAAGCCACATACACACCGCCGCCGCCGCTACCATTACTATTTCTCTTATTCCCAGTAATCGCTCCGCCGTTCATCACGAACCTGCCCCCGGTCACCTCGACAAGACTCTTGTCAGCTCCATTTTGAGTGCCCCTGAGCGTTACGCCATCTTCCAGCGTAAAGGTAACGCCGGATTTGACGTTAAAAAGCGAATAGGACGGGTTTGCACCATCAAAGCTAACCGTGTGTTCTCCCCCGGCGCTTTTCAGGCTTATCGTAAGCGTCTTGCCGCCGTAGCTCAGTTCCGTGGGGGTGATAGCCTCGTCTCTGCCAAGCGCGATGGTATAGTTCCCCCCGCTTTTGGCGTTTATGCTTATCCAGTCCAGCGCGTCCAACAGATCCATTTCTCCCTCTAAGGTATCGCCCACATAAAGAGCGCCCGGTGCGGCCTGTACAACCGGCTTCACCGGAGCCGCCGGAGCCTGCGCCGTACCACTTCCCGCGGTGGAGGCCCCGGTAGGGGTCTGCGGAGCGGAACTCCGGGGCGACGCGGCAATGCTTGATTGTGAAAGCAGCGCCCGCACCCGTTCATCGTTGGTGATGTCCGCCGGGAAGGAGACCGCCACCACCGCCTTTGCCACATCAATCGCCTTGAGGGTGAGCCGGTAGAGCGTACCGATGTTTGAAAGACTGCCCGTAACAATCGTGCCCGCCCCGACCATCTGCCCGATGGACTTAGCCGAATCGTCGCTTACCTCCCCGGACTCCTGGAAGCCCTGCTCCGCCCGCACCTTGTCAAGGTTGGCCCGGTCAACCACTACGAGTTTCCCGCTCCTCACCAGCGCCGCCTCAATCCCGTCCAACACGTACTGGGAAAAGGGCGCCGAAGGCGAACTTACGCTGATAAGCGCCACCTCGGTCCGTGCCGGAAGCCGTTCTTCCATCTGCGCCGCTGCCTGGGCTATGGCCTCGTCCAGGGTCATGCTGCCGGACGAGGCGGGAACCGCCGCCTGTGATGGCTGCCCGCCTACAGTCTCCCCGGTGGGAGCCGCCGCCATGCCTGACGGCTGAGAGCCGCATGCGGCCAATACAAAGGCGAATCCCAGCATGGCGGCCATTGCCGCAAATAATATGTTCCTTTTCATGCAAAATACCTCGCTTCACTTTTTGTGGACTGTGTGGTATACTTATTTCCATGATGACTATACAAAAGAGGGTTGAAAACCCGGCCAGCTACCGGATTACCGTGGATGTGCCGAGGGAAATGCCGGTAGGGACAATTAATCTTACTTTTAGCGCGGATCATCCTGTGCAAGCGAAGGGCGGGAAACCCGTGAAATCCATGCGCGGCATCCTGAAAGGCAAAGGTATTACGCTTGCGGAATTTGAAAAAATGCAGCGCGAGGATTTGCTGCTTGAAGAAGGGCGAGAATAATACATGACATTTATTCTCGATGCTTGCGCCCTGCTTGCCTTCCTGAACGATGAAGAAGGCGGCGAAAAGATTGAAAATATTCTCAATCAATCCGCTGCCGGGGAAAGTATCGTTTGCATGAGTATTACGAACCTGCTTGAAGTCTTCTACGGCGAATTGAAGGAAAAAGGTCCTGAAATTGCCGAGGTAGTCCTTTCCGTCACAGATGCCTACGGCGTCACTATTATTGATACCGTTTCCACTCCGGTCTTCCGCATGGCCGCTCATATAAAGGCGGGTTATAGGTGTTCTCTTGCGGATGCAGTCGGACTTGCCACCGCCGTTGATTTGTCCGGCACGTTCGTCACTTCCGACGGTGAATTGCTGCCCATGGAACGGCCAGGGCAAAAGCATTTAGAATTCTATGATAAACTTCTATTCTTCACTGGGAGGGGAAGAAGGAATGGAAGTAACGCAAGCCGATATAACCAAAATGACCGATTTTTTGGGGGAGATTCACGATCC
>BNVE01000199.1 GCA_025997875.1 Spirochaetia bacterium
GGGGAAAACCTTAGCCGGAGCCGGATCAGATTGCTTTCAGCCTCTTAAAATTACAGTACCCCATTCATACTACGTCAGCCTACACAGTAAACTCCACCCATGACCTATATTAATAAAGTGCAGGGTCTATTCTCCAGATGTATAATTCATCTTTCGATTCATCGTATTCAAATAACACTGGATCAGTTGTTGTTGCATCATCCCCTGAACTTCCCCAATAGCAAAAAATATAAAAACCAGTTTCATGATTTTTAAATTTCTCTATTTTCCAGGCATAAAAGGGAGGTCCATATTGAGAGCCATCCATAAGTATTGTCCCATTTTTGTCATATATAATACTTTCCTTAATTGTTAAGTATACAGTACGATCCCCGTTTTCTTCTGTATAAACCTGCGCTTTTCTGGAAAATCCATCCAAAAAAACATCCTCTGTGATATAAAATATCTTTCCTGCGTCTTCCATTAATTTTTCATTTATGGAAAAGGTTGCTGCTTCATCAATATCAATCTTTGCCACATTGTTTGATATTGATTTTTCATCTGTTTGAACAGATGTTTTATCATCAACCCCGGGAAATGTATTTTTTTCTTTAGCGCAAGAAAAAAAACATATTATCAGCATGAAAGTTATTACTGCATATCGTATCATCGTTCTGCTCCTTTATTTAAAACGATACTGTGCTATTAGCCTTGATGCACTATAAAATTGATCAAGACTAAGTTTGCCGCTTGTTATATCGCGTGATGATGGGTATTGCCCCATATTAAGTCAAACCCAAGAGGAGACCGACTGTTGTCCAGAGCCAATAGAAATACCCCCGTCTTAGCAGTCCTATTTCCCTACTACCATAAAATAGGCGCCTATTATTCTACCCCTTACTTCATATTCCCTTATTTTTGTATCCTCCAGTTCACCGATTGGCAATACCATCCGTACCGGTTTATTATAAGTTAAAGTAGCAATTTTACTATCCCCGGCCATTGGTTTTGAAAGCCACTCATCGGTGAAATACTCTCCAAAATGTACCCTTTGTTTCGTAATATCAATGACGAGGAATCCGTTTTCTATTCTGCATGAACCGGAAGAATGAAGGGCTACCTTGGGAGACATCTCGTTATATCCTATTTCAATGGCCCCATCTTCGGAAATTGTCATGCTGTTTAAATATCCCGCAGCAACCGGATATGAACCTAGCCATAGGCCTGTCAAATCTCCTACTCTTACGTTGTAATTTGGAACCATATTTTCATAGGCTTGTATTGCCCTTAAATTGATTTCATCCATGGGACTTAATTTGTCATCAACATTTCTAAACAATGGTTTATACCAGTCAAACTGTGAGAAATGTCTTTGCAGATCAGCTGAATTAAATATCAGCCCATGTTTAGCATAAATGGTGTTCCGCAATAATCGTAGTTTTTCTTTACTTAATAGCGCCAAATCCATATCGTGCAGGCTGTTACTGTTATCCAGGAGTCTTAATAGGCCATTATAGATGATAATGTCCCCTTTTGAAAATCCAATATTGGAATAAAAATCAATATACGATGAAATAATTTCACCGGTATTCACGATAGCTGTTGTTTGGGCGTATAATACTCCAATTTGCCAAAACAATAAAAAAACCACAAGAATACGTTTCATATTAACCTCCATGCTTAATCAATCTATAATAAACAGGGAACAAAAAGATTTTTCTTCAAAGCTCCCGCTTATTAATAAAGCTAAAATTTCAAAGTATACCGGTTGGTTCTTGTACTATAATATCTTTCCTTCTGTGTTAAATTATTACCCGAATCCAAATATGGATTTGGTTCCAATAAATAATACTTTGAATTCTCAAGTTTATTAGAACCAAACGCATTGGAGTAAGCAGACCACATCTCGCCATTTGCTAACCCGCCCTGTGAAACCTTTGGCCCTAATGCGGGGATAAAAGTTCCATAATTTGAAACAACAGTACCGATATGTCCATGTCCTTCCGGTTTTGGGTTAATATATGAAATTTTACCTAGCAATCCTTTGTTTGCCAAATCCTGTATCATCCAGGGTTCTGTAATTTCCTGATAATGAGCGGCGAGGTTTGTTCCCATCATATTAGCTTTTGTATTGACTCCTTCACTAAGAAGATTAGCAACATTTTTTAGCCCTAACAAGGCTATATCGGTTCTGTATGAAACTACATTACACCAAGTATTATCGGTCTGCCCCGGTTTTGGCTCTATTCCTTTTGATATTTCGTGGGGCATTGGATAACCGGGCTGAACATCAATGGAAGAAGCTTTTTCATTTGCTACCCTCTTAATATAAGCTGCAGATGCGATTTCCGAGAAAGTATAATTTGTTTGGGGTAAATGTACCATTCCAAAACGGGCCAGAAGATTCTGTCCGATTACTACGTTATATCGTATCATCGTTCTGCTCCTTTATATATATCGTGTGATGACTCATATCACCATTATATATCTCCTTGGGGTCAATCCAGAAAGTGTCCTCATCTATAAAGTGCAGGTTGATTTCATAAAAGTAATCATCTGTCCATCTGCCATCCCATTGATCTCCCCATAATACTTTGATACGATGATTATTTTGCATTCCTTATCAAACGAATACCAACATATTCACCCCCTGTTATCGGTAATACACTAAAATCTTCTCCGTAACTAAAACGCTCGCGTATAGTTACATACGCAAGGCCCCGGGTCAATCGCTGAATATTATCAGGCTTTACTGCATCCATAAGACGTTCATCAAACGGAATATCGTAAAGATACTCTTCACCACTCTGATATCCTATTTCACCAACAACGCCGGTCTTGTTTTTCACTGTTATATATGGATCCCAGCACCATTCCTTAACGCTTCCAAACATATCGTAAAGATCAAGCTCATTCGGTTTCTTGCTTCCAACCGGTGGTAACCTTACCTCTACAGAACCTTCATCATTCCAGGCTACTTCATCCAAATCATTAGAACCGGGAAATACAAATCCTTTAGAATTCACCCCGCCCCGCGCTGCCCATTCCCATTCAACGGAAGTCGGAACACGATACCCATTCGCATTTTTGTCCCGGATAATTGCCCTATCCTTTGTTACTTCATATACCGGCTTCAATTTATTGTGTTTACTCAGCCAGTTTGCAAATGTTATCGTTTGTATAAAATCAATATTTGCCATAGGGCTTGTATCCCCTAGTATTCTTTTATTGAGCGGGCCATCATAGAATTTCCAGTCGTCAAAATCAAATTGTTCACCGGATAATTCCAAATATTTTTTATACTCGCCGACTGTCAATTCGTATTGAAAAATATAAAAGTTGCCAATGCCTTTACCGTCACCGTCAACCAGTATTTCCTTTGGAGCAAATATTACCTGCGATTGCCCCTTACAGGATGATAGTATAGCTATTCCCAAAAACAATGCAAAAAAAAGTCCTTTTTTCATACGCTTCTCCTTCATAATATATAGAGGACTTGTTCGAGAATCCGGTTGGTTCTCGAACAAGTCTTGCAAAATGCAGAACATTTTGCATTTTTCAGCGGAAGTTGTTCAATAACTGAAGTTATCGAACAACTCTATTATACAAAAAACAATCAGAATTTCATACCACAAAACAGGGAGAATTCTGATATACACAGGTTAATACCATCCAAGAGGCCGAACCTCTTGAATTTCATTCTGACTCCAAATAGAACCGATACCACCGGGAAAAGGATCAAGAATGACTTTCTGCGAAACAGTATTCTGGATAAACCCATAATGAAATCTATTTTTTGCTTCAAGGTTCTTATAAACAACAATACCATATTCATATTTCGACTTATAAAAGTCATCAATGGTATTATATTTTACCTGTTCATACGAAGAACTATCCTCGCTTTTCACCCATGGGTATTGTAACTGCTTCCCCTGATAGTCCGTACCAAGAACACCTTTTGCAAGCGCTGTACTGTAAGCAACTAAGTCACGAACCCATGCTTCATCAGATATTGAGCCTGGCACCTGGGTTTTGATTATCTCAACCAACTGGTCGATGGAAACACTTTTCCCCACATGTTGATATGCCATTGCAAGCGATGTCACCAGACAAGTTTCACTTTCAGGTAATCCTGTCAAGCGGCCTATTTCTTTTTGATTAAGCGGCTGTGTGCTTACGGCGGAGGTTTTATTCGTTTCATCAACTTGCATAATACCATCTACGACTTTCGGCTTCCCTGCAAGCAAATCCACTAAAGGATTGATTCCATTTACTGCGATATTGTAGCCGTTCACTACGCCACTCTTCACATTTGCGGCGAATGAAGCTAGTTTTTGCAAAGGATTCTGCGAATTTGTCCCCACCGGATCAATTTGCACTACTTCTGGTGTTGCTATATATTTTGCCGCATCTGTCTTTGCAAACCAACCTGTGCTATCTGCATAATCAAGCCCTGAATTAACCATGATTCTATTCATTTGCTCTTTTGTCATACCGTTCCCAACTGCTACCGCTATTGCACGGCTTACGCTTCCGGCTTGTAAATTTATCTTCGTTTCCGTCCCATCGGCTTCAACAATAGTTACGTATTCACGGTCACCGTCATCAAGTACTTTTATAACATCTCCATTAACATCTTTAAGAACCCGCCAATAATCCCCACTTGAATCATAGGCCTGATCCGTATAGGAGTCAAAGACGCCCCAATTGCCGGTTTTCTGCGCATATTCGTATAATTGCAGTTCCAGCCCAAGATTTCCAACCGTCGAGAAGGTAAGCCCGTCATTTTTCATGCGTTCAGCCATGGCTGTGTGGGCCAATACGGCTT
>BNVE01000200.1 GCA_025997875.1 Spirochaetia bacterium
TAATACTTTTTTCATCAACAATTACAGCATCAACATTTTTGTTGCCTGAATCAGTGGACGTTATTACAGGAACATCAGTGCTTGATTTAGCTTCATTGATCTTCACTCTTTCATGCCATACAATCGCTTCGCTATAGTTAAAAACTCCTGCAAATGACATGTCATCACCGCTATATTTTTTTGATAGTTTTGGAAATGTTTCGCAAAGCTTCTTTTCAACAATTTCGGGCTGCTCGATAATATCATTAAACACACCCAGTATAAACTTTTCGTATGTTCCGGCTGTCAATGAATCATCAAATGGCCATGTGTCCACAAGACCATCTGTCGTAGCGGTTACTCCAAGTATCTTATTAAACCCAAAGGCATGTTTAAATTCCGTAAGCGCATTTATTTCGCACAATGAATTTGACTTTCCATCGGGATCCACTATTGCGGTATTCGTAGATTTTGGAATTCCATTTTCGTCAATTATAAAACAAGCGCCATCACCTATATGTATAACGAACCAAAAATCATTAGTAAGTACCGCCGCTATCAATGTAGAACCATAACAAACAATCCAATTTTGTTCATTTTTATCACCAATTGTGATGTTATGCTCTTTGCAGTAAATTACTTCATCTGGGGTAAGATGGTTTTTGCAAACATCATCCAATACTTGTTTTTTCCATCTCTCATGGATACTTTTCTCTAATTCTTTTATAACCCGTTCAATTTCTTTTTTATTTTCTTTTGCATTTTCATCAAAAAACCCCTTCTTTGTTTTAATTGACGAATCAAAAAAATTAATGATTTCTGTTCTTGCTGCATCGATAGCTAATGAAGAGCCTATTTTACTTCGAAAATATCTGGGGCCTCCATGCCCATCGGCAATAAAGGCTGCTGCTATGGAATATTCTTTATCCCCATAACTCACACCATATAACAAATTACCGGCAGAATCCTGGCATGGTAAATTCCCTTCCCGTATATGATCTGCGCCTTGTACAGCAGCCTTGATGCCTATAAACATTAATCCTCCCAATCAGAACCAGACGTTGAAGTTCCGCTTATGTCAGGATCAGCTTCAAGCGTTTTTAACTCTGCATTAATTTCTTCCTGTCCCCCATCGCCAAGATTTGTGACAGAAGTTTTTATAGCAACAAACTGTATCCATTTTATTAGGGCTTCCGGTGTAAAAACTTGTAATACCGATTCGGTGCTGCCGGTAAATTTTGCAAGCGCATTAACATCTGCGTCTTTACCTATTGCACAGGCAACCTTAATTGATTTTTTTGCTGTTGTACCATCTTTTTTTAGCCCATTATAAAATTCATTTTTTTGCAACTCTGCTAAACCTGCTTCAAAAGCATCTGTGGGCTGACCGTCAGACATTAAAATAATTACAGGAGCAAATAGATTATGGTCACGTAAAAATCTGCCTCGTTTCATTTCAGAAGCGAGAATTTTACATGCTTCCCCTAGGTCGGTACCTCCTTCCGCCGTTAGATTAGTCCAAGCCTGGAAAGTTTCTACAGGAATCGGTCTAGGCGTTTGCCATTTACAACCATTTGAAAATTCAAGAACTGCTACTTCTATTTCGGAATCAGCGTTGTCTTCCATGTCACCGATTTTTTTCAACTCCGGCAATACTGCCCTCATAGCGTTATTAACAGCCGCTATATTTTCCCC
This sequence comes from Spirochaetia bacterium, assembly GCA_025997875.1. GTDB lineage: Bacteria > Spirochaetota > Spirochaetia > Treponematales > Breznakiellaceae > BNUT01. The sequence continues at coordinate 1,675 of BNVE01000200.1, forward strand.
AGCCATACTTCCCGAAGTGTCAATCAAGAAAAACAATACCATTTGTCTTCTTACACCAGGTCCAACATCCGAATAATCACTCATCTTTCTTTCCTCCAATAAATATTATTTTATCTGGTTATTATACCAGTAATGCCGCTAAACGTTATCTTTACATCAATACCGATGGGTATTACACCGTTTTTTGCTATTTGTTCGTTCTTACCGTCGGGCCATGTAAACGTCCAAATATCATCAGTTAAATTCTGTAACCCTAAAATACCCGGAGTATTTTTATTCATCACTACTTTACCGGTAACTAATTTAGAATCACTATAGTTTTGTCTTGTTTGCTTTGCAAAAAGTTTTTGCCCTCTATATAACGGCATACTCTTATTATCAATTACTAATCTTAAAGCAATTTTGCCGGTAACACCTTTAAATGATATTTCCACTCCGACACCTATGGGTATAACATTGCCTTTCGTAATATTATCAGTTTTGCCATCTGGCCATGTAAACGTCCAAATATCATCAGTAAGATTTTGTATGCCTAAATTGTAAGGAGCATTTTTGCTTTTAACTACCTTCCCCGTAATTGTTGTATAATCAGTGTTTAAATTGACTGTGTGGCATGCATAAAGACGCTTACCTTGAAATAAAGGAATACTATACTCTCCAACAAATAATCTTGAAGGCGGTTTATATATATTTCCACAATCTTTACATGCTATACTGCCATTTTCTTCGTGTAGTGTTGTTTTATTGCAGGACTTAGTGGGACATAAAATACATTCGTCACGTAATTTTATCAAAACCTTCTGCCATTCTAACTCAGTAAGCCGTTCACCGGGATTTTTTAATCCACTTGTAAACGATTTTTCAAATGCCTCTTGCAGTAATCGCGGTTTTCTGGGCCACAATAATAGTGGATTTTTGTAGTCAGGGTATGGCCTGTTTGATGTATCTTTGGGGTCAAAAATAAAAACAGGATGTGTCCCGTATAATACTTCATCACTTGTGTCACCATCATCGGCAATGCCCATAAACGGATCATGCCGTATAAATAGCTTGAAAAGTACTACTGCCAATGAATGACAATCAGAGAGAATACTTGGATGGCCGCCGGTAACAACTTCCGGTGCCATATAAAAAAGCTTGCCCTTTACTCCGCCGCTATTTTGTTTGTCTCCCGGAGTAACATTATCATTATCACAGACTAATACATCACCCGTATTAACATTTATAAAAAAACTGCCGTCATTCAAGTCCTGATAACTACTTCCGTCATTATGCAGAATCCTGAATACTGTGACAATATTTAACGCAGCTAAAATAATAATTTCATCATTTGTAAACTTAGCTCTATTATTTAAAATTGCCGGAAATTTTGAATATTCTTGAGGTCTTAAATCCATGATATATCCGTAGCTGCCATCTACATCATCTGTCAGATAAAGGGGCCATAAAAATCTTTTATCAGGGGACCCTTTTTGGATATTGTTTTTAAGGTTTTTTTTAAAGTTAGTATTATGTATGATTTTTTCGTTAGTATACCATTTTAACGCATAAGGTTTTCCATCTATTTTTACCTCATAGACAATGCCCTGTCCGCCTTTACCGAGTTTTCGGATGATTTCGGCGGAGTTGCCATACATAAGGCTGATTTTAGTTCCTGGTGTAAATTCCATTCAACATGCCCCTTTACTTATCCGTGTAGTTTCTACCGCTCACCCACGCTTCATAGTTGCCGCAGGTTTTGCAGTTTGACTCTGACTTGCACTGTCCTTCTACGACGCCCGTATCCTGCATACATTCAGATAAATAGCAACGGTTGTTGACGTGGTCATAGTGGGGGCAACACCCCGAAACACGATGTGGGTTTGGCATAGTTCGACTTCCTTCCTTATAGCGACCGTATAGCGGTATTATTTAGACCGCATAGAGGCCGTTTTGTAATCTATATAGGTAAGAAATTTTTGTCAAGAGGGGATTAATACTACGAAAAGTGGAAAACTAGGGAAAATTTGCGGGGGTTTTATCGAAATCTGACGAAATTTAGCGGTCTTCCCGCTTTATTTCAGAATAATGGACGAGAAAGTTCAGTTGCTGGAGTATATGGTCTTTTAACAGGTTGTCCAGTTTTTTGAAATTATGGATGACCTGTTCCAACCGGGGGTCAAGGGTTTCGTCAAACATTGTCCCGAGGCCGGTTTTGAGCCAATGTTCATTGACCCCATAGGTAAGGCAAATGATCTGTATGATACGGTCATTGGCTCGGCGCTTGTTTGCCTCTATTTCCCCCAGGTATGACTTGCTGAGCTTGATGCCTTCGGCAAATTTCTTCTGTGAATACCCAAAGGTCTGCCGGACTTGGGAAATTCTATCATTAACGGTTGTATCAATTTCCAACAAGGACCTCTTCTTTTATTGTAAATAATACCAGATACCCCGATTCTAAGCAAGAAATACCCTTTGACATAGGCCGATATGCGGTATATTATAGACCGCATATCGGGCTTTTTAAGAAATTTTGTGTTAAATTATGAAAATAAACCAACAGAGAGCAGAAAAAAGGGGGAGAATGTGATGGAACAAGAGGAAATTAACCGTTTATCCGCATGGTTTCTCCAATTAGATGATGCGGGGAAGGATTTTATCAATGATCTGAGCCAAAAATTGGTGGCTTTCCGAAATTCTTTTGCTGAATCTACCTGTATTTCGGAAAATCCCGATGAAAAATGGCCGAGTGAGGAAGGGAATAAGGGACGGGATGGGAATCGTCTGTAGGACAATTTAGCGGCCCCTTCTGGTTTATGGGCGGGTGATGTCGGATGGTACGAAAGATACACCTGTTCGCAATCGGAGTTGGCAGTAATTAGGTAAAATTTCCCCTCAAATATTACCTTTGTGAAATATCCAAATTAAAAAACCTGTTTTAGTCTGATTTCATGGAAAACGAAAAAGCATTACACACCTTGATCTCACTTTCGGATTTTAAGGCGATCCTCGGTATTGATGACCGGGATGACGCTTTAAGCCGGTACTGCCTTGTTACCGCTACTTATAGCATTGAG
>BNVE01000201.1 GCA_025997875.1 Spirochaetia bacterium
GTCGAATAAGGAAGGAAATAAAGAGAATCTGATTTCTTATTACCTTTTTCGACTTCTGCGACTTTGCGGTTTATACCCCTAAGGAGGAACCGTGCGGTGGAACGTATCAGGGTCAAAAACAACGGCCGGAGCGCCGGCGCGGCTTATGGGCTTATTCCTTTTGTGCTCGGTCTTGTCCTGGGTCTTGCCCTTGCCGGTTTATTCCTTGGATGGCGAAGCGGACGGGACGGGAGCAGCTCCGGGAACGAGCTGGAAAGGTTGATAGGGATCTCGGAGAGGCTCGGCGGGCACTAAAAACACGAAAAAAAACCGATAAAATTAAGAAAGCTTATCCATTATTTACTATTCATAATGTATATTCTGTCTACTTAATGATATTGCTAATTGCGCTTACAGGATAAAGAATTAACCACAGCGGTCATTTATCTCTGTAGTTAATATTAATTCTTTAGAGGCAGGTTTTCCGGATACAGTTCCCGGTATACTTTAAAATAGGATTCGCCCCTGTCGTCCCCGTTGGGATTTTTGGCCAGCACCGCAAGGCGTCTAAGGCCGTAAACCGATGGGGATGAACTTTCAGTTGATTCGTTTACAGTTCCCGGCAAAGGGCCTGTCCGGGATTGGCGGTAGGCCTTTTCTTCCCCGGCCTTTACCAGGTCTATGGGAACGGCCTCTTTAACAGACCCAACGCCATTTGAACCGGCGGTTTTGTCGGCGGCGGCCGCATAGGCAAAACCCCAGAGCAGGGACGACAGGGAATGTTTTTTGGCGCTCCGGGGTATAAAAAAGTTTTCGGTCTCCCCTATTTGTATGCCCTCGGGCAGAACCCGGTTCACCTTTGTTTTGAATAGCCCGGCGTCAAAGGGGCCCTCAAGGTCGGCGGCGGCGATCTCCCCTTCGGCGTAGATCCCCAGGGATAAGGGGGACACCACTTCCAGTTTGGGCAGGGGGTTAAAGCCCTGGCTGTACAATACGGGTATGCCGGCCCTTAAAAAAGCCATGGAAAAGGCTTCTATAAGGGTTAAGTGACCGTGAAAGACGGCGCTTCCCCGCTTGGAAAAGGTAAAAACAATGCGATAAGTCGGCGGATCAGGGGGGAAGACCCGGCCGCCAAGTCCGGTACTGCCAGGGGAATTTGCCAGAGCGGGAAATTCCGGCGGGTGTTCAGCCGGCAATACCGTATTTTTATAAACTATTTTATCATCCTGTATGATATTTTCGACAATTTTGGTTCCATTCTTACAGATTCCGCAGCTATGTGTGCATTTTTCTATACAAGGTGAAGTAAATTCTGCTGATTCCGATTTGTTTAATTCGTTTTTAAGGTAGGCCGGCGCAAGCCCCGATTCGATAAAATTCCAGGGCAGGGGCCTTTGCCTGTCCCGGGGGCTTTGAATGATCCTGCCAAGGTCTTTATAGGTTTCCAAAAGCTCTTCCCAAATATCTTTTTTAAAGTACTCGGACCAGGCGTCCAGACGGCAGCCCCTTTTCCAGGCCTCTTCCACAAGGGCCGCGGCGCCTTCGTCCCCCCGGCTTAAGACACCCTCAAGGAGACTGGTAAAGGGGTCCGCAAGGCTCACCTTGTGTCCCCTGGGCTTTAAGCGGTCCTTAATGAACTTGAGTTTTTTAAGGGCCTCCCCGGTGTCCAACTGGGCGGCCCACTGATAGGGGGTATGGGGTTTGGGAACAAAGATGCCCACATTAATGTTAAAGTGTATCCCGGTCCTGGCGGCAATATCCAGAATAAAATCGACTATCTCCCCTTCCTCGGTCCGGCCCGCCGGGCTTTCGGATGTGCCCGGGGGAAGGCCAATCATAAAATAAAACTTGGCCCCCCGCCAGCCGTTTTTTTTGGCGGTCCGCAGGATGGAGGCGACATCATCCCGGGAGACCATTTTGTTTATCCCCAGCTGCCAGGCTTCAACCGGGGTTTCAACCGCAAAGGTAAGGCCGCTTTTGCGGACTTCGGATATTTTTTCAAGCAGGGGCAGGGAGAAGGTGGAAACCTTAAGGCTGGGCAGCTGGAATGAAATGTGCCGGGCGCCGAAGGCTGTATTGAGGGTTTCCACCAGGGCGTCGATGTGCAGATAATCCCCGCTGGAAAGGGAGGAAAGGCTGATCTCCCGGTAGCCCCCTTTGCCGATAAAAGCCTCCGCTTCCTCCCGGATACGGGCGGCGCTTTTCTGCCGCATGGGCCGGTACCAGAATCCCGCATGGCAGAAGCGGCAGCCGTTGGGGCAGCCCCGCATGATCTCCACCGCGCCGTGGTGCTGAATCACCTTCATGGTGGGGACCGGAAAAACAGCCGCCCTTGTCCTGTCCGCAAAATTTGTATCGATGGCCCGGACGGCCCTTTCCTTACCCCTAACCCACACGGAAGGGTGGCCTGCAATATGTTCCAGAAGCTCCCGCCGGGTCTGCCCCGCCTTTTTGCGGTCCCGCAGTTCTTCTACCAGTTCAAAGAAACCGGCCTCCGCTTCCCCTATCCAGAAGGCGTCGATAAAGGGGGCGTAGGGCAAGGGGTTGGACACGCAGGGCCCCCCCATGATCACGATGGGGCTCCCCTCCCCTGCTCCTGAAAATTCGTTGTATGCGCTTCGGTCCGCCGCATGGATGGGGATGCCGGCGCAATCCAGGATGTTTAAAACCGAAGTGATCCCCAATTCATAGCCCAGGGTAAAGAGCAGCATATCCAGATTGCCCAGGGGAATCCCCGTATCAAGGCCGTAAAGGGGAAGGCTCCGCTGCCGAAGCAGAGCCTCAAAATCCGGCGCAGGGGCAAAGACCCGGTCACAGGAAACATCGGAGAGCCCGTTGAGGGCATTGTAGAGGATACGCAGGGCCTGGTTCGACATGCCGATTTCGTAGAGGTCCGGAAAGGCAATAGCGGCCTGAAAAACAGCGTCTTGTTTTGCCAGGCGGCCGTACTCCCCCCCGGTATACCGGTCCGGCTTTTCCACCCCCAGAAGAGCGCCGCCCAGATCTTTTTCGATGTTTATATAGTTAATTTCTTCTTCCTTCTTCGACTTTTTCGACTTGGCGGTAAAAATGACCTTAATGCTGGTACCGTCTGACATAGATGCTCAGGGACAGGCCGATGCCGGTCATGGCGGAGATAACCGAGGAGCCGCCGTAGGACATAAAGAGCAGGGGAATCCCCGTGATGGGCATGATCCCCATGGTCATTCCCACGTTAATAAGAAAATGAAAGATGAACATGCCGGAAAGGCCCGCCGCGATATAGGCCCCAAAGGTATCGGAGGTGGTCTTCATGATCCGCACCAGCCGCAGGCAGATGAGCAGGAAAAGGGCAAAAACCAGCAGCCCCCCAAGAAGGCCCCACTCTTCGGTAAAGATGGAGAAGATAAAGTCCGTGCTCTGCTGGGGAAGGAAACGGTAATGGCTCTGGGTGCCCTGGAGGTAGCCTTTGCCGGAAAGCCCCCCGGAACCGATGGCGGTAATGGACTGGATGATGTTCCACCCTGCGCCCCGGGGGTCCACATTGGGGTCCAGGAACACGATGAGCCGCTTGAGCTGGTAGTCCTTGAGCACCCTCTGGGACACAAAGGATGCCCCCAGGGAGATGACCAGTACGGCGACACCGTAGACGATCCAGAAAAAGTAGCGCTTCTTGTAGCGGATAAAACCGAAAAGGGCTATGGCGGCGATAATGCCCAGAGCCATGATGGCAATGGCGGTGAACCGGGCATTGGTCAGTATGAGCAAGGCGGGGATGGGGTTCTGCAAAATATAGGTCTGCCACAGGGGCAGCACCATCAGGAAGCCCGTAAGGGCGATGACCGCCGTCAGAAAAAAGACATACCGGATAGACACCCCGGCGATAAAGGTCATCACCAAAAGGATGGGGATAAAGACCAGGGAGGTGCCAAAATCGGGCTGGATAAGGATGATCACCATGGGGGCAAACACGATGATGCAGGAGATGAGGAAACGGAAAAAAGACTCAGGGTTCCGTTTTGAATCGTCCAGATAGCGGGCAAGAAAGAGGATGGTGGTAATCTTGGCGAACTCCGAAGGCTGAATGCCAAAGATGCCGATCCCTATCCAGGCACGGGCGCCGCTTACGTACCTGCCAAAAAGGCAGGTATAGATCAAAAGCGCCAGGGTGCCCAGGTAGAGGTACACCGAAATATCCCGGAGGCGTTTGTAATCCACCATGGACAGGGCCAGCGCGAAGATCACCCCGGCGGTGGCCCAGAAAATCTGCCTGAAGTACTCATTGGAAACCAGTACCCCCGAGGAGTTGAGCCCCGAGGAATAAATAAAAAGCACCCCGAATACCGAAAGGGTAATTGCCGCCAGGAGGAGTGAAAAATCTATTTCGAGCATGTTCCGGAATCTCACTCGCGCCTCCCGACTACCGGCCTGATATACTGGGGCCCCAGGGTCCGGATTGCTTCCTCATAGGTTTGCCCGGCGAAAATACCCTGATAGATAATCGCCGATGCGTAGACAGCCCACCACTCCCAGTTATTTACCGCCTCCACAATAACGGAAACCACTACCCGCTCTTCCGGTTTGTCCGTTTCGTAGGGGGCGTATGCCGCGAACCAGGAAAGCCAGCGGTCGTTGTTGACCCCCACTTCCCCTGTTCCGGTCTTTCCGGCGATCTCCACCGCCTTGATGTTCA
>BNVE01000202.1 GCA_025997875.1 Spirochaetia bacterium
TGAAAATGCGCCAAAAAAACCTCGCGGCTTTTTCGCTCAGAACCGCCATGTACCGCTTGAAATTCCACGCCGCAGCAGCCATGAACGCGTTGATCTGTATCCCGGCTTCCCCGTGCAGATAGTTTTGCGCCATCCTGAAATCTGTTTTCAAATGCCCGATTATTGGCTCTATCCCCGCCCGTGACCGGAACCGCCTCCGTTTCTGCTGTTTTTGGTATGCGCTGTCCGTCTGCTTCGGTTTGTCAGGCGTGAGTATCTTCACTCCCTTTATTTCTTTCCGGCCTTTGCCTCCACGGTCGTAGATGATTTCTTTCGGCAATGCCATCCCGTTATGCTCCATTTGTTCCAATAACGGTTCTATCGTGTGCCCGTCATAAGGACTGTCCAAAAACGCTTTTACTGCGGTGATGATTTTCCGTATAATCCCAGTCGATACTATCCGAAAGCAAGAGCCCGCTTGCGCGGGGGAGAGTTCGTGCTGCGGGTCTATCAGGTCCGTGAGCAGCGGGCGGTACAGTTCGCGCTGGTTCCGGTCAGGTAATGTGCCGAGCATTTTTTCCCTCTCTTTGCCGGTTTTTATGCCTTATTGTACACTTTCCGGTAATTATTTGAAAGGCTTTTACCCGCTAATTCTTTGCTATATAAGAAGTTAGGCCTTTGTTAAGGAGCGACTAATTACTCTATCCCAAAAACCTATAACCCGCACCCCACACCGTTTGTATGTGTACCGGATTGGACGGATCGCGCTCTATCTTTTTGCGCAGGCGGGTAATATGCTCGCGGACGGTATTGATATCGCCGTACATATCTTCGCCCCAGATTTTGTTATAAAGCTTTTCCTTGCTAAAAACTATTTCAGGGTTTGAGGCAAGAAAAAAAAGCAATTCATATTCTTTGTTGGCAAGTTCTATTTCTGTCCCCGAAACAAAAACGCGCCGTGTTAAGGGATTCATTACAAGGTTTCCGGCGACAATGTCGCTGACGATAATTTCTTTTTCTGCTGCCTCTCGTTTTTCTATTGTTGTTGTCTGCCGGGCGGCTTCTGTAATTCGCCTGAACCGGGCAATATGGGATTTTATCCGAGCCACCAGTTCAGCCGGGGTAAAGTTTTTTGTAATATAATCATCCGCGCCTAACCCAAGCCCGCGCACCTTGTCGGTCTCTTCGCCCCGCGCCGTTACCATCAAAATTGGCACATTTATTTTATCACGGATTGCGCGGCAAATCGCGTAGCCGTCCATACCGGGCAGCATAAGGTCAAGCAGAATAAGGTCAAAGGTATCTTTCAAGGCGCGTTCCATTCCTTTAAGTCCATCGCTTTCCCGCTCTGTTATAAAGCCGTTGATTTCGAGAAAGTCCCGCTCAAGTTCCGCAATGGTGTCATCGTCTTCGATAATAAGAATACGCGGCCTCGCCGCGTTATCATTTGCCATTGTTCCTGTCCTTTGCCAAAGGCAAATTAATCACTATCGCAAGCCCGCCCGCATCCGGTAATTCGGCGCGAATCGAGCCGCCCATTTTGGCGATAATTTTCGCGCTGATGGCAAGCCCCAGTCCCGACCCTGTACGCTCGCCGGGACGAGCGACATTATTCCGGGAAGGATCGGCGCGGTAAAAAACATCAAACAGTTTTTCAAGGCTTTCAGTCTTTACGCCGGGGCCATTGTCGGTAAAGGTTATCTCCGCTCTCTTTTCAATGCCGTTTGTTCTTGTAACGCGAATGTTCATCTGTCCTTTTTCCGCCGTTTTATATTTCGCGGCATTCTCAAAAATATTGATAATCACCCGGTGGAACAATAAGGGGTCTATGCTGATGTGAATATCCTCCGGCAATTCCTGTACAGTAAGCGCAAGCCCGCGCCGTTCATATTCACCTGATAGTTCCGCAATGTAATCTTCTATCATCGTGCCGCAATTAACGATCTGTGTTTCCACCTTGAAATCGTCTATGTCCAGTTTGGAAAATAAAAAAAGCTGCTCTATGATATGCTCTATATCGCGGGTCTTATTTTCTATAATGTCAAGATATTTTTCGCGCTGTGAAACAGTTGCGGCAACGCCGGATTTAATACCGTCAACACTCATCTTGATTGCGATAAGCGGCGTGCGTAAATCGTGGGAAATACCGGCTATCAATTCCTTCCGGCTGTTTTCATTTTTTTCAAGACGCGCCGCCATTTCATTAAAGGTATTACAGACAGGGCGGAATTCATCTTCGGCGCGGTAGTCAAGCCGGAAAGCGAGGTTATTTTCACTGAATTGCCGTGCGCCGGAGATGAGCGTATCAAGAGGCTTCATAACACGGTTAATGATGTTCCTTGTCAGGAACTGATTTACCGTGAGTGTCAGGATAATAACGATTGCCATTGTGATACCCGTAAAAACAATTCCCATCCCCGAGGAATGCCAGTCTTCCAGAAATTCTATTTTTTCGGCAGTTCCGCTGTCAAAACTAACCCCGTTTAAAACAAGCACCGCTCCGCTGATGCCCATCATCAAAGCCCAAAACAATAAGATCGGCAGCACAATCATAAGAATATTCGAGGTAAAAACTCTGTGTTTAAGGGTCATTCGATCTCCTTGTGTTTTTGTTCAGGGATATTGGTAACCATACCATTTTTCCCTTCTGTCCGGCTACCATCTTTTAGGCTTTCATAAAAGGCGAAGTCGTAACCAACCGAAACCAGGTCCAGCCAAAAAAGAACAGTATCAAATGGGTTATATTGCTCTTTGTTTTTACCCATTAAATATCTCTCCTTTTATAACAGGGAAAAGCGGTTTCAGGACAGGGGTATCCCGAAACCGCTTTACTCCTATTGTGCAGTTTGTTCACGCGGGGGTTTTCCTACCTGCGGCAATAGGGGATGCATAATATTTTTCCTCTGCGGTAACCCGGAAAGCGAATTCTTTCCCAGGTGCGGCAGCGAATTGGAACGACGGATTTCCCGCTTCGGAGAATAGATGTTCAAGCCGAAAGTGATGTAGGGGTTGACGCTCAGCGTCGAATAGCCTTTCGGGTTCCAGTCTCTGCTCCAGTCCCCATTACGCGATGTTTCGTGCGCGACACTGCCTCCTAAAAATGACCACATGACATTCGCTCCGCCTTTGATAAAGAATTTGTCAGTGATGTCAAACTTTAATCCGGCATCCGCGCCGATACCAAAGTTAAACATTGTTCTGAAATAATCATCGCCGTTTTCCTCATACCGCGCGAACAATCCGCTTCCGCCAATCCCAATGCCGGTTTGCAACGTCAGCTTATCCGTGAAGCGGATACGGAAAGCCGGGCCAAAGATACCTTCCCATTGAAAGTCGCGGAGGGACGTGTCCCCATCATCTCCTATCACCGGAAACGCAAATGAGCCGTGATAAAAAATCCCAAGGTTTTTGTGGTTCCAAAAAGAATAGCCCTCAATGGCCATACCCGGCGATCCAAAATAGTTGTTGTCATTATCGGGATCAAACTCAAAGGTGTTACCGAATACGAAACCGGGTGACAGGCTGGTTTCGTTTGCGGGAAGCACAAATGGGGCAGCTTCCGGCACTGTTTCCTGCGCCGCTTCCTGTGCTGTTACAAAGGACAGGGCAAAAATGAGCAAGAACGATAAAAATACAATTCGTTTCATAAGAAACTCCTATAAAAAAAGTTTTTACAACCATACGGCGTAAAACCAATAAGGAATTTTTTATTCTTTATTGATATTTAAAATGTATCCGCCAGGTGTAAACTGTTTATCAACAAAACATCAATTGTTTATCAACTTTTCAGGATTTTGGCTGTTCCATACGAATCATAAAAACAACCTGCCTGTACATTGACAAAGGCCATATCAATTACCGGTGAAATCTGGAATTCAAAATCAAAATAATGAAGATTTTTTTTGTACAACATAGCAAAAGATTACTATGCAGATGTAAACTGTTTATCAACAAAACATAAACTTTTTATAAACTTTTCTGATATCAAGGACGGATGGTCCGGTTGAACATGACAAAATAACCCATTGCCATGCTCAACCGGCGACTGACTGATTTTACGGTTAGAGTAACCGCTCTATCGCGGCAGTCAAATCTTCAGGTTTTGTTGTGGGTGAAAACCATGTTTCCACTTTTCCGTCACGATTTACCAGGAATTTTGAAAAATTCCATTTGATGTCTTTGGCACCGGTGAAGGGGGAAATGCTCTTTATCCGTTCAATAAGAGCGGCCGCCCCTTCATCGGCAGTTTCAGTAACCTGCTCTTTAAGATACACAAAAAGCGGCGCGGCATTGTCACCATTCACGTCAATTTTGGCAAACTGGGGAAAGGTAACATGATACTGCGTCTTGCGAAATTCGCAAATCTCTTCGGCGCTACCTGGGGCTTGTCCGGCAAATTGATTACAGGGAAAGTCCAGAATTTCCAATCCTTTACCCTGATAGGTATCATACAAGGCTTGCAAACCGGTATATTGCGGAGTCAATCCGCACTTGGTGGCGGTATTGACAATCAAAAGCACTTTGCCTTTATAGCCGGCAAGTGACACAGGTTTTCCTTCACGGTTTGTAACCGTAAAATCATATAAATTCATACGTGTACTCCTTCGCTCTTTTCAAGCCT
>BNVE01000203.1 GCA_025997875.1 Spirochaetia bacterium
CTTGACGAATAATGTTCCTTGCCCTTGGTGGGTGCTTTTGAATACTGCCATAATATGGCTATTATATCATGCTTTCTTTAGGACTTACAAATACTTTTTCTACAACCTCAACATACGCTATACGCTGTGCCGCAGTAGCGGCTTGGCCTCCACAAAACCCCAGTCGGGCTTCGCCCTTTGTGGGGTTTTGTTCCGGCACATTTTTGCGGTTGCTGGAAACCTACGGTTTCCTTTATCGCAACCGCAAAAACGTCGTATAGCTTTCACGTTAGGCGAAATTTTTTTGAATTTTTTTGTAAAATATTATAAAATATTGTTGACATATAATATACATGGGGTATATCATATATAAACATTTAGGAGGAAAAATTATGCCAAATCCAAATCGCGTTTCGGGATATTGTCCCCACTATGATGACCGGAGCGGTTGTTGCTATTTATCGGGTAGTATGCCGGATTCAGGGCACCGGGATTATAACTGCAAGTCGGAACAGAATTGCAAGACCTGCGGCAACTATGAAGCGTGGATGAGCGGTAGAAATTACGTAGGGAAGTAAGGAGAGATAAAAATGACAGACGAAGAAATGGAAGAAATTGGTTTGGGAGAGACGTACGAAGTCGCTGGTGAAATTGTAACTGCCATGCGGAGCGGTATTGACCAAGACAAATTGGCAGAGGAATACCTTCATTCAAAAGCAACGAGACAGGAAAAGTGGAAAGCAGAGGAAAGCGCAAGATATGCGGAAGAACGCGCAAAGTACGAAAAACTCAGGCAGAAATGGGGAGCAAACCTCACGAATGAGCAACTCGACGAGGCGGAACGCAAGGAAGCTGGGGGCAAAGCAGAGGACTATGAAATCGGAGATACCGGACCTTCGGGCGGGCTTGTGTTTTCCGAATGGGACGCAGGGAATGGCAAGTGGGGATATCTGGAATGTGCGCCCCAGAGCGCGGAATTTAAGACAGAGTGGTCTAATGCAATATCCCGGTGCCGCACTTTGAACATCAACGGCTTCACAGGTTGGCGGTTGCCAACAATGGATGAACTGCGTTTAATGTATACGAACCTCGCAAAGAAGGGTTTAGGAAATTTTTCTGGCAGAGGGTATGAATTATACTACTCTTCAGAGGAGGACGGCAGCGGTAGTTTGGCAAAATTTGCGTGGTGCCTGGGTCTTTCTAACGGTGAGTCCTATTCCAGACCAGTAGAGAATCTCCTAACTGGGAACATGGAGACGGAATTTTGCCGTCCTGTACGGTCTTTTTCTGGAGTAATGACGAAGCGCAAGGAAGCGAAGCATAAGGCGGAAGTGGAACGGCAGGAAGCGGAGCGCAGGGCGGAGGCGAAACGTCAGGCAGCAGAGGCACTGTATCAGAAAGGTAAGGCCGCATACGAGGAAGGGAAGAAGTCTTTCTTCTCCCGTAAGAAGAAGTATCAGGAAGCCGCCGATTTCTTTCGCCAAGCTGCTGAACAAGGTCACGACGAGGCGCACGGGTGTCTCAACAGACTCAAGACTGAGTGGAAGGTGAAGTAATGGTGGACAGCAGAATTGCCCTACAAGATTGGGGATTTGTAGAAGCGCGGGATTATTGACACGCCGTATGCGGATAGAGCGTGTCAGGACTTAACTATGGATATGGTTGTTAAAGATTTATTTGGTAATCGCCTGTGTACTATTGAAAACATCGGTAGTGATGTTGTGGCTAAAGACCTGTTTGGTAATCGGCTGTGTACTATTGAAAACATTGGTGGTGATGTTGTGGTCAAAGACTTATACGGAAATCGCAAATGCATTATTGAGAGTAACGGCACGGTTAAAGATTTATACGGCAATCGCCTACACATTATTGAGAGTGATGGTACGGTCAAAGACCTATATGGTAACCGCATATACATTATTGATAATTATAGAGGCTTTCATTAATAGCCTGTCTGTGTTTGTATATAATGATCTGAACATTATTGTAAAAACTGAAATCATAGAAGAAGCATAAGTGTAAAGCAAAAAAACTTCGCCTAACATACGCTATACGCTGCGCCGCAGTAGCGGCTTGGCCTACGAAAAACCCCAGTCGGGCTTCGCCCTTTGTGGGGTTTTTCTCCGGCACATTTTTGCGGTTGCTGGAAACCTTCGGTTTCCTTTATCGCAACCGCAAAAACGTCGTATAGCTTTCACGTTATGTGCCATTTGCCCTAAAATTTGTTTAAAAATTATTGGAAAAAGGCTTGACAAAATAATTGAAAGGAATATAATAAAAAAAGTTATGTAACAGAAGTAGGTTTTAATTGCCTGCAATAGGAATTGTCAGGGGAAGTAAGGAGGTATTTTATGAGAAAGTATAAATGTTCGATTTGTGGCTATGTTCACACAGGTTCAAGTGCACCGGAATGTTGCCCGGGATGCAAGTCACCGGCGTCAAAATTCATTGGGCAGAATGATATTATAAATGATATTATAGAAGATAAAAAAATAATATCAATGGTTGGGAAATGGGTAAACGATCGTGGTCAGTTTTATGTCTTCTCTGAGGATGGCAAATTCATGACAAATGTGGCCAAAGGTGGTGCGACGGTTATGGGTACATATATGTTTGTAGATAATATGCTTGCAATATCTGTTCCCGGTTATGATGTGTCGGGACGTAGATATGTAGTTAATGGAGATGATTTAGATATAATTGTTGGTGGAGAACATACTCACTATAAAAAACAGTCGTAATACCATTCACATAGGGTACGGGCAAACGGCACATAACATACGCTATACGCTGCGCCGCAGTAGCGGCTTGGCCTCCACAAAACCCCAGTCGGGCTTCGCCCTTTGTGGGGTTTTGTTCCGGCACATTTTTGCAGTTGCTGGAAACCTACGGTTTCCTATCAACAATAGACTGTAGTTGTCTCTGATGTACTCTAGTTGAATAATTTATTGTATTATAAAGAATTAGTAAACCCCCATATTGAATAGAATTGATTGTAGTGTACTCCAATATACCCTGTCTCAAAAGATATTGCTGTCATATCTGCTGTCATTTTAATCGTTTTTAAGATGCACAGTAATACTGTTAATCAAAAATATAAGATTTTCTGTATGGCAAACACTTTCTAAACACCCCGAATTTAGCGTTTCCCGGCCCGTGGCTGCGTTCCCCTGAGTAATGCCGTATCTTTCTATGCCTTGCCCTTAATAAACTCAATAGCGCCCAAATTTACAACATTACTTTTCTCCGGTAATCACCATCCCCTGTATACGGTAACTGCCGCCCTTTTTTGCGCCGCCATTTTTCAAAAGGTAAAAACCCCTCTGCAAAAGCGGCGCAAAAAACCCCGGCACCCCACCCAAGAAAAGAAAAGAATGGTCAAAAACCCTGCGGGTTTTTTTCAAATCATCAACGCTGTCCAACCTACAAGGGGGCGCTTGCTCTGCCCGCCCAGGGCCGCTCAACCTTCAAGTCCATCTTGCTTAGGCAGCTACTTATCAGCGGCCTATATTGTCCCTCCCCCTCGCCGCCGGGCTTCCCCCTCTATGGCGGGCTACGCCCGCGAAATAGGTGGGGTTTGTTCCCGCCGCTCCCTACGGTCGCTCTGGTCACAAACCCTTCATCAACGGCTCAAAGGGGGAGGGGCGGCTCACTCCCGTTGGTCGTTCGCCGCAAAGTAGGAAAAAACACTGGCATCCCTGCCAGCGTTTTTTCCCACCCAGGCGGCATCCCGCCGCCCCGCCGATAAGTAGCCGCAGCGGGGTTTACTCTGCCCGCCCAACGGCGCTCTACCCTCTAGCCTGGCTTGCTCCGATTCTCAAGGCTTTTTTGTAACCAGCCCCCTACGGGATGCTGAACAACATCCCAAAGGCTGCGTCCTAAATTTCCCCTCTAAAGCTTTATTCACGCAGCCACCCCTACGGGGAGGCTGAACGAAGGCGGAACCGCCCCCGCAAGCGGGGGCGGCCTGAATGACGCATGCTGTCAGTGATTCCATTTTGGCTAAGTCCCTCATATAATATTTATATATTCTTTTTTCTTTTTTTTATTGTCATAAAAGAAAAAGAAAATAATATTAGAATAGAGGGGTATACTCTATTCAACTGTAATCAATAAGGGCACATCATAATATAGTGACGCAAAAATCGAATTTTGCCCTCCGCTTTGCGTCATTAAGCCGATTTTTTCTAAACCAAGAGAGCGCGCGCGTCCCTGTTTTGTTTGAAACTGTCCATTTTTGTTTGTTATTTTGTCAGACAAGTTTTTAACACAAGAAACTTAGTTACAGAAATACACTCCTGCCCACTTATTACAAGCCCATGCAACCCTTTTTCAGCCAATACCATAACCCTGTGTCATTTATGACAAACCAAAAAAGGGGCAAGGGGAAAAACAACAAAAAACAAAAACAAAAAAATTTAAGAAAGCTTTGCCTTGAGCATAATCCCGGTCCAATACCGGGCTTCCGCAGTCCGGGACCGCTCTATCCCCAATTCCTTAAGCCGTACAGACAGGAACCGTTCACTACAGGCGTGTTCGTTATTCTCCTCACACCATTCC
>BNVE01000204.1 GCA_025997875.1 Spirochaetia bacterium
GGCAGCATGACCGTTACGGCGACCATACTCGACGGATTGGCGCCGGGAACCCCCTACATCGAAAATTTTACTATCACTGTAGATCCTTTACCGGCAGTGTTAGCAGAAATTGCCGGTAACATGGTACAGCTCTCCGCCGGAACCTTCCAGATGGGCGACAACAGTGATTATTTTACAACCCCCGCACATAATGTGACGCTGAGCGCGTTCAAGATAAATAAGTACGAGGTGACGGCTTGGCAGCTTAATTCGGTGCTGGGGATGGCCTATGGTGCTAATTATGACTTAATGGGGGTTGAAAATTCCCCTTCGAACACAGTCAGTTGGTATGAGGCGATAGCGTTCTGCAACAAGCTGAGCATAGCGGCGGGGTTACAGCCGGTGTACAGCGTAAAAGTAGGCGGCGTTGAAGTAGACTGGGCGGGTCTTGCGTACAGAAGCATACCCATGTCAAGGAATGAAGATTGGAATAAGGCCACGATGACCAAGAGCAATAACGGGTACCGGCTGCCAACGGAGGCGGAATGGGAATATGCGTGCCGCGCCGGGACGACGACAAAATACTATACCGGGGACGCGGCAGACGCGGCGCTGGACGCGGCGGCATGGTACACGGTAACCACCTCCTATGGACCTCCCCGAACGGTAGGGCAGAAAGTCCCGAATGATTGGGATCTGTATGACATGCACGGAAACGTGTCTGAGTGGTGCTCGGACTACTGGAGCGACAATTACGCTGCCGGTGCGCAGACTGATCCTACGGGTCCTTCGACCGGATCGTACCGCGTGAATCGCGGCGGCAGCAGTCAGGCTATTAAGGACGATATCAGTTCGACGGCACGGAGCTATAACATCATGTACTACGGGTACCTCTCCTTAGGTTTCCGGGTGGTGCGCAACTAGTGCCGCGGCCGGCTCAGGAAGAGTTTCGGATAGTTGCCGGCGGAAGAAGCGGGGAAAAGCCGCTTCTTCCTCACTGCCAACTTAAAGGAAAGATAAAAGGCGGCCTCATCGGGGGCCGCCTTTTTTTGGGGGGGGATAAGTAAAGGAGGAACCGTGCGGTGGAACGTATCAGGGTCAAAAACAACGGCCGGAGCGCCGGCGCGGCTTATGGGCTTATTCCTTTTGTGCTCGGTCTTGTCCTTGCCGGTTTATTCTTTGGATGGCGAAGCGGACGGGAACGGGAGCAGCTCCGGGAACGAGCTGGAAAGGTTGATCGGGATCTCGGAGAGGCTCGGCGAGCTCAACAGGACGCTCAGGAGCGAGCTGGACGACTCCAGGAAGAGCTCGGAAGCGTGGTGGGGATGAGCAAATAGGAATTAACCACTAAAAACACGAAAAAAGATGATATTTGAGCCGGTTCCAAAACTCGGTTAGTTTTGGAACCGGCTCTTGGAAAAGCGGTCTAAAGTCCGCTTTTCCCCTTAAATCTAAGGTTGCAGTTCCAAAATCTGATATTTTGGAACTGCCTCATTTCAAAGTAAAATTTCGTGTTTTTCGTGTCCTTTTGTGGTTAAATCTCTTCTGTCCGGGATTGCAAAACGGCCGGAGGAATACTATATTCATACCGTGAAGGGTCTGTTTTTTTCGATATTGGTCATCTTATTGTTATTTTCCGCTTCCTGTTCCCGCTCGGAACCGGGTATGCCCTTCGGTTTTATTGAGCTTGTGTACTACCAGGAAAGCTCAGGTCCCGTGGAACGGTTTTCATTTTTTGTGATTTCCGAAGATGATGACGGGCTTGAAAACCTTGCGGAGCTGCGGCTCTTCCATGACCGGGAAGGGCTGCGGTGGGTCATGAAATCCGATGACTGGATAAGTTATGAAAAGGAAGGCCAAACCTGGATCGGGAGCCGGAGCATCGCCATGGCCGGGAACGAGACCCTGCCCCGGGGGCAGTACCGGGCGGTATTGATAAATAAGGGGGGCGAAAAAACAGAACGGGCCTTTACCTTTGACGCCCCCGCAAACAGCCGTTTTCCCTTCCCCTTGCTCAGCATTGCCGAAGGCCGGTACCGGGCCGATTCCAGGTACCCGGAAAATAAATTTGTCTGCTATGACGAGCAGGGGAATTTTGTAAAAACCCTTCCCCTGACAAGCCTTGCAGGGGAGGTTTCTGAACTTGACATTCCCGCAGCCGTCAAGACCATCGCCCTTTGGGCAGAGGACCCCGAATATCTTACCTCTGCGTTTACCAATATGGCCTCAATCCGAGGGAATTGATTGCATGGAATAAAAAGTTACGTCCTCCGTGCGGGACGGATGAGCGTTGCCCAGAAGCGATCCTACGAAACCCTGTCGCCCCGGTTCTGCATTCCCTTTACCCCTGATGCAGCTTCCGCTCCTGCATTCTTCGGAAACGAAAACCCCCTGACCATCGAAATCGGTTTTGGTATGGGAATAGCTACCGCCGATATCGCCGAAGCGAATCCGCAGAAAAACTACCTGGGCCTGGAAGTACATACCCCGGGGATCGGGCGGCTCCTCTGGGAAATCGAAAAACGGGACCTCCGCAATATCCGTATCATTGAACACGATGCGGTAGAGGTCCTGGAAAAGATGACGGCTCCCGGTTCCGCGGCGGCCTTTCATATCTTCTTCCCCGATCCCTGGCCAAAAAAGCGGCACCATAAAAGGCGGCTTGTCACCCGGCCCTTTACGGATATGCTTGCAGAAAAACTAAGCAGCGGCGGCTATCTCTACATGGTCACCGACTGGGAGGATTACGGAAACCAGGCCCTTGCGGAACTTTCCGCCACACCGGGTTTGGTAAACCCCCACGCAGGGAGCGGCAAAAGCGGATTCGCCCCGCATCAGGATTGGCGGCCGAGGACCAAGTTTGAACAGAAGGGGATTGATAAGAACCATGAAGTGCGGGAGCTTTACTTTATAAAGGAATGAAGGAGGTCCGTGGTTGATCTTCTGAGGAATGAGGAGTTGGGAATGAGGGGCGGAAAAGAGCGGATCGCGGCGCTTGAGCGGCTTATACGGAAATATCAGCAATCCTATTACGATGGGGAGGCGGAGGTCTCCGACGCCGAATTCGATCTCCTCTGGGATGAATTAAAGGCCCTGGACCCGGCGAATTCCCTGCTGAAAAAAGTCGGGGCCGATGGCCGGGCTGATAGCCTTAGTACTGCTGCGGACAGTGTTGACGGTTTTCCAAAGGCAAAGCATTTAATCCCCATGGGGAGCCAGGACAAGGCCGCCAATCCGGAGGAGTTCCGCGCCTGGGCGCTCAAGACGGGCAGGGGGCCTGACGCGGATGAACCAGCGGCGGGGGATAAGGCCCCCCGGGTGTTTCTTGTCCAGTACAAACTGGACGGGGCAAGTCTGGAACTGCAATACGAAAAAGGTAAGCTCCTCCGGGCGGTCACCCGCGGGGACGGCATCATCGGGGATGAAATTACCCCCAATGCCCTGCGCATGACCGGTGTGCTCTCCGGCCTGGACATCCCCTTTACCGGGGGGGTGCGGGGAGAAGTGGTAATGACCCACGAAATCTGGGGCTCAAAATACACAGAAAAGGCAAACTGCCGGAACGCCGCCAACGGGATCATGCGCCGCAAGGACGGCCTGGGCTGCGAAGACCTCAAGCTTATCACCTACGATGTTTCCGCCCCCGCTGATGACGCTTACTTTAAAGACGAAAAAGAAAAGATCGCCTGGCTTAAGAAACGGGGTTTTGAAGTTACGGTGACCAAAGAATTTTTTGACCCCGAAGAGATAATCGATTACCGCAGTAAAGTTGCGGCCATGCGGGACAAGCTTCCGATTGACATCGACGGCCTGGTGGTAAAAGACCCGGTTACGGACATGGCGGATCTCAGGCGGGCCAGGCCGGAAAAACAAATCGCCTTTAAGTTTGAACTGGAAACCGCCTTCAGCATACTCCGTTCGGTGGAATGGAGTGAATCCGGGGCCACCTATACCCCCATCGGCGTGGTGGACCCGGTGCGGATCGCGGGTACCACGGTCCAGCGGGCCAACCTCAACAACCCCGACATGATCCGCGCCATGGGCCTTATGATTGGCTCCGCCGTGCGGGTGGTAAAGCGGGGGGAGATCATCCCCAAGATCGAAGGGCTTGCGCCCGACGGGGCCTTACCCGCAGAATCACTGCCAAAAGAAAAAACAGAGATTGTCTTTCCCCATACCTGCGCTGTCTGCAACACCCCCCTTGTTGACGGCGGTACCCGGCTCTACTGCCCCAACCCGGACTGCCCCAAGCGGCTTCTCCACCGGCTGGAAAAGTGGGTAGGGGTGTTGGACATCCGCGAATTGGGGGACAAACTTATCCGCCAGCTCTTCGACAAGGA
>BNVE01000205.1 GCA_025997875.1 Spirochaetia bacterium
ACCCGCTCTTCCGGTTTGTCCGTTTCGTAGGGGGCGTATGCCGCGAACCAGGAAAGCCAGCGGTCGTTGTTGACCCCCACTTCCCCTGTTCCGGTCTTTCCGGCGATCTCCACCGCCTTGATGTTCAGGGGAAACTGGGCGGTCCCTTCGCTGATAACTCCCCGCATATCCCGCCGGACCGCTTCAAAAACCCCCTGGTCGATATTGCTTTTGTGGAGCGCCTTGGGCATGATACTCCGTTCCACGGCGCCTGAAATGGGGTCCCGTACTTCCTTGAGCAGGTGGGGTTGGTAAATCGTTCCCCCATTGACCACCATGGATACCATATTGGCCATCTGAATGGGGGTAACCAGGGTGAATCCCTGACCGATGGACATGTTCATCGTATCCCCCCCCTGCCACCGTTCATGGAAACGGCGCTCCTTCCATTGGGGATCAGGGATGAAGCCGGCGATTTCGTTGGGCAGATCAATGCCCGTGGGTTCCCCATACCCAAAATCCCGGGCATAGGCCACGATCTGTTCCGCCCCCAGGTAGTCCCGTCCCACGGTCCAGTAATAGATGTCGCAGGACTGGGCCATTGCCCGGTGCAGGTTGAGCCTGCCGTGGCCGGGCCGTCTTACATGGCAGTGAAAGAGCCGGTCGCCGTAACTGACTTCCCCCATACAGTCCACGGTCTGATCCGGGGGGAATACGTTTTCCGCAAGGATGCCGCTGGTCATGATGATCTTGAATGTGGATGCCGGGGGATAACTGGACTGTATGGCCCGGTTGAGAAAGGGCTTGTTGGGATCGTTAATCAGGGCCTGGTATTCGCTCCCCAGATCATTACGGTTAAATATATTGGGGTCATACCAGGGATAGGATACCATGGCCAGGACTTCCCCGGTGGTAGGCCGGAGTACCACCGCCGCCCCGATCCGTTCCCCCAGGGCCTTTTCCGCCAAGGTCTGAATGGAACGGTCAATGGACAGAACCAGGTTCTTCCCCATGGCGGGGGGGTCCCGGGAATTATTCACCTCCCCGGCGATGCGCCGCCCCCGGACATCCACGGTATGGGTCTCCATGCCCTCCCTGCCCCGCAGGATATCATCGTACTGCTTCTCAATGCCGAGCTTGCCGATAAGGTCCCCGGTTTTGTAGCCCTGGTTGTAGAGCACCGTAAGTTCATCCGGGGTGATATCCCTGATATAGCCTAAAATATGGGAAAGGCTCCCCGAATCCACATAGTTCCGCATGGGCTTGGACTGCCAGGAAATACCCGGCAGGGTATCCGCATTTTCCGCCAGGGTGGCGATGGTTTTAAAGGGAACGTTCACCGCCAATTCTATGGGCTGGTAAAGGTAATAGTACTGGGCCGGGACCTTCCGGTCGATCTGTTCGCGGGGCATCCCCAGGATCTCCGCTACCCGGCCGATAAGGGCGGGGATTTCCGATGCCGGCGCCTCTGCGGGGGTCATGCTTACCGCAAAGGAATCGGTATTCATCACCAGGGGGGATCTGAAATTGCGGTCGTAGATCTCCCCCCGTTGGGCGGGGATAAGGGCGGTCCGCCGGGCGATATCCCGGGCCTGGTTACGGTACAGTTCGCCGCTTAAAATTTGCATACTGAAAAGCCTGACCGCATAGACAAGGAATATCAGGATGAAGATGATCCGTAAAATCTGAATTCTGACTTCGCTCCGGTCTTCCCCGCCGGAAAGGGGGTCCATGGTAGACATCAGTTATCCCCCCGCTGGGGCCCGCCCTGGCTGTTTCTGCTGACCAGGATGGGCTGAAAAAGTTTAAGGAGGCCGAAAAGAAGGGGGGCCGAAAGGGTATTGAACATCAGTTCTACCCAGAAGGTTGGGGCAAAGAACGCATAGGCCGGCACCGCCCCGGCGAGGAGGGCATGGAGCAGCAGGAGGATCCCCGCCTTAAAAAAGGTGGCCGCTGCGCAGAGGATCATGGGGAGGAAAACACCGTCCAGAAAAAAGGTACCCCTCATGAGCCCCGCCAGGGCCCCGACCAGGGTACGGATAAGGGCATTGAGCCCCAGGGGGGCGGCGGAAAGAAAA
Organism: Spirochaetia bacterium; assembly: GCA_025997875.1. GTDB lineage: Bacteria > Spirochaetota > Spirochaetia > Treponematales > Breznakiellaceae > BNUT01. The sequence continues at coordinate 2,058 of BNVE01000205.1, forward strand.
TCCAGCAGAAGCCCGGAAAAGAAACCGGTCAGCTGTCCGGTCATGGTCCCGTTCACATAGGCGCTGAATACGACGATCCCCAAGGCCAGGTCCGGAACCGCATGGTACAGGGCAAGGCGGGAAAGCAGGGTGGATTGGATGATACCGGCGACCAGGGCAAATACCACCGCCCAGACAACGTTTTTAGTCATCGGACCCCTCCGCCGGGACCGAAAGCAGAAGCTCCTCTCCGGGTTCAGCTTCCTTTTCGGCGATTACAAAGACATATTCCAGCCGGGAAAAATCAATGGCGCTTTCCAAATTCACTTCCATGGAGATTTCGTTTTCCTGGTAGAGTATGCCGCTTACCCGCCCGATATTGATGCCCGTGGGGTAAACCCCTCCGACGCCGTTGGAAACAATCACATCCCCAAAATTGATTTCGTCCCTGGCCCGTTTCCGGATAAACCGCATACGCAGGGGAGCATCGGGACTCCCCTGCCCTTCCACAATGCCGTCGTACCGGGAAATGGCCAGCCGGGCGGCAATAAAGGAACTGACATCGTAGAGGGGCATTACCAGGCTCTCGAAAGCCCCGGTCTGGATAACCTTGCCCACCATGCCCTGGGCGCCGTTCTGGTAGGCGATAACCGCCATATTATTTGCCACCCCCGCATGTCTTCCCTTGTTGATAACCATGGCGGAAAAAAGATTATCCGGGTCCCTGCCGATTATCTCCGCCGGAATATGGCGGTAATTTAAGGATTGGGAAAAACCCAGCTGTTCCCGGAGCCGGGAATTTTCCTGGCGTATCTCCGCGGCGTTCCGTTCAAGCTGTTCATAGCGGGTGATGCGGTCGGTTAATTCGGCGAATTCCCGCCGCAGGGCGGCCAGTTCCCGGATGGATAAGACGGTGCGGGAAGCCAGGGAAGAAACCTCATATATCCCCCCCCGGATGCCGGAAAAGAGGGAAAGCCCCACATCCTTTACATCCACCACAAAACTGCGGGTAGAAAAGAGCAGCAGGGAAAAGGAAATCAGGGTCAACGCAATAAAGCAAAAGGATACCGCATTAATACGGGTCTTAAGGCGCTTCCCCCCCTCAATCGCCATGGGCCTATCCGTTCAGATTGTCATAGACACTGCGGGTATTATCAAATCCCTTGGCGTTTTCAAAATACATACCGGCGCCAAGGGCAACGCAGTCCAGGGGCCGTTCCGCAAGGATAACCGGAACCCCGGTTTCTTTTGAAATAAGCTTGGGCAGGCCCTTGAGCAGGGAGCCGCCGCCGGTCATCACAATGCCCCGCTCCACAATATCCGCCGCCAGTTCCGGCGGGGTTTGACCCAGGGTGGCTTTAATCTCGTCAACAATTTGGATGATAGGGTCTTTCAGGGCCTCCCGGACCTCTACGCTGTCAATTTCCAGCCGCCGGGGAAGCCCGGTAATGGCATCGGTCCCCTTGATCTCCACCTTTTCGATGGTCTTGTCCGGGGAGGCGTTGCCGATCTCGATCTTGAGCCGTTCCGCGGACTGCTCCCCGATGATAAGGTTATGGACGCTGCGGACATGCTTGATGATGGCTTCGTCAAATTCATCCCCCCCAAGCCGGATGGCGTTGGTAACCACCATGCCGTTCAGGCTGATAACCGAAGTTTCCGTGGTACCCCCGCCGATATCGCAGATCATGTGTCCGGCGGGTTCGGAAATGGGAATACCCGCTCCGATGGCGGCGGCCATACTTTCCTCGATGACCGTTACATCCCGGGCGCCTGCTTTGTAGGCGCTTTCTTCCACCGCCCGCCGCTCCACCTCGGTAATACAGGAGGGAATGCCGATGACCATCCGGGGCTTGATAAACCGGTACCGGGGCAGGACCCGGGAAATGAAGTAGCGGATCATCTTTTCGGTGGACTCAAGGTCCGCAATCACCCCGTCCCGCATGGGCCTTATGGCGATGATGTTCCCCGGGGTTTTCCAGAGCATCCGCTTTGCATCGGCGCCCACGGCGACAACTTTTTTGGTGCCCCGTTCAACCGCAACCACCGAAGGTTCGTTCAGAACGATGCCCTTTCCGCGTATATAAATAAGGGTATTACAGGTACCCAAATCAATACCGATATCCGAAGAACTATTCCCAAACATATTCCCCTCCGTACTGGTCTTACATATTGTTAAGGCTCAGCCTTGCCTCTTTATGGGCCGGATCGATCCGTATTGCACGCCGCCATTCGGCCCGGGCCTCGGGGATTTTATCCCGGGCGGCATATAATTTACCC